>NZ_JBEXRC010000001.1:0-346010 GCF_040612915.1 Streptomyces sp. NPDC006326 | reverse complement strand
TGTAAACAAATAACAAAAAAAATATCATAACATATTGTAAGACTATATAAAAAGGGGGGGGCGGGGGGGCGCCCCGCCACTCCCCCCCCCCCCCCCACCGGAAGGGGTGAAGAGTCGTAACTTTCCCGTACGGTCCGCGTTCGAGCGCGCTAGAGCCGGGGGACGGTGCCCCGGCTCTCCCGGCACCCTGCCGGGAGAGCCGGTCCGGGCTCAACTCCCGGGGAAGACCCAGGGGTTGGGCTTGCACTGGATGCCGCCGATGTCGAGCGACTTCGTCTGCTGCTGCATGATCGGCGCGAGGGCGCCCGGGGTCTGGCAGTTCACGTGCCCGTGCCCGAGCCGGTGGCCGACCTCGTGGTTGATGAGCATCTGCCGGTAGGCGAACATCTGCTCCGCGCCGTACGTCGTCGAACCCTGCGCCCACCGGAACGCGTTGATCATCACCCGGTCGGTGGAGGCGGAATCGCAGCTGACGTTGTCGACGGTGGTGTCCAGCCCGGACTTCGCGCACCACACCCCGGTGGTGCCGGGGCTGGCGAGGGTGATCACGAAATCGGCCTCACCGCCCGGCACCCGCTCGAAGGTCTTCACCCCGCCGTGACCCCAGCTGCGGTCGTCGTTGAGCGTGCGGTGGACGGCCTCGGCGAACAGCTGGGGGTCCAGGCCGAGCCCCTGCTCGACGTCCACCCGGTAGCGGATCTTCTTGCCCTTGCCGGGCGCCGGGGCCAACCCGGGCACGGTGTCGAAGACCCCCGGCCCCTGGAGCTTCTCGTCGATGGGGAACTGCTGGGCCATCTTCTGCTCGTACGAGAGCTCGGGCGCGGCGGCGGCCGGCGGCTGCGGGGTCGGCCGGCCGTCGGACCGGGAGGCGGCGGACTGCCCGGGCTGGGCCCGGTCCGGCACCTGGCCGGCGGACCGGGTGGCGCTCGCCCCGCTCTGCCCCTCGGAGGCCATGTGCACCGCCACGACCACGGCGAGCACGGTGCTCACGGCCACGGCGGCCATGCCGGTGTACGTACGGGCCTTGCGGCCGCGGCCGGGGCCGGGCGGCTCTGCGGCCGGGGCCTCCTCGGGCGCCGCGGGCGCCTGCGGGGTGCGCGGGCCGGGAACCCGGCGGTGCGAGCCGGTGGAGGTGAGGGGGTCGGCCGCGGCGGGGGGCGTGCGCAGCTCGGGCGCCGGTGCCCGGGCGGGCAGGGTGACCTGCGGGAAGCCGACCGCGGGGGTACCGAAGGCGGGGGTGTCGGTGTCCAGGGTGGCCGCGGAGGCGCTGCGCGGGCGCGGTACGGCGCCGCGGCCCGGGTCCGCACCGGCGGGGCGGCCCCAGGCGGCGGGCCCGGGCCGGCCGCCCCAGGCGTCGCCGGGCTCGGGCTGCTCGGGGTGGCCTGCGAGGCGGGCGTCCGGCTCGGGCCACTGCGGGGGCGCGTATCCCTGGTGGGTGACGGTGGGTTCGGCGTGGTGGCGGCCGGCCGGTTCGCCGTACGCGGGGCGGGCCCCGTACGGCGGCTGCTGCCCGTAGGGCCGGTGCTCCGCATAAGCGGAGGTCTCCCCGTAGGGCCGGTGCTCCGCGCGGGAGGGGTCCTCCCCGTACGTCCGGCGCTCCGCGGGGAAGGGGTCCTCCCCGTACGGCCGGTACTCCTCGTACGGGAAGTCCTCCCCGTACCCCGGATGCACCGCGGGTTCCGGCTCCGGCGCGGGCCGGCTCGGGGCCGGGGCGGGGCCCTTGCGACTATGTCGTCCCACGGTCGTCAGCCTCTGCCGTCTTCGGTGTGTCGTGCGGACTCGTCCAGCAGCTCCCGGAAGGCGGTCGCGACCACCTCGGGGTACTCCATCATGGCCACGTGCCCGGCCTCGGGCAGGCACAGCAGCCGCGAACCGCGGAAGGCGGCGGCGGCCTTGCGCGCCATACGGTACGAGACCAGCAGGTCGCGGCCGCCGTAGATCAGCAGGGTCGGGGCGAGCACCCGCTGCGCCTGACGCCACAGTCCGTGCTGCCCACCGAGGGTGTAGGCGTCGACGATGCCGCGCGAGGAGCGGGTCATCGCCTCCCAGAAGTAGGGCAGGGCGAGCCGCCGCTCCATCTCCTCCACGGCGTGGCGGAAGCCCTCGGGCGTCACCCGTGAGGGGTCGCCGTAACAGAGGTCCGTCACCCCCCGCGTGCGCTGTTCGGCGGTCAGACCGCGGGTCAGCCGGGCGAGCAGCGCGGCCGTCCCGGGGACGGCGAGCAGGGCCGTCGGCACCGCCGACCTCTGTACGCGCAGTTCCGGCAGCGCGGGCGAGACCAGGGTCAGCGTGCGCACGAGGTCGGGCCGGACGGCGGCGACGCGGGTGACGACGGCGCCGCCCATGGAGTTGCCGAACAGGTGCACCGGGCCGCGCCCTGCGGCGTCGAGGTGGCGGATGACCGCGCGGGCCATCGCCGTCAGCGAGTAGTCCCGGTTGGCGGGCGGCGGGGACCAGCCGAAGCCGGGCAGGTCGAGGGCCTCGCCGTCGACCTCGTCCTCCAACTGCGCCATGAGGTCCGACCAGTTCGTCGAGGAACCGCCGAGTCCGTGGACGAAGAGGGCCGCGGGCAGACCGGGGCGGCGCGGTGGCCGGAACCGTACGGCCAGCTCCAGCCCGGGCAGCGCGACGGTGCGCACCTGCTCGCCCTCCGCCACGCGGACGGCCGCCACCTGGGAGGACGGCTCGGCGGTGGAGCGCAGGCCCGGCAGCTCGGTCGAAGACATGGGGGCAATGTTACGAGACGATCACGTCCGGACTCTTGTGTTCGGCATCACAGACGCATGCGGATCCGCGTAGCGGGGTATTGGCGATCCTCCTAGGCTCATAGTGAGCAGGCCCACGAGGGGTGAGGGAAGAAGGGGAGCCAGATGAGTGTCGACCCCGCAGAGCCGGACAGCTTCCACGACCGATTCCGGGATCCCCTCGACGCGGAGGCACCCGAAGCGGACACCGCGGAGCAGCTGGCCGAGGTGCAGCCGGACGAGGACGACCGGGTCACCGGCGTCGACCGCGACGAGGCGGCCGACGGTGACGCGGTCGAGCAGGCGCGGGTGGTGCCCCTGGACGAGGACGACTACCGCTGACGGGCGACGCTACCGCCGAGTACCCCGCCGAGCACCGCTGACCAGCACCTCAGGGTGGTCCGCACAGCGAGAAAACTCGGCTTGGACCCTACAGATTCGGTTACCGAAAAGTACGATGGCGGCGCGGCGCAGAGCGCACTGTGTTCTTAGAGAAAGTGGGAGGCGGCGTGACAGCCATCGAGCAGACGGAGGCAGCGCGTCCCCGGGGCACGCGCCTGCCGCGCCGAGCCCGACGCAATCAGCTCCTGGGTGCGGCCCAGGAGGTCTTCGTCGCGCAGGGTTACCACGCGGCGGCGATGGACGACATCGCCGAGCGTGCCGGAGTCAGCAAGCCGGTGCTGTACCAGCACTTCCCCGGCAAGCTCGACCTGTACCTGGCGCTGCTGGACCAGCATTGCGAGGCCCTGCTGCTCGCCGTGCGCGGCGCGCTCGCGTCGACCACGGACAACAAGCTGCGCGTGGCCGCGACCATGGACGCCTACTTCGCGTACGTGGAGGACGAGGGCGGCGCGTTCCGGCTGGTCTTCGAGTCGGACCTGACGAACGAGCCGGCGGTGCGCGAGCGCGTCGACCGGGTCTCGCTCCAGTGCGCCGAGGCGATCTCCGACGTCATCGCCGAGGACACCGGCCTGTCGAAGGACGAGTCGATGCTGCTGGCGGTGGGCCTGGGCGGGGTCTCGCAGGTCGTGGCCCGGTACTGGCTTTCCAGCGAGAGCCCGGTCGCCCGGGAGACGGCGGTGGGTCTGCTGACCTCGCTGGCCTGGCGCGGTATCGCCGGCTTCCCGCTGCACGGCACGGACGCGGGGCAGGGCGGGCAGGGCGCGCAGTCCTGAGCCCCGGCGGCGGCGCCGGCGCCCTGCCGGTGCCGACGTGGGCGCTGTTCGCTGCGAGCATGTCCGCAGCGCCGGGTCGGCGTCCCCTCTCCGGGCTAATGTGGACCGGGTACGGCGCGGCGATACGCGCACAACGGACCGTCGGAGGGACAAAGCCGTGGAGGTCAAGATCGGCGTGCAGCACGCACCCCGGGAGATCGTGCTGGAGAGCGACTTGAGCGCCGAGGAGCTGGAGCGCGTCGTCACGGCCGCGCTGACCGGTTCGGAGCCGCTGCTGAGCCTGACCGACACCAAGGGCCGCAAGGTCCTGGTGCCGTCCGACCGCCTGTCGTACGTCGACGTGGGCGAGCCGAGCGTGCGCAAGGTCGGTTTCGGCGCGCTCTGACGCTCCGGCCGCTTCGGGAACTGGGTGAAACGGCCCGGTGGTTGATTCCACCGGGCCGTTTCCCTTTCTTCCGCTTCGGGTAGGACCGCAGTGACCTGGTTTGCCCCTGATCTTCGGGAGGCCTTCATGCTGCTGATGGAAGCGCTCGGCTCCGCCCTCCTGGGCCTCGCCCTGTCCGGAGCGGCCGTGCGGGTGCTGGCGCAGCGGCTGCCGTCCCGGAGAGTGGTGCTGGTCAGCGGGGTCCTGGGGGCCCTGTTCGGGGCGTACCTCACGCAGTACGCGCTGGGCCCGGGGCACAACACCCTGACCGCGACCTTCGTCGGCGCCGTGCTGGTGGCGGCGGTGGTCCTGTCGCTGCTGCTACGCCCGGGCGCAGGTCCGCGGCGATCATCCCGCCCGGCTCCGTTTTCGCTCCCGTCGCGGGGCTGACCGGCCGCCGCCGGCCCTGAGGCGGACACGCGTCGGCCCCGGCACGCAGGCGAACTGCGTGCCGGGGCCGACGTACGCCGTGGCCTGCCGCCAGGCGGCGGGGCTTCTGGGCGGCGGGGCTTCTAGGCGGCGAGACCGAGGGCCGCCATCCGCTTGGTGTGGGCCTTGGTGATCCGGGTGAACATCTCGCCGACGGCCGCCAGGTCGAAGCCCGCGGCCATCCCGTCGACGCCGCCGACGAGCATCGTGGAGAGCGCGTCGCGCTCGGCGACCACCCGCTGGGCCTGCGAGAGCGCCTCGCCCATCAGCCGGCGGGCCCACAGCGCGAGCCGGCCGCCGACGCGCGGGTCGGCCTCGATGGCCGCGCGGACCTTCTCGACGGCGAAGCCGCCGTGGCCGGTGTCGTCGAGCACGCTCACGACGAGCGCGCGGGTGTCGGTGTCCAGGTGGGTGGCGACCTCACGGTAGAAGTCGCTGGCGATCGAGTCGCCGACGTACGCCTTGACCAGGCCTTCCAGCCAGTCCGACGGCGCGGTCTGGCGGTGGAAGTCGTCGACGCCCTTGGCGAAGGGCTCCATGGCGGCGGTCGGCTCGACCTCGATCGCCGCGAGCCGGTCGCGCAGCCGCTCGAAGTGGTGGAACTCCGCGGAGGCCATCTTCGCGAGCTCGGCCTTGTCGTCCAGGGTGGGCGCGAGCTTCGCGTCCTCCGCGAGGCGCTCGAAGGCCGCGAGCTCTCCGTACGCGAGCGCGCCGAGCAGGTCCACGACGGCGGCCCGGTACTGCGGCGAAGCGGAGGCGGTCGCCCAGTCCTGGGCCGCGATCCCGCTCTTCTCGGCGGGCGTGCTGTCGTCGGCGGGCGATGCGTTATCTACGGTCGACATGCTCCGCACAATAGCCCGCCGGAACACCGCCCAGGGCACCACGTCCGGGCATTGCCGGTCCACCTAAACGCGACTACCAGGTGAATTCACCCGACACAGCTGCGCGATTCCGGGGTACAGTGGTAAAGCGCCTGCCGGATACTCGGCGGGCCATCCGAATGAGGATGCCCGGTCGGTGGCCCGATCGGCTCCACCCGACCGCCCTCGGCGTGATGCGTACGCACATGCGTACCGCCTCTCCACGAGGGGCCCCCTCAGCGGCACGAGCGCTTGAGCGAAGGCCAGTGGTCCCGCGCAGCTTCGTACGACCCTCCCGAACATGGGCGGGCGCAGTACTCCAAGCCCGGCACGGTACGACCCCCCTCGCCGCCTCGCGCCGCGTCTCACAGAAGAGGCAGCACCCTGACTACGTTCCGAGACCTCGGGATCCTTCCCGAAACCGCCGAAGCCCTTGAAGCCGTCGGCATCGTGACCCCCTTCCCCATCCAGGAGATGACCCTCCCCGTCGCCCTCTCCGGCACGGACGTCATCGGCCAGGCGAAGACCGGAACCGGCAAGACGCTCGGTTTCGGCCTTCCGCTGCTGGAGCGGGTCGTCGTCCCCGCGGACGTCGAGGCCGGCCGGGCCACGCCCGAGCAGCTGACCGACGCCCCGCAGGCCCTCGTCGTCGTCCCGACGCGCGAGCTGTGCACCCAGGTCACCAACGACCTGCTGACCGCGGGCAAGGTCCGCAACGTCCGCGTCCTCGCCATATACGGCGGCCGCGCGTACGAGCCCCAGGTCGAGGCGCTCAAGAAGGGCGTCGACGTCATCGTCGGCACCCCGGGCCGCCTGCTCGACCTGGCGGGCCAGAAGAAGCTCGACCTGTCGCGCGTCAAGGCGCTCGTCCTGGACGAGGCCGACGAGATGCTCGACCTGGGCTTCCTCCCGGACGTCGAGAAGATCATCAACTACCTGCCGGCCCGCCGCCAGACCATGCTGTTCTCGGCGACCATGCCGGGCGCCGTCATCGGCCTGGCCCGCCGGTACATGTCGCAGCCGACGCACATCCGCGCCACCTCGCCCGACGGCGAGGGCGTGACCGTCGCCAACATCACGCAGCACGTCTTCCGTGCGCACAACATGGACAAGCCCGAGCTCGTCTCGCGCATCCTGCAGGCCGAGGGCCGCGGGCTGGCCATGATCTTCTGCCGTACCAAGCGCACCGCGGCGGACATCGCCGAGCAGCTGGAGAAGCGCGGTTTCGCCTCCGGTGCCGTCCACGGCGACCTGGGCCAGGGCGCGCGCGAGCAGGCGCTGCGCGCGTTCCGCAACGGCAAGGTCGACGTGTTGGTGTGCACCGACGTCGCCGCGCGCGGTATCGATGTCGAGGGTGTGACCCACGTCATCAACTACCAGACGCCGGAGGACGAGAAGACCTTCCTGCACCGCGTGGGCCGCACCGGCCGCGCGGGCAACAAGGGCACCGCCGTCACCCTGGTCGACTGGGACGACATCCCGCGCTGGCAGCTCATCAACAAGGCGCTGGAGCTCGACTTCCACGAGCCCGAGGAGACGTACTCCACGTCCCCGCACCTGTACGAGCTGCTGAACATCCCGGCCGGCACCAAGGGCATCCTGCCGCGCGCCGAGCGCGTGCGGGCCGGCCTGAAGGCCGAGGAGCTTGAGGACCTGGGCGAGACCGGCGGCCGCGGTGGCCGAGGCGGCCGCGGTCCGGCCGCCACGGCCACGGTGGCCGAGGAGCGTCCCGCCCGTACGCGGACCCCGCGCCAGCGCCGCCGTACGCGCGGCGGTGCCGAGGTCTCCGCCGCTCCCGTGACCCCGGTCGCGGAGGCCCCCGAGACGGCCGCGGCTCCGGCCGAGGACGAGCCGCGCAGGCCGCGCCGCCGCCGTACCCGGGTGTCGGCCGCGTCCGCCGCGGTCGCGGTGGCCGAGGCCGCCCCGGTGGCTGCGGTCGTCGAGGCCCCGGTGGCTCCGGTGGCTCCCGCCGAGGAGGCCCCGGTCCAGCCGAAGCGCACGCGGACCCGCAAGGTCGCGGTCGCCGAGACGACTCCGGAGCCGGACTTCCAGATCGCGCCGCCCTCCGAGCCTGTGAAGGCCCGCCGCACCACCCGCCCCCGCAAGGTGGCGGAGGCCGCGCCGGCCGCCGAGGCCGCGTCGGCCGTGGCCGAGGAGGCCCCGGTCCAGCCGAAGCGCACCCGGACCCGCAAGGTCGCGGTCGCCGAGACGACTCCGGAGCCGGACTTCCAGATCGCGCCGCCCTCCGAGCCCGTGAAGGCCCGCCGCACCACCCGTACGCGGAAGGCCGCGGAGCCCGCGCCGGCCGCCGAGGCCGCGGAGGCTCCCGCGAAGCCCAAGCGCACCCGGACCCGCAAGGCCGCCGAGGCGTAGGCCCCGCTCCGCCACGACGACGGCCCCGGTCCCCTGTCACAAGGGGGCCGGGGCCGTTGCCGTGCCCCTACGGGCCGGTAACCTCGGGCCATGAGCAAGCCGCCCCGCCTCACGCTGCCGTCCGACGCCCGCGCGTACCGTCTCACCACCGCACGGGGCGCGTTCGCCGTGCACGAGGCCGGTGCGCCCACCCGGGGCACCGCCCTGCTCGTGCCCGGTTTCACGGGCAGCAAGGAGGACTTCATCGGCCTGCTGGAACCGCTGGCGGCCGCCGGCTACCGGGCCGTCGCCGTCGACGGGCGGGGCCAGCACGAGAGCCCCGGCCCCCGCGAGGAGGCGGCGTACGCCCTGGAGGAGCTGGCGCTGGACGTGCTCGCGCAGGCCGAGGCCCTCGACGCGGGCCGCGTCCACCTGGTCGGCCACTCCCTGGGCGGACTGATCGCCCGCGCCGCCGTCCTGCGCGACGCATCGCCCTTCGCCTCGCTCACCCTGGTGAGCAGCGGCCCCGCGGCGATCTCCGAGGAGCAGCAGGCCCGTACGAAGCTGCTGGTCGCGGCCCTGGAGGCGATGCACGGGGACATGGCAGGCATCTGGACGGCGATGCGTGCGCACGATCCGCAGGATGCGGTCGCGGACTCCCCCGAGCTGGCGCACTTCCTGCGCGAGCGCTGGCTGGCCACCGTCCCGGAGCAGCTGATGGCCACGGGCCGCATCCTGGTTTCCGAGCCGGACCGGGTCGAGGAGCTGAGCCGGGTGGACCTGCCCAAGCTCGTGGTGTCCGGGGAGGTCGACTATGCGTGGCCGGTGCCGCTGATGGACGACATGACAGATCGGCTGGGCGCTGAGCGCGTGGTGGTGCCGGGTGCGGAACACTCCCCGAACGCCGAGAACCCGCTGGTCACCGCGGGTGCGCTGACCGCGTTCTGGCGGTCGGTCGTTAGCGAGTGAAAAAATTTCCTTAGCGTAGGGAATGTTTGCCTCTTACACTTCGTTGGAACAGTGCAAGGAGAACACTGACGAAGGGAGAAGCCCGTGCGCTTCGAGATTCTGCGCCTGGACGATGTCGACGGATCCGCCGTGGACAGCACCGTCGTGGACGCGGCCTCCGTCAACCGGATCGTTCAGCAGGCCGCGTCGATCGGCCAGCGCATCCTGATCCGACCGGCCGAGAGTGCGTCCTCCTGACACTCCGCACCGAAGACGTCGACGCCCCCTGACCGAGAGCCGGTCAGGGGGCGTTTGCTCTGCGTCCGGTCAGGAGCCGCGCACGACCTGCAGCACACCGTTGATGATCTGCTGCACGGCGATGGCGGAGAGCATCATGCCGGCGAGCCGGGTCACGAGGACGACGCCGCCGTCCTTGATGACCCGGATGATCACGAGCGAATAGCGCATGGTGATCCACAGGACCACGTGCATGGCGGCGATGGCGGTCCACACCGACAGCTGGCCGCCGAACCCGTCGGCCTTCTGCACGGCGAGGATGACGGACACGATCGCACCGGGCCCGGCCAGCAGCGGCATGCCGAGCGGGACGAGCGCGACGTTCACGTCCTTGGTCTGCTTCGGCTCGTCGGTCTTGCCGGTGAGCAGGTCGAGTGCGATGAGCAGCAGCAGCAGACCACCGGCGATCATCAGCGCGGGTACGGAGACGTGCAGGTAGTCCAGGATCTGCTGGCCGCAGATGCCGAAGACGGCGATGACGCCGAACGCCACGCAGACGGCCTGCCAGGCCATGCGGCGCTGCACCTTGGCGGGGCGGCCGGAGGTCAGCGCGAGGAAGATCGGCGTGATGCCCGGCGGGTCCATAATCACAAAAAGCGTGAGAAAAAGGGATCCGAAGACGGCGAAGTCGAACACAGTGATGCCTTGCAGGAGAGAGGGGTGTTTCCAGGGAAGAGAAGGGGCGCCTAGGCGCGGGCGTCTCCACCGGCGCCGGGTACGGGGAAGGCCCCCGTCGCGCGGCGCGTGATCTCGCCGAAGATCTCGGGGTCGGTCGTGTACTCCCCGAGGCGGCAGGTCTTGCGGCTGCCGTGGTAGTCGCTGGAACCGGTCGTCAGCAGACCCAGCTCGTCGGCCAGGGCGCGCAGCCGGGCGCGCGTGTCGGCGTCGTGGTCCATGTGGTCCACCTCGATGCCGTCCAGGCCTGCGGCGGCGAGCCCGGCTATCGCGGACTCGGGCACGCAGCGGCCGCGCTTCGCGGCGCCGGGGTGCGCGAACACGGTGACGCCGCCGGCCGCCTTGACCAGCCGGATGGCCTCGAAGGGGTCGAGCTCGTGCTTCTCCGCGTACGCGCGGCCGCCGTCGGCGAGCCAGTCCGCGGTGAACGCGTCGGACACGGTGGGGACGACGCCCAGCTCCACGAGGGCGGTGGCGATGTGCGGCCGCCCGACGGATCCCCCGCCGGCGATACGGGCCACCTGCTCCCAGGTGACGTCGACACCGAGGGCCCGGAGCTTGCCGATCATGGCCTGGGCGCGGGGGGTGCGGTCGTCCCGGACGAATTCGCGCTCACGGGCGAACTCCGGCTCCTCGGCGTCGAAGAGGTACGCGAGCATGTGCACCCCGATGCCGTCGAGCCGGCAGGACAGCTCGATCCCGGGCACGAGGGTGAGGCCGGCCGGCACGGCGGCGATGGCCTCGGCGTATCCCCTGACGGTGTCGTGGTCGGTCAGCGCCACCACGTCGAGCCCGGCGGCGGCCGCGTTGCGGACCAGCTCTGCGGGGCTGTCGGTCCCGTCGGACGCGGTGGAGTGGGCGTGCAGATCGATGCGCACGGCCGTGACTCCAGGGTGAACGGTGACGGGGGGACACCTCAGGATACCCGCCACCAGGACCGGATGTACCAGGCACGCAGGTGGGGGGGACACTGCGGTGGCGAGCCGAGGACGAGCGGTCACCGCCGCGTCGGCCACGGGCCGACCAGGACAGGCGGCCAGGCCGGGCCGGACACCGGCCCGGCCGGATCAGGCCAGACCCCGCCCGGTCAGGGCTACGGTCCCAGGACCCGCGGACTGAGCGCCCCGCAGGGCAGCAGTTCGAGCTCCGCCCCCGCATCCCGCAGATCGGCCAACACCAGCTCGTCGTACAGCAGCAGGCCCGACTGCTCCGGCCACACCACCGCCCACAGCCACATCCCCCGCGCCTCGCCCGCGAAGACCGCCCGGTCGTCCGGGGCCCCGTTCACGTGCCACAGCGGCGTCGGCCGTCCCCCCGCGACCACCTTGGCGTGCGGCGGGGACGACACGTCGATGTACGCCCCGGGGTCCGGCCCGTCGATCCCCGCGTAGCGCGCGCCCAGGCCGACGCCCAGTTCCTCCGCGATGAGCAGCAGTTCACCCATCCCGCCCAGCGGCCCGGGGCCCGAACACGCCACCGCCGTCCCGCGACCCCCGCTGCGGTCGTCCCCGGCGGCCGCCACCCCGGTGAACAGCCACCCCAGCGGCAGCGGCCACGGCATCCACACCGGCACCTGGGCCCGGTTCACCACCACGCCCAGGCCCTCGACGCTGGGCGGGATCACGGGTTGCAGGGGGTACACCGCGCCGTGCACCTCACACTGCCAGGAGTCGGAGAAGAGGCCGGGCGCCCTGACCCGGCCACCGCATTTCGGGCAACTCGGTTCGCCCCTCATAAGATGCCACGCTCCTCCCCGCCCGGCGCGCCGTCAAGGCGCGATCACCCGTCCGGATGTGTCAGTCCAGCGTCACCGCGGTACGCAGAGGGTCCCGCAGATCCGTGCCGTGCGCGAGCCAGCGTTCCTGGAGGGCGGCGGCGCCGTGGACCCGCTTCCAGGCGGCCTCGTTCGGCGTCATGGGCAGCAGCGGGAGGAACCGGACCGGGTCCATCGGCTCGTCCAGTTCCAGGTCCTCCACCAGCCCGCCGGACTCCGCCACGAGCACGGAGGTGAAGGGCGCGCCGTCCCACAGCGGCCCGCCCACGTCCAGCGAGGCCCCCGGGGCCACCACCAGCCCTTCGACCTGCGGCGACGAGGCCAGCACCGCGAGCGGCCGCAGCAGTTTGTCGGTGGGCGCGAGGCCGGCCCGTACGGTCAGTACCAGCTCGGCGCGCGGTCCGCGCAGCGGGTCGGCGAGGACGGCGGTCGGGTCGGTCATCGGATGCGCGGACATGCCGAGGGTCGCGTACCGCACGAGGTCGCCCTCGGTGAAGCGGAGCACCTCGATGCGGTCGGTACCCAGGAAGGTGACGGAGGCGCGGGCGTCGGGTTCGCCGAGCGCACTGCGCAGCCGGGCCTCGACGAGAGCCAGAATTTCTGCCATGGAGCGAGCATAGAACTCGTATCAGGCGGGTAAAGGGCGGGTCTTGACCATCCGTCGGCTGATAGTGTTGATCGCTGATCGGGGCCGCGCGGAGAACTGCGTTTCAAGGCCCCGGAGACAGGACGTCCCTCACGGGGGACCGGCCGGAGGAGGTGGGGCTGCAATGGATCGAAGTCGATCGTGCAGTACCAACCGCTCTTCCACTCCCCGCAGGGGCATGCACCGCCCCGTTTGATCACCCGGTGATCCCCCGTGGTCATCATCCGATCGGTCGAAGAGCGACGGCAGACCTTTGTCCTCCCGTCCTGTTCCTTCCGTCCGGACGCCCGGCCCTGCCCGCCGGTCCGAGACGGAGGGCCTCCCACCCGTACGGTTCGCAGCCGTGCGTGCGAAGGAGCCTGTCATGTCGATGCTGCCCTACCTGCGTGCCGCCGTCCGTCCCGCGCTGCGCCGGTCCACTCCCGCCCAGCCCGGCTACGACACCACCCGCGATCCCTCGGCGAGCAGCGCGGTCGTCGACTGCGCCGTGTACCGCGACGGCCGGCGCGCGCTCGGATCGGCGTGTCTGACGCCGCGTGAGGCGATGCGGCGGGTCCGCGAGGACGGCGGGTTCGCCTGGATCGGGCTGCACGAGCCGACCGAGGCCGAATTCGCGGGGATCGCCGCCACGTTCGGTCTGCACCCGCTCGCGGTGGAGGACGCGGTGCACGCCCACCAGCGGCCGAAGCTGGAGCGCTACGACGACACGCTCTTCACCGTCTTCAAGACGATCCACTACGTCGAGCACGCCGAACTGACGGCCACCAGCGAGGTCGTGGAGACGGGTGAGGTGATGTGCTTCACGGGCCCCGACTTCGTCATCACGGTCCGGCACGGCGGACAGGGCTCCCTCAAGGGCCTGCGCCACCGTCTGCAGGACGACCCCGAACTGCTGGCGAAGGGCCCCTCGTCGGTCCTGCACTCGATCGCCGACCACGTCGTCGACGGGTACATCGCGGTCGCGGCGGCCGTACAGGACGACATCGACGAGGTGGAGAGCGCGGTGTTCGCCGCGCCCGCCAAGGGCGGCGCGCGGGGCGGTGACGCGGGCCGCATCTACCAGCTCAAGCGGGAGGTGCTGGAGTTCAAGCGGGCGGTCGCCCCGCTGCTGCGGCCGATGGAGCTGCTGAGCGAGCGCCCGATGCGGCTGGTCGACCCGGACATCCAGAAGTACTTCCGTGACGTCGCCGACCACCTGGCGCGGGTGCACGAGCAGGTCGTGGGCTTCGACGAGCTGCTGAACTCGATCCTCCAGGCGAACCTCGCGCAGGCGACGGTCGCCCAGAACGAGGACATGCGCAAGATCACCTCCTGGGCGGCGATCATCGCGGTGCCCACCATGATCTGCGGGGTCTACGGCATGAACTTCGACCACATGCCGGAGCTGCGGTGGCGCTACGGCTATCCGATGGTGATGGCGACGATCGTCGGCATCTGCTTCACCATCCACCGGGCCCTGCGCCGCCACGGCTGGCTGTAGGGCCCCCCAGGGCACCGCCTAGTCTGTGCGCATGACTCTCAGCACGCTCGACCTGGCCCTCGTCGAGGAGGCCACCAAGAAGTCCGGCCTGATCTGGGTCCGCGGCTCCGGGGCCGAGCGGGCCCTGTGGCACGCCTGGGTGGACGGCGCGGCCCACGTGCTGGGCGACGGGCCCGGGGAGCAGCCGCTGCCGGGGCTCGTGGACGCGGGCTCCGCCGAGGTGACGGTGCGCAGCAAGGACAAGGGCGGCCGGCTGGTGGCCTGGACCGCGACCGTACGGGAGCTCGCACCCCGCGGTGAGGCGTGGGAGGCGGCGGTGGCCGAGCTCAAGGGCAAGCGGCTGAACGCGCCCGACTCGGAGGAGATGACCGACCGCTGGGCGCGCGAGTGCCGGCTGCTGCGGCTGGAGCCGGTGGCGGCGAGCACGGACCTGCCGAGCGGCTCGCTGGCCGCGGCCCCGCAGTCCTCGCCCGCGATCACCCGCAGGCCGGTCCCGGCCGGGCTGCCGAAGCTGCTGCTCAAGCGGAAGAAGGCGGCCCGCTAGCCGGGCCCGCTCCTCCTGCGCCCCTGCTGCCCCGCTCGTGCGGTTCCCCTACTTCGTCGGGTCCGCGCCCTGCCCGGAGCCCTTGCCCGGGCTCGGGCTCGGCGCGGAGTCGCCGCCCTGCTCCTTCGTCGTCGGCAGCTGCGACCCGTAGTCGACCGTCTGGTCCTGCGCGGGCGGGTTCAGCGGGAAGGTTTTGCCCCAGTCGGAGAGGTCCACCCGCCCGGCGCCCCCGGCGCGCTCCATGCGCAGCGGGTACGGGGTCCCCTGCAGGGAGACGGAGAGCTTGCCGCCCTTGCCCTGGTCCGCGGTGACCTGGACCGCGCGCGTGGGTCCGACCTTGGTGTAGTCGCCCTTGGCGAGCTTGCCGTCGAGTCCGAGCAGCCCGTCCAGCAGGACGTGCATGTCGGTGAACCCGCGGAACTGCTTGTAGGTGGGATCGCTCTGGGGGACCTTCACGTACTTGTCGCCGAGCTTGCCCGCCGAGTCGGACTTCCCCCAGAACGCCGCGCTGGCCTTCAGGTACAGCTGGTCTCCCACGCGCAGCAGCTGGAAGGTGTCCTCCTGCGATTTGACCTCGCCGGAGCCGCCGTCCTTGCCGAGCCGCATGTCGAGCGTGAAGGACTTGCCGCCGCTGACGAGCGTGCCGGACAGGTGGACGGAGTCGGCGGAGCCGGCCGCGGCCTTCGCCTTGTCCTCGATCTGGTCGGCGGAGAGTTTGCCGACGCCGTTCGTGCCCTCGTCGGGGTCCGCCCCGCAGCCCGTGCCGGTGACGGCCAGGCCCGCGCACAGGACACCGACGAAGGCGGCCCGGCGCAGCCGTGCGGCGGGGAAGTAGGCGGTCACGGGCAGGTGCCTCTCGTCGTGCGCGGTCGAGCGGGGTGGGTCGTCGTCGGGCGGGGGCGGAGCGTCGTGGAGCGTTGCCGGGCAGCAGGCAGCGTACCCGCCCGTACGCGTGCGCCCGGGGGGTGGGCGGCCGGGCAGCCCGGGCGGACCGCCTGCCAGGGCGTCCGCTGCGGGCACGGGCTAGCCTGAGGGGCGCAAGGACTGTTGATCGACGCTTGAGGAGGCGCTCGCATGGCCGGTGGCGCCCCACGGATCTTCGTCTCCCATCTGTCGGGTGTGCCCGTCTTCGACCCCAACGGCGACCAGGTGGGCCGTGTCCGCGACCTGGTGGCGATGCTGCGCGTCGGCGGGCGGCCCCCGCGGCTGCTGGGCCTGGTGGTCGAGGTCGTCAGCCGGCGGCGGATCTTCCTGCCCATGACCCGGGTCACCGGCGTGGAGTCCGGGCAGGTCATCACCACCGGTGTCGTCAACATGCGGCGTTTCGAACAGCGGCCCACCGAGCGGCTGATCCTCGGTGAACTGCTGGACCGCCGGGTGAGGCTGGTCTCGACCGGCGAGGAGGTCACCGTCCTGGACGTGGCCATCCAGCAGCTGCCGGCCCGCCGCGACTGGGAGATCGACCGGATCTTCGTCCGCAAGGGCAAGGGCGGCGCGCTGCGCCGGCGCGGGGAGACGCTGACCGTGGAGTGGTCGGCGGTCACCGGCTTCTCGCTGGAGGAGGAGGGCCAAGGCGCCGAGAACCTGGTGGCGACCTTCGAGCAGATGCGCCCGGCCGACGTGGCGAGCGTCCTGCACCACCTGACGCCCAAGCGGCGCGCCGAGGTGGCCAGCGCCCTCGACGACGACCGGCTCGCGGATGTCATGGAGGAGCTTCCCGAGGACGAACAGGTGGAGATCCTCGGCAAGCTGAAGGAGGAGCGCGCCGCCGACGTCCTGGAGGCGATGGACCCGGACGACGCGGCCGACCTTCTCTCGGAGCTGCCGGAGCACGACCAGGAACGGCTGCTGACGCTGATGCAGCCCGACGACGCGGCGGACGTGCGCCGCCTGTTGTCCTACGAGGAGAACACCGCGGGCGGTCTGATGACGACCGAGCCGATCGTGCTGCGGCCGGACGCGACGGTGGCGGACGCGCTGGCCCGCGTACGGCAGGCGGACCTGTCGCCGGCGCTGGCGGCGCAGGTGTACGTGTGCCGGCCGCCGGACGAGACGCCGACGGGCAAGTACCTGGGCACGGTGCACTTCCAGCGGCTGCTGCGCGACCCGCCGTTCACCCTGGTCAGCTCGATCGTCGACACGGGCCTGCCGCCGCTGACGCCGGACGCCTCGCTGCCGGTGGTGACCAGTTACCTCGCCGCGTACAACATGGTCGCGGTGCCGGTGGTCGACGAGAGCGGCTCGCTGCTGGGCGCGGTGACCGTGGACGACGTACTGGACCACCTGCTGCCGGAGGACTGGCGCGAGAAGGACTTCCACTCCGAGCACTCCGAGGAGGCCGTCCGTGGCCGGTGAGCGGGGGCGCGGGGACCAGGGGCGCGAACGGGAGCGGCGCCGGGAGCAGGTGCGCGAGCGGCGGGAGCGGCGCGAGCACGCCCGTGAGCACGGCACGGCGGAGGCGGCCGAGCGCACGGAGCGGGCGGAGCGGCCCGACCGCGCCGCCGAGCGGGCCGAACGGGCCAAGGCGGGGCTGGCCACGGGGTCGAGTGCGCTGACGCGCTCTCGGGTCCGCCTGGACCTGCCGCGGGCCAAGCGCCGCTCGCTGCTGCCCGAGTACGACCCCGAGGCCTTCGGGCGGCTGTCGGAGCGGGTGGCGCGCTTCCTCGGCACGGGCCGGTTCATCGTCTGGATGACCCTGGTCATCATCGTGTGGGTGCTGTGGAACATCTTCGCGCCGGAGCACCTGCGCTTCGACCAGTACCCGTTCATCTTCCTGACGCTGATGCTGTCGCTGCAGGCCTCGTACGCCGCTCCGCTGATCCTGCTGGCGCAGAACCGGCAGGACGACCGCGACCGGGTCAACCTGGAGCAGGACCGCAAACAGAACGAACGTTCGATCGCGGACACCGAGTACCTGACCCGGGAGATCGCGGCCCTGCGGATGGGTCTGGGCGAGGTCGCGACGCGCGACTGGATCCGCTCGGAGTTCCAGGACCTGATCAAGGAGATGGACGAGCGGCGGCTATTCCCGGCGGAGAGTGACGAAGGCGACCGCTAGCGGCCTTTCCTGAGGCACGCTACCGAGCCGTACCATCGGGGCATGGCTACCGACACAAGCTCCGCCGCCGTGCCCGAGCAGGACGCGATCCTGGACGCGCTGGCGACGGTGAACGACCCTGAGATCCACCGGCCGATCACCGAGCTCGGCATGGTCAAATCGGTGGAGATCGGTGACGGCGGCGCCGTCGCCGTCACGGTCTACCTGACGGTGTCGGGCTGTCCCATGCGCGAGACCATCACGGAGAACGTCAGCGAGGCCGTGGAGAAGGTCGCGGGCGTCACCTCGGTGGCCGTCACGCTGGACGTGATGAGCGACGAGCAGCGCAAGGAGCTGGCTGCCTCGCTGCGCGGCGGCACCGCCGAGCGCGAGGTCCCGTTCGCCAAGCCGGGCTCGCTGACCCGCGTCTACGCGGTCGCCTCGGGCAAGGGCGGCGTCGGCAAGTCCTCGGTCACCGTCAACCTCGCCGCGGCGATGGCGGCGGACGGCCTGAAGGTCGGCGTCGTGGACGCGGACATCTACGGCCACAGCGTGCCGCGCATGCTGGGCGTGGACGGCAAGCCCACCCAGGTCGAGAACATGATCATGCCGCCGTCCGCGAACGGCGTGAAGGTCATCTCCATCGGCATGTTCACCCCGGGCAACGCCCCGGTGGTGTGGCGCGGCCCGATGCTGCACCGCGCGCTGCAGCAGTTCCTGGCGGACGTCTTCTGGGGCGACCTGGACGTGCTGCTGCTCGACCTGCCGCCGGGCACGGGCGACATCGCGATCTCCGTGGCCCAGCTGGTGCCGAACGCGGAGATCCTGGTCGTGACCACCCCGCAGCAGGCCGCGGCCGAGGTCGCGGAGCGGGCCGGCTCCATCGCCGTGCAGACCCACCAGAAGATCGTCGGCGTGGTCGAGAACATGTCCGGGCTGCCCTGCCCGCACTGCGACGAGATGGTCGACGTGTTCGGCACGGGCGGCGGCCAGAAGGTCGCCGACGGCCTCACCAAGACGGTCGGCGCGACGGTCCCCGTGCTGGGCTCCATCCCGATCGACGTCCGGCTGCGCGAGGGCGGCGACGAAGGCAAGCCCGTCGTCCTGTCCGACCCGGACTCCCCGGCCGGCGCGGCGCTGCGCACCATCGCGGGCAAGCTCGGCGGCCGCGCACGCGGGCTCGCGGGCATGTCGCTGGGCATCACCCCGCGCAACAAGTTCTGAGGGGCGGCGGCCCGGACCCGGGTCGCCGCGTGTGGAGGGCACCGCTGGTCGGCGGTGCCCTTTGCCGTACGCCCCGTGCGTCCCCGGCGCCGGCTACTCGTAGGCGCTCAGGTCGCCGATCACCGAGAAGCCGAGCCCGTACGCGCTCATCCCCCGCCCGTACGCGCCCAGGTGGACTCCGCCCCGCGTGGAGCCGGCCAGGACCCAGCCGAACTCGGACTCGCGGTAGTGGAAGGGCGTCGGCTCGCCGTCGACCGGCAGCGACAGCGTCGACCAGTCCGACCCGTCGAGGTCGTCGGCCAGCTCCCAGGCGGCCTCGGTCTGCTGCTCCAGCCAGTCGTCGCGCAGGGTGTGGTCCATCTGGCCGGGCCAGCTGTAGGCCAGCAGCCCGGAGCCGGCCAGCCAGGCCGCCGAGGACACCGAGGTGGCCTCCAGGGTGCCGGTGCCGTCGCTGCTGCGGCGCAGCGGATTGCTCGCGACGGTGACGACCACCGCGAAGCGCTCCTTCTCGCCGGTCGCGAGCTCCCCGCGTGCGGAGGGCTCGTCGCCGTGCCCGGTGGACCCGTGCTCGACGGTGCCGTCGGCCCCGGTGCCGACCTGCATGAGCCAGCGGGGGCCGGTGAAGGCCCCGTCCAGCCCGTACCAGGGGAACTCGGCCCGCAGGTACCCCTGGGCCGTCCGGCGGGCCGCCGGGACGGGCGTGGCCGCCTCCGTGGCGGCTTCGGGCGGCACCTGCGGGGATGCAGGAGCCGGTGCGGCAGGTGCGGCGGGCTCGGCGGCGGGCGCGGGTGCTTCGGCGGGCTGGGTCGCTACCCGGCTGCTGCTCGTCGTCTCCATCTGGGCGGCCTCTCGTTGCGTGGGGTCCGGAGCCGGCCCTCCCCCCTCGCTTCGCTGGGGGGACCCTCCCCCTCGCTCGGCTGGGGGACCCCCAAACCCTCGGGCGTCCCGGGTCCGGACTCATGGAGGATAGCCATCCGACCCGGGATCGCCCGGCAGGCCGCGCCTCAGGTGGCGTCGGCGTCGAAGGGGGCGCGCTGGTCGGCGGCCGGGGCGGCGGGCTTCTTCAGCAGGTCCGGGCCGGTGGCGGCGGTCACGGCGGAGGCCCCGGAGGCGGGAGCGGTCTCGCGGCTGTTGACGGCGTCGGTGACCTCGTTCAGCTCCTTGCGGAGGTCGAAGCTGCTGCGGATCTCCCTGAGGTCCTCGTTCTCCGTCAGCTGCTTGCGGATGAACGTCTTCGGGTTCAGGTCCTCGAACTCGAAGTCCTTGAACTCCGGGCCGAGTTCGGAGCGGATGTCCTGCTTGGCACTGTCGGAGAGCGCGCGGACCTTCCGGATGAAACCGGACACGTCCTGGATCACCTTCGGCAGCTTGTCCGGACCGAAGACGAGAATGGCGAGCACCACGATCGTGACCAGTTCGAGTGCGCCTATGTCGTTGAACACCTTGCCGCTCCTCGGCTGTCTCCACTGCGGGCCCGCACCCACGGTACCCGGCGTTGCCGGACGGCCCCTACCTCGGTGCCGCATCCGCCGGGGTTTCTCCGTCCCGTCATGATCCGTTCGCCGAACCGAGGACCATGTCCAGGGTGCGTTCCCGGCCGTCGCGGAGCACGGTCAGTTTCAGCGGGTCACCCGGGCGGTGGGCGCGGATCTTGATGATGAGCTCGTCGCCGCCGTGTACGCGCGTGCCGTCCACCTTGGTGATCACGTCGCCGCCCTTCAGTCCGGCCCTCTCTCCCGGCCCGTCGGGGGTGACGGCCGGTTTGCCGCCCTCGCCGCGGGTGGCGACGCGGGCCCCGTCACCCGAGTACTCCATGTCGAGGGTGACCCCGATGACGGGGTGGGTGGCGCGGCCCGTGCGGATGAGCTCCTCGGCGACCCGCTTGCCCTGGTTGACGGGGATGGCGAAGCCGAGGCCGATGCTGCCGCTCTGCTTCGCGCCGTCTCCGCCGTCGCCGCCCGCGTCGGCTCCGCGGATGGCGCTGTTGATGCCGATCACGTGGGCCTTGGCGTCGAGGAGAGGGCCGCCCGAATTGCCGGGGTTGATCGGTGCGTCGGTCTGCAGGGCGTCGACGTAGCTGATGTCGCTGCCGTCGCCCTTGTCCCCGCCCGCGGTGATGGGCCGCCCGGTGGCGCTGATGATCCCGGCGGTGACGGTGTTGGAGAGGTCGAAGGGCGCGCCGATGGCCACCACCGGGTCGCCGACCTTGACGTTCTCGGAATTCCCGAGGGTCAGCGGCCTCAGGCCCCGTACCCCGTCCACCTTGACCACCGCCAGGTCGTACCCGATGTCGCGGCCGATGAGTTCGGCGGTGACGCTGTCGCCCGTGCTGAAGGTGACCGTTATGTCCTTGGCCCCCGCGACCACGTGGTTGTTGGTCAGGATGTGCCCCTCGGCGTCGAGCACGAACCCGGTGCCGGTGCCGCCGCCCCCGCTGCCCCGGACGTGCAGGGTCACCACGCCGGGGAGCGCGGTCGCGGCGATGCCGGCCACGCTGTCGGGGGCGCGGTCCTTGGCCTCCGCGGCCGCCTGGGGGAGCTCCAGGCGGGTGCCGGCCCGGCGCTCGGCGAGTACGCCGACGTAGCCGCCGATGCCGCCGGCGAGGAGGGCGGTGCCGAGGCCGAGGGCGACGGCCTGGCGCAGCACGAGACCGCGGACGGGCCCCGCCGCCGGCCTGCCGCCGTCCACCGTGTGCAGCGGGCCGGCCGCCCAGGGGTCGTAGGCGGCCGCGGGGGGCGCGCCCGCGGGCCGGTCGGGGTGGCTCCACCAGGACGGAGCCGGTTCGGACTGCTGACTGTCGGCCATGGGCGCTCCCCGTGTACCTGTATCTCCGCGGCCGATTCAACCACCCCCGGGGCCGCCGGGCGGCTCACCGGCGGGTCCGGAGCCGGCTCAGGGTCTCAGGGACACCGGCTGGGGCGAGGGGGACAGCCAGGGCTGGACCAGGGGTCTGGCGGTGAAGCCCGGGGCGGGGACCCGTTCGCGGGCCACCGCATCGGACACCGGGGCCACGGGGCCGGGCCTGGTCGCAGGGGCCTCGCCGTGCATCCGCGGGTCCACCACGCCGTCCGCCGGGAGGGAGCCGCCCAGCGCGAAGGCGGCCAGCGACACCGCCCCGGCCGCGACGAAGGCGAAGCGCCGCCTCGGCCGGCCCACCTCGTGGATGCGGAAGCCCTGCTGCGGCGCGGTCGGCGCCACGTACCCGAACGGTCCCGACGGCCCCGGTCCCGACGGCCCGTCAGGACCGTCCTCCGGGAGCCCCTGCAGGCGCGCCAGCAGCCCCGCCGACAGGGGCGGCGGGGCACTTTCCACGAACATCGTCTTCACCCGGCGCTGGGCGTCGGCCTCGGCCTTGCACTTGGCGCAGGTGGCCAGGTGCGCCAGGACCCGCTCCCGCGCGTCGTGGCTCAACTCCCCGTCCACCAAGGCGGCGAGGCGGTCGCCCAGGTGGTGTTCGGCAGGAGACGGACTGACTCCGCTCACTCGGCTCCGCCCTCTCCCCCGGCTCCCGGCGCGCCCACCGCCGCCCCCGCCAGCGCGCGCTGCTCGGCCCGGGCTCCGGGAGACCGGTGCTTGAGGGCCTTGCGCAGGTGCGAGCGGCCGCGGTGGATACGGCTGCGGACGGTGCCGAGCTTGACCCCGAGGGTCGCGGCGATCTCCTCGTACGACAGGCCCTCGATGTCGCACAGCACCACGGCCGCACGGAACTCGGGCGCGAGCGTGTCGAGCGCCTGCTGGACGTCGGCGTCGAAGTGGGTGTCGTGGAGCACTTGCTGGGGGGACGGCTCGCGGCTCGGCAGCCGCTCGGCCGCGTCGTCGGCGAGTGCGTCGAAGCGGATCCGCTGCTTGCGGCGGACCATGTCGAGGAAGAGGTTGGTGGTGATCCGGTGGAGCCAGCCCTCGAAGGTGCCCGGCGTGTAGGTGGACAGCGAGCGGAAGACGCGGACGAAGACCTCCTGGGTCAGGTCCTCGGCGTCGTGCTGGTTGCCCGTCAGACGGTAGGCGAGGCGGTAGACCCGCGCACTGTGCGTGCTGACGATCTCCTCCCACGAGGGAGGGGTCCACGCCTGGGTGCCCGCATCGGCGGCAAAGGTCGCGGTGGTTGCGGTGGCAGCGGTGTGGAAGCGGTCAGCAATGTCGGTCACGGATTTCGGCTCACCCGCCGACCAGAAGAGGCGTCGGAATACGCCTCCACGATCCACAGGCGCAGCCGCACCTCCCCTATCGGCTCTGGTGGTGTCCAGTGGAGTCCCTACCATAGCCACCCCTCCCGTCAGCTCCGGATAAGTGTTTTTGCAGTAACTTTGCTCGGCCCTTCGGCCCTCCGGGCCGCCGATCTGCCCGGTGCCGTCCGATCTATCCCGCCCGGGCCCCGTCCCGGTGTCCCTTTTGCATCACTGTTTTTTCGTCGCCGTTTTCTTCAACGCCCGGTCCCATCTGCGGGTTCCCGACGTCAGCGGATACAGTCACCGTTGCGCCAACTATGGGGACAGGAGAGGGTCATTACCGGCAACCGGCAGACGAGCTGGGCTTTCGCCGACGCGTTTGTCGCCGAGGACGACGCTCTGCGGTGGGCCCGCGACCGGGCCAGGGAAGCGGGCCTGCGCTCCGTCTCCCCCGGCACCGGGGCCGCGCTGCGCCTGCTCGCCGCCACCGCCGACGCCAAGGCGGTCGCCGAGATCGGCACCGGCACCGGCGTCTCCGGCATCCACCTCCTGCACGGCATGCGCCCCGACGGCGTGCTGACCACGGTCGATCCGGAGCCGGACCGGCAGGCCTTCGCCCGCCAGGCCTTCCGCGCGGCGGGCTTCGCCGGCAACCGGGCCCGCTTCATCCCCGGCCGCGCCCTGGATGTACTGCCCCGCCTCGCGGACGGCGGCTACGACCTCGTCTTCTGCGACGGGGACCCCACCGAGTCCCTCGACTACCTCGCCGAATCGTTGCGGCTGCTGCGCCCCGGCGGGCTGGTCTGCTTCGAAGGGGTCTTCTCCGACGGGCGCACCGTGGACTCCACGGCCCAGCAGGCGGAGGTCCTGCGCGTACGGGAGCTGCTGCGCAGCGTCCGGGAGAGCCCGGCGCTGGAAGCGGCGCTGCTGCCGGTCGGCGACGGCCTGCTGTGCGCGGTCCGGCGCTGAGCCGGCGGGTCGGCACCGCCGGACGGCAGTCCGGCACGGCGGCGAAGCCGGCGAGGCGCCCCGGGGCCGGGCCGCGCGAGCGGCGCGCAAGGGAAGGCAACGGGTGAGGAAGAGACAACGCTGCCCCGACCGCGGTGAGCGGATCGGGGCAGCGCAGGGAAAACGGAGAATGCGGATGGTGACCGCAGTGCCGACGGTGTTAGCCGACGACCTTCTTCAGGGCGTCACCCAGGGCTTCCGCCTCGTCCGGGGTCAGCTCGACGACGAGCCGACCGCCGCCCTCGAGCGGTACGCGCATGACGATGCCCCGCCCCTCCTTGGTGACCTCGAGCGGGCCGTCGCCCGTCCGCGGCTTCATGGCCGCCATGCTCGTTCCCCTTCCTGAAACCAGCTCATCGTCAGCCGACGGCCCCATTCAGGCGCCTGGAACCCGGCATCGAACACATTGCTTCTTGGCCATTATCCCGCATGTCAGGACCCGATGACCAACATCGGCAGGGAACGCTTGGGCAACGCGCTCGGCCAAAACCACTCATTTCGGGGACGTGCCTGCGATACTTCGCCGCCGCACCCCGCGTCCGCCCTTCGCTCCGTTTGACGCACATCACATGCCCCGGCCCCGCCGGGTCCGCCATGCTGACCCTTGGACCGGCCGGTACCGGCCGGTAGCCAAGCCCGCGACGAAGGGGGACCCCCGCCATGGCCGACAGCGTGCTCTACGAAGTGACCGACGGACTCGCCACCATCACGATCAACCGTCCCGACGCCATGAACGCCATGAACACCGAGGCCAAGGTCGCGCTGCGCGACGCGGTCCAGGCCGCGGCCGCGGACCCGGCCGTACGGGCCGTTCTGCTCACGGCGGCCGGAAACCGGGCCTTCTGCGTCGGCCAGGACCTCAAGGAGCACGTCGAGAACCTGGCGGCGGACCGTGCGAACGGGTCCACGCTGACCATGAACACGGTCGCCGACCACTACAACCCCATCGTGCGGGCGCTCACCGAGATGCCGAAGCCGGTCGTGGCCGGGGTGAACGGGGTCGCGGCCGGGGCGGGCTTCGGCTTCGCGCTGGCGGCGGACTTCCGCGTCGTCGCCGACACCGCCTCCTTCAACACCTCGTTCGCGGGCGTGGCGCTGACCGCCGACTCGGGGGTCTCGTGGACGCTGCCCCGCCTGATCGGCGCCTCCCGGGCCTCCGACCTGCTGCTGTTCCCCCGCTCGGTGAAGGCGCAGGAGGCGTACGAGCTGGGCATCGTGAACCGGCTCGTCTCCTCGGAGGCGCTGCACGCGGAGGCGGAGGCGGTGGCCCGCACCCTCGCGGCGGGTCCGACGGTCGCCTACGCCGCCCTGAAGGAGTCCCTGGCCTACGGGGCCTCCCGCTCCCTCGCGGAGGCCTTGGCCCACGAGGACACGCTCCAGGCCCGCGCGGGTGCCTCCGAGGACCACGCGATCGCCGTCGAGGCCTTCCTGTCGAAGCAGGCGCCGAAGTACCTGGGCCGCTGACCCCGGCGTCCCTGACCGCGGCGCCGCCCCCGGCCCCCGCCGCTCAGGCGGGGGTACGGGCGGTGCAGTCGGCGAGGTGGTCGTTGACCAGGCCGCAGGCCTGCATCAGGGCGTAGGCGGTGGTCGGGCCGACGAACCGGATGCCGGCCTTCTTGAGCGCCTTGGACAGCGCGGTCGACTCGGGCGTGACGGCCGGGACCTCGGCGATCGACCGGGGAGCCGGGCGCCCCGGTTCGGGGGCGTGCGACCAGATCAGAGTGTCCAGTTCACCGGGCTCCCAACCGGCCAGCACCTTGGCGTTGGCGAGCGTCGCCTCGATCTTGGCCCGGTTTCGGATGATCCCCTCGTCGGCGAGCAGCCGCTCCACGTCGGTCTCGTCGAAGCGGGCGACCGCCGCGATCTCGAAGTCCGCGAAGGCCTTGCGGAAACCTTCCCGCCGCCGAAGGATCGTCAGCCAGGACAGACCCGACTGGAAGGCCTCCAGGCAGAGCCGTTCGTACAGGGCGTCGTCCCCGCGCAGCGGCCGGCCCCACTCCGTGTCGTGGTAGGCGATGTAGTCCGTGGTGGCGAGCGCCCACGGGCAGCGCAGGCCCCCGTCCGGGCCGGCGAGCGCGGTCACTGGTCGCCCCCCGCCTTGTGCAGGTCCACTCCGGGCTCCCCGGCCGCCGCCGCGGGCCCACCCGCCGCACGCCCCGCCGCCGGCCGCTCCGCCGGGGAAGGGGCCGCCGCTGCCCTCGTGAGTTCCGCGATGCGCGCGTCCCGCTCGGCGAGCTCGGCCGCGAGGCGCTCCAGCACCTCGTCGACTTCGGCCATCCGGTAGCCGCGGGGCGCCACCGGCAGCCGCAGGGCGTCGATGTCGGTCCGTACGACGGGACGGTTCTCCGGCAGCCCGTCGGCCACCCGGTCCGGCTCCGCCTCCGGCAGGACGGCCTCGGAACCACCGCCGACCACGGCGAGGGTGACCGCGGCGACGACCACGACCAGCGCGATCAGCAAGAACCAGAACACGATCAACTCTCCCTGGAAGACTGCCGGGGACCTGGGGGACCCACTCCGGTCACCAGGTTAAGGTCGCAGGCGAGGCGCGAGGGCCGCCGGAGGAGGAAAGAACGGAATGCTGCGACTGGGCAGGCGCGAGTTCGGCACCCACGAGCCGGTGATCATGGCCATCGTGAACCGGACGCCGGACTCCTTCTACGACCAGGGCGCGACGTTCCGCGACGAGCCCGCCCTGGAGCGGGTCGAGCAGGCCGTTGCCGAAGGCGCCGCGATCATCGACATCGGCGGGGTCAAGGCGGGCCCGGGCGAGCACGTGGACGCGGCCGAGGAGGCGCGGCGCACGGTGGGCTTCGTGGCGGAGGTACGGCGCCGCCACCCCGACGTGGTGATCAGCGTGGACACCTGGCGGCACGAGGTCGGCGAGGCCGTCTGCGAGGCCGGGGCGGATCTCCTCAACGACGCCTGGGGCGGGGTGGACCCGAAACTGGCGGAGGTGGCCGCGCGCCACGGGGCCGGGCTGGTGTGCACGCACGCCGGCGGGGCCCTGCCGCGCACCCGCCCGCACCGGACGGCGTACGAGGATGTGATGGCGGACATCCTGCGGGTCACCGTCGGGCTGGCCGAGCGGGCGGCGGCGCTGGGGGTCCCCCGGGAGTCGATCATGATCGACCCGGGGCACGACTTCGGGAAGAACACCCGCCATTCCCTGGAGGCGACCCGCCGCCTGGCCGAGATGGCCGGGACGGGCTGGCCGGTGCTGGTGTCCCTGTCCAACAAGGACTTCGTGGGCGAGACCCTGGACCGGCCCGTCAAGGAACGCCTGCTGGGCACCCTGGCCACGACGGCCGTCTCGGCCTGGCTCGGCGCGCAGGTCTACCGCGTCCACGAGGTCGCCGAGACGAAGCAGGTCCTCGACATGGTGGCGTCCATCCAGGGCCACCGGCCCCCGGCGGTCGCCCGCCGGGGGCTGGCCTGACGCGTCCGCCGGGGCCGGCCGGCGACGGGAATCAGTCGCCGGCTTCCCGGGCCGCCTCCTCGGTGGCGGCCAGGGCGGCGCGTTCGCCGGTGCCCTCGCCGACCTCCTTGCTGACCAGCGTCACCGCCTCCTCCACGTCGTCCGTGACGTGGAAGAGCATCAGGTCGTACTCGGACGCCTTGCCCTGGGCGATCACGGTGTTCCTCAGCCAGTCGACCAGCCCGCCCCAGTACTCGGTGCCGAACAGCACGATCGGGAAGCGGGTGATCTTCCGGGTCTGGACCAGCGTCAGGGCCTCGAACAGCTCGTCCAGCGTGCCGAGTCCGCCCGGCAGGACGACGAAGCCCTGGCTGTACTTCACGAACATCGTCTTGCGGACGAAGAAGTACCGGAAGTTCAGCCCGAGGTCCACGTGCGGGTTGAGCCCCTGCTCGAAGGGCAGCTCGATCCCGAGTCCGACCGAGATCCCGTTCGCCTCCCGGGCCCCCTTGTTGGCGGCCTCCATCGCACCCGGGCCGCCGCCCGTGATCACCGCGAAGCCGGCCTCGACGAGGGCGCTGCCGATGCGCTCCCCGGCCTCGTACTCCGGCGTGCCCGCCGGGGTGCGGGCCGAGCCGAACACACTGATCGCCGGCGGCAGCTCCGCCAGCGTGCCGAAGCCCTCGATGAACTCCGACTGGATCCGCAGGACCCGCCAGGGATCGGTGTGCACCCACTCGGAGGGCCCGGCCGAGTCCAGCAGCCGCTGGTCCGTCGTACTGCCCGCCTGCACCTGGCCCCGCCGGCGCAGCACCGGCCCGAGCTGCTGCTCCTCGGGCCGGCGACGAGCGAACCCGTCGGAATTGCGGTGGTTGCCCATGATGTGCTCCCTCCTGCTGATCGTTGGATCAGGGTAGGCGCACGAAGGTGACCGGGAGCGGAATTCAGGAGGTCAGCCAGGCGCGGAGTCGTTCCTCGCAGTGCAGGATCGCCTTGGTCTCGACCCGCTCGTCCACCTTGTGCGCCAGCAGGGCGTCGCCCGGGCCGTAGTTGACCGCCGGGATGCCGAGCGCGCTGAAGCGGGACACGTCGGTCCAGCCGAACTTGGGCATGGCCCGGCCGCCGACCGACTCCATGAAGGCCGCCGCCGCCGGGTGGGAGAGCCCGGGAAGGGCCCCGCCGGAGGAGTCGTCGACGACGAACTCGGCGACACCGCAGTCCGCGAAGACCTCGCGGACGTGGGCGATGGCCTCGGCCTCGGAGCGGTCGGGGGCGTAGCGGAAGTTCACCGTCACCGTGCACGCGTCGGGGATGACGTTGTTGGCGACGCCGCCCTCGATGCGGACCGCGTTGAGGCCCTCGTGGTACTCCAGGCCGTCGATGACGGGCTTGCGCGGCTCGTACGCCGCCAGCCTGGCCAGGATGGGGCTCGCCGCGTGGATCGCGTTGGAGCCCATCCAGCTGCGGGCGGAGTGGGCGCGCTCGCCGGCCGTGCGGAGCAGGACCCGCAGCGTGCCCTGGCAGCCGCCCTCGACCTCGCCGTTGGACGGCTCCAGCAGCACCGCGAAGTCGCCGGTGAGCCAGTCGGGGTGGGCGGCGGCGACCTTGCCGAGACCGTTGAGGTCGGCGGCGACCTCCTCCTGGTCGTAGAAGACGAAGGTGAGGTCGCGGTTCGGCTCGGGCACGGTCGCGGCGATGCGCAGCTGTACGGCCACGCCGGACTTCATGTCGGTGGTGCCGCAGCCCCACAGGACGTCGTTCTCGTCGAGGCGGGACGGGACGTTGTCGGCGATCGGCACGGTGTCGAGGTGCCCGGCCAGGACGACGCGCTCGGCGCGGCCGAGCTGCGTACGGGCCACGACGTTGTTGCCGTGGCGGTCCACCGTGAGGTGGGGGAGGGCGCGCAGCGCCTGCTCCACCAGGTCGGCGAGGACCTTCTCGTCGCCGCTCACGGACGGAATGTCGACGAGCCGGGCGGTCAGCTCGGCGGCGTCCAGGGTGAGGTCCAGCTCGGATACGGACATGCCTCTGACCCTAACGCCCCGGGCTGCGCCGAACCTCCCCACGTCCGGACGGTGGACGCGTCACCCGGCTCAAGTACGGTGGGCGGCGTGTCCCAGAGCGATCTTCCCCGCCCCCGGCCCCGCCGCCGCCGGCCCCTGCGCACGGCGGCCGGCCTGCTGGTCCTGTTCGCCCTGATCGGCTACTTCGCCGTGCAGTACGACTCGACGGTCGGCGGGGGCGGCGCCCCGCACTGCACGGCGCGGGTGGGGCCGCGGGACTCCTACGACATGTCCCCGGAGCAGGCGGCGAACGCGGCGACGATAGCGGCCGTCGGGGTGGCCAAGGGGCTGCCGGACCGGGCCGTGACCATCGCGCTGGCGACGGCCATGCAGGAGTCGGCGCTGCGCAACCTCGACCACGGCGACCGGGATTCGCTCGGCCTGTTCCAGCAGCGGCCCTCGCAGGGCTGGGGCACCCCGCAGCAGATCATGGACCCGGTGTACTCGGCCGGGATCTTCTACGAGCGGCTGGTCGAGGTGAAGGGCTGGGCGCGGCTCCCGCTGACCGAGGCCGCGCAGCAGGTGCAGCTCAGCGGCTTCCCCCAGGCGTACGCGAAGCACGAGCCGGACGCGGCCGTGGTGACGGGCGCCCTCGCGGGCGACGGCGAACTGTCCTGCGGCGGCCCCGCGCCCACGGGGCCCGGCGATCCGGAGAAGGTGCGGGCGGAGCTGAACCGGATCTTCGGCAAGGACGGGCTGCACACGGCGCCCAAGGAGCCCACCGCCGGGGCGGCGGCCGGCCGGCCCGTCAAGGAGGCCGAGGTCACCCTGGTGGAGAAGCGGGACGGCGGCGAGCGGGCGGCCCGCGGCAGCCGGGCGATGGCGGGCTGGGCCGTGGCCAACGCGCGGGGGATGAACATCGCCCGGGTGTCGTACGCCTGGCGGGGGTGGATAGCCGGCGAGGCGAAGGGCCAGTGGCAGCAGAAGGGCGGCCGCGGCGCGAAGTCCGGCGACGGGGACCCGCACAACGCGGAGTACGACGAGGTGCGGATCTTCGTGGCCCGCTGACCCGATCGCCCACCCGTGCGAGGCGTCGCCCGTGCGGGGGTGGTCCGACGGGCGGGCCGATCGGCTCCGGAAAGCACCAAACCCCTGGTGGGAGCGGGTGGAGGCGCAATCAATGGGCTTGTCGCGGAAGCCGATTAAACGATGCGTTACCGATCCTTTACCCGTGGCCTGCGCAACTCATCCCCGCCCCCCGGCGGTTGTACCGGCGTACTCAGCCGCTACCGCTTAGGAGCAACATGTCCCTCCCCCTGACCCGCCGGATCGCCCGTACCGCGCTGCTCCTCGCAGCCGGGGCCGCTCCCGTGGTCGGTGCGGCCGGCGCGGCCAGCGCCGCGGGCCTGGAGTCCGTGCCGCAGCTGGGCGCCCTCACCAGCCCGGACACCGCACAGGCCACGGGCGCCGCGAGCGAGGCCGTCGGCACCGGTGAGGCCGCCGCCGCGACGGCCACGGACACCGCCGCCAAGACCCTGCCGGGCGCCCCCGGCGAGGTCGCCGACACCGCGGGCTCCCTGCTCGGCGGACTGCCGGCGAAGGGGCTGCCGACCGACGCGGTGGCGACCGACACCGTGACCGGTGCCGTTCCCACCCAGGGCCTGCCGCTGCCCGGCGGCCTGCCGGTCCTCGGCGGCTGATCCGCCCGCCCCGCACGACGGCCGAGGGGGCCGGGAGCAGCTGCTCCCGGCCCCCTCGGGCTGTCCGCTCCGCTCAGGAGAGGCGCTTGACCGCCGCCTCGACCCGTTCGTCGGTCGCCGTGAAGGCGACCCGTACGAAGCGCGCGCCCGCCTCTCCGTAGAAGTCGCCCGGAGCGACCAGGATGCCCAGTTCGGCGAGGTGGGCGACCGTGTCCCAGCAGGGCTCGTCCCGGGTGACCCACAGGTAGAGGCTGGCCTCGCTGTGCTCGATCCGGAAGCCGTGGGCCTCCAGGGCCGCCCGCAGCGCCTCGCGCCGGGCGGCGTAGCGCCCGCGCTGCTCCTCGACGTGCACGTCGTCGCCGAGCGCCGCGACCGTGGCCGCCTGCACGGGGGCCGGGGTCATCATGCCGCCGTGCTTGCGGATCTCCAGCAGCTCGCCGAGCACGTCCGCGTCGCCCGCGATGAACGCGGCCCGGTAGCCGGCCAGGTTGGAGCGCTTGGAAAGGGAGTGGACGGCCACGATGCCCTCGTAGGAGCCGCCGCACACGTCGTCGTGGAGGACGGAGACGGGCTCGGCCTCCCAGCCCAGCTCCAGGTAGCACTCGTCGCTGAAGAGCAGGATGCCGTGCTCGCGCGCCCAGGCGACGATCCGGACCAGCTCCTCCTTCGGGATGACCTTCCCGGTGGGGTTGGAGGGGGAGTTGAGCCACAGCAGCTTCACGCCGGCCGGGTCCAGCTCCGTCCCCGCGGGGTCACTCGCAAATGTCTCGGTGTCGTAGACGACGGCCTCGGCACCGCACAGCCGCGCGCCGACCTCGTAGGTGGGGTAGGCGAGCCGCGGGTAGGCGACCTTGTCGCCGGCGCCCAGGCCCAGCTGGGTCGGCAGCCAGGCCACCAGTTCCTTCGAGCCGACGACCGGCAGGACGTTGCGGTGTCCGGCGGCGCTCGCGCCGAGGCGGCCGCGCAGCCAGCCGGTGATGGCGTCGCGCAGGGCGGGCGTGCCCCACACCGTGGGGTAGCCCGGCGAGTCGGCGGCCGCGACCAGGGCCTCCTGGACCAGCTGCGGTACCGGGTCGACGGGCGTGCCGACCGACAGGTCGACGATGCCGTCGGGGTGGGCCGCCGCCGTCGCCTTGTACGGCTGCAGCTTGTCCCAGGGGAACGCGGGAAGACGTGCGGATACGGCGGCCACGGTGCTCTCTGCTCTCTGCTCGTACGGGGACTGCGGAAACGGCTCGGTCCCGCCCGGCACAAGGCCGTACGGGACCGAGGCACACCTTCCGCCGGGGGCGGTGACCGTCAGTGGCCCTCGCCCATGGGCGGCAGTGCGGCGATGAAGGGGTGATCGCGCTCGATCAGGCCCAGCTTGGAAGCACCGCCGGGCGAACCGAGCTCGTCGAAGAACTCGACGTTCGCCTTGTAGTAGTCCTTCCACTCCTCCGGAGTGTCGTCCTCGTAGAAGATGGCCTCGACCGGGCAGACCGGCTCACAGGCACCACAGTCGACGCATTCGTCCGGGTGGATGTACAAGGACCGCTGGCCCTCGTAGATGCAGTCGACGGGGCACTCTTCGATGCATGCCTTGTCCTTGACGTCGACACAAGGCTCCGCGATGACGTAGGTCACGCTCTCGTTCCTCCTCGGTAGGGCTTTCCATATCGCGCGGGAGCGCGGCGTCGTCGATGCCCACGCCTAGTATCTCCGTTCCCGGGCACGATCCGAACAGGAGGGGCGGACAGAGCTGTGGAATTCACTGCCGGTGGACTGCTGGAGATCCGTATTACCCGCGCTGACGTGGGTAAACGAGTATCCGTACGACGGGTGGAGAACGGGACGAGCGGGTCGCCGGCGTTCACCGACACGGTAGGGGTTCTCACATCCTGGGACCAGGGTGTGCTGACGATCACACGAAAGAACGGCGAATCCGTCCGCATCCCGGAATCCTCCCTGGTCGCGGGGAAGGTCGTGCCGCCCGCACCGGCCCGGCGGCGCGGTCCCGCCGCCTCCTTCGAGGAGCTGGCGCGGGCGGGGGCGCGGGCCTGGCAGCCGCTGGAGAGCGAACCCCTGGGCGACTGGATCCTGCGGGCCTCGGGCGGATTCACCCGCCGGGCCAACTCCGTCCTGCCCCTCGGCGACCCCGGGATGCCGCTCGACGAAGCACTCGCGCGAGTGACGTCCTGGTACGCGGAACGGGGCCTGCCGGCGTACGTGCAGGCCGCCACCGGGGCGGCCGGCACCCAGGAGGTGCTCTGCGCCGAGCTGGAGCGCCGGGGCTGGGTGAACGAGGTGTCGGCGGAGGTCCGGATCGCCGCCCTGGCCCCGGTCGCGGACGTGGACGCGGACGTGGCCCCGGTTCGGCTGACCCGCGCCCCCGACGAGGAGTGGCTCGCCCGCTACGGCCGGGTCGAGGATCCGGCGGCGGCGCGGAAGGTGCTGGCGGCCGGGGACTCGGTGTGGTTCGCGCAGGTCCCCGGGCGGGCGATCGGACGGCTGGCGGTGGACGGCCGGTGGGCCGGCTTCGCGGCGGTCGAGGTCGACCCCGCGCACCGGCGCGAGGGCCTGGCGACGGCGGTGATGGCGGCGCTGGCGCGGCAGGCGCTGCAGGAGGGCGCCTCGGCGGCGTGGCTCCAGGTGGAGGCGGACAACGCGGGGGCGCTGGCGCTGTACGAGCCGCTGGGCTTCGCCGTGCACCACGCGTACCACCACTACCGGGCGGCGCCGTGACCTCGGCGTGGCGTGAGGAATTCGCCCGGGAGGCCCGCTCGGAACGGCCCGACCTGGCCCAGCTGTGCCTGCTGCTGGCCGCCGAGGCGGACCCGGACCTGGACGAACGGGCCATGGACCGGGCCCAGATCGAGCTGGACCGGCTGGCGGGGATGCTGCCGTACGGGCTGCGCGGCGGGAAGGCCTGGGCCTCGGCGGTGGCGGAACTGCTCGGCGGGCGGCTCGGGTTCCACGGCACCCCCGCGGACTACGACCGGCTCTCCTCCTCGCTGCTGCACGAGGTGCTGCGGCGGCGGCGCGGGCTGCCGATCCTGCTGTCGGTGGTGTGGATGGAGGTGGCCCGGCGGGCCGGGGCGCCGGTGTACGGGCTGGGGCTGCCGGGGCACTTCGTGGTGGGCTTCGGTGACCCGGAGGAGGGAGTCGTGGCGGACCCCTTCGCGGGCGGCGCGTCCCTCGGGGCGGGCCCGGCGGAGCTGGCGGCCGGGGCGCCGCGGGAGCCGGCCCGTACGTTGGACATCGTGCAGCGGATCCTGAACAACATCCGGGCGTGGGCCGCGACCCGGCCCGAGCAGTCCGCCGTCGCACTGTGGGCGGTGGACCTGTCCCTGCTGCTGCCGTCGCACGCCGCCTCGCTGCGCTACGAGCGGGCGCGGTTGCTGGTGGAGCGCGGGGAGTTCCTCGCCGGGGCCTCGGAGCTGGACGCGTACGCGAAGGTGGTGGAGGCGGTGGACGCGGACGCCGCGCTCCGCATCCACCGCGAGGCCGCCTCGGCCCGCGCCCTCCTGAACTGACCCGCCTAGAGCCAGCCCTTTTCCCGGGCCACGCGGGCGGCCTCCGCCCGGTTGCGGGAGGCCATTTTCTGGATCGCGGTCGAGAGGTAGTTGCGGACCGTGCCCTGGGACAGGTGCAGGCGCGCCGCGAGTTCGGCGTTGGTCGCGCCGTCCTCCGCCGCCCGCAGGACCTCCCGCTCCCGGTCCGTCAGCGGGTTCGCGCCCTCCGCGAGGGCCGCCGCCGCCAGCGTGGGGTCGATGACCCGCTCGCCCGCGAGGACCTTGCGCACCGCGTCGGCGAGTTGGGCGGCCGGGGCGTCCTTGACCAGGAAGGCCGACGCCCCCGCCTCCATCGCCCCGCGCAGGTACCCGGGGCGCCCGAAGGTGGTCAGGATGACGATCCGCAGGCCGGGGAGCTCGGAGCGCAGGGCCGCCGCCGCCTCTATGCCCGTCATGCCCGGCATCTCGATGTCCAGCAGGGCGACGTTCACGTCGTGGGCGCGGGCCGCCGCCACCACCTCGTCGCCGCGGGCGACCTGGGCCAGGACCTCGATGTCCGGCTCCAGTCCCAGCAGGGCCGCGAGGGCCTCCCGGACCATGGACTGGTCCTCGGCCAGGAGGATCCGGATCGGGCGTTCGCTCATGATCCCGATCCTAGGGGGGCCCGGGCCAGCAGGCGGAAGCCCCGTCGGTCGGCGGGACCGGCCGAGAGGGTGCCGCCGACCGCCTCCAGGCGTTCCGTCAGGCCCGTCAGTCCGTTGCCCGGGGTCGCCTGGCCGCCCGTCCCGTCGTCCGAGACGGTCAGTTCCACCACCGGTCCGTCCAGGGTCTGGCGGGTCTCCAGGGTGACCGTGCAGCGGGTGGCCCCGCTGTGGCGGACCACGTTGGTCACCGCCTCGCGCAGCGACCAGGCCAGGGCCGACTCCGTCTCCTCCGGCAGCTCTTCGGGGACCTCGGACGGCAGGGCCGCGAGGACTCCGGCCGCGGTCAGCGCGGTCCGGGCGCCGGCCAGTTCGCCGGGCAGGGTCGGCCGCCGGTAGCCGCTGACGGCCTCCCGTACGTCCACCAGTGCCTGCCGGCTGACCCGCTCGATGTCCGCCACCTGCCGGGCCGCGGCCTCCGGCCGCTCGGGCAGCATCCGTCCCGCCAGCTCGCTCTTCAGCGTGATCAGGGAGAGCGAGTGGCCGAGCAGGTCGTGCAGGTCCCGGGCCATCCGCAGGCGTTCCTCGTTCGCCGCGAGCTGCGCGACCGTGGCCCGCGCCTGGCGCAGTTCGATCGTGGTCCGGATCATCTGGCCGATGCCGGCCATCGCGAAGCCGCCCATGAGGGCCGGGATCACCAGCCCGGCCAGGTAGGCGGTGCCGTCGGGGACCGCGTACGCCGTGGCCGCCAGCAGGGCGGTCGCCCCGAGGACGGTCCAGCGGGAGTACCTGGCGGGCAGCGCGGCGCCGGAGGAGATGGAGACGTACACGAACAGGACGAGCCATTCGCGGCCCAGCGTCAGCGACAGGAGCATGGCCTGGGCGGAGAGGACCGCCACCGACAGCAGCACCCGCGGCACCGGCATCTGCCGGGCCGCGCGGAAGACCAGGATCAGGTACCAGGTGACGAAGACCGCCATCCCCAGGCCGCCGAGGACCCGGGCCCCGGTGCTGTGGCCGCCGGTCACCAGGTCGTTGACGGGCGCGCTGAGGTAAAAGAGCCAGACGCTGATCCACAGCGCCTTCACGGCCTTCTGGCCGCGCGTCTCCGGCGTGCGCCCTACGGCCAGGCCCCGTGAGGCGTCCGTCATGCCCATCCGTCTTTCCCGTTCCCCCGTGGTCACTGTCACTGCCGTGCGCCCGCGGCCGTCAGGCCTTCAGCGAGTCCTTGCGGTACAGCCAGGCCGCGGCACCGGTGAACACTACGAAATAGACCGCGAGGGTGGCCACGTCCTTCACGTGGGGCGCACCGCCCAGTTCGATGGCCTGGCCGAGGCCCGCGTACGCCCGGGTGGGCAGCCACTCGCAGATGTTCTGCAGCCACTGCGGGAAGTTCGCGGTGGGCATCCACAGGCCGCCGAGGATCGACAGGCCGAAGTAGACCAGCATCGTGACGGGGCGGACGGTGTCCCCGTTCGCCAGGTAGCCGATGGCCACGCCGAGGGCGGCGAAGACCAGGCTGCCGGCCCAGATGGACCCCGTCAGGGCGAGCCACTGCCAGGCGTCGAACCGTACGCCCTTGACGCCCGCGGCGACCGCGAAGACCACGAGGATCGCGGGCAGGGACAGCACCCCGGCGCTGGCCGTCTTCGCGAGGACGTAGCCGCGGCCGGGCAGGGCGGTCAGCCGCAGCTGGCGGACCCAGCCCTTCTCGCGCTCCTTGGCGATGCGCTCGCTGTTGCCCACCAGGACGGCGGTCAGGGCGCCGAAGGAGGCCATGGCGACCATGTAGAAGGCGGGCATGGTCAGTTGGGTGCCCATGACCTTCGTGGTGCCGTCCAGGGTGCCGCCGAGCATCAGGAAGAGGGCGGCCGGGTAGAGGACGGTGAAGAACAGGTACTTCTTGTTGCGCAGGGCGCGCCTGATCTCCAGCGTGATGAGCTTGGTCATTCCGGTGGTCAGCATGGTTACTCGGCCTCCTCGGCCTCGGTGAGGGCGATGAAGGCCTGTTCCAGGCCCAGTCCGGCGACTTCCAGGTTGCGGGGGTAGAGGCCGAGGGCGTAGAGGGCGTGGACCGTCGCGTCGGCGTCGCCGGACTGGAGGCGCACGGTGTCGCCGTGGCGTTCGTAGCCGGTCAGGTGCGGGAGGGCGCGCAGCACGGCCTCGTCCACGTCCTCGCCGGGCAGGTCGAAGGCGATCCGGCGGGCGCCGGCCTTGGCCTTGATCTCGGCGGCGGTGCCGTCGGCGAGCAGCCGGCCCTTGTTGAGGACGAGGACGCGGTCGGCGATCGCGTCGGCCTCCTCCAGGTAGTGGGTGGCGAACAGGACCGTGCGGCCCTGGGCGGCCTGTTCCCGCATGGTGGCCCAGAAGGCCTGGCGGGAGGTCACGTCCATGCCGGTGGTGGGCTCGTCGAGGACGATGAGGTCGTTGTGGCCGGCGGTGGCGAGGGCGAAGCGGACGCGCTGCTCCTGGCCGCCGGAGAGCTTGTTGACGAGCCGGCCCGCGATGTCGGCGATGCCGGCGCGGCTGAGCACCTCCTCGACGGGGTGCGGGCGGGGGTGCAGGGCGCAGCCGAGGGCGACGACCTCGCGTACGGTCACCTCCTCCATCAGGCCGCCGCTCTGCAGCATCGCGCCGACCCGGCCGGTCGCGATGGCCTCGCGCGGGGTGGTGCCGAAGAGCCGGACGGTGCCGGAGTCTGCGGGGCGCAGGCCGAGCAGCAGGTCGAGGGTGGAGGACTTGCCGGCGCCGTTGGGGCCGAGCAGTGCGACGGTCTCGCCCGGGTGGAGCTGGAGGGAGAGGCCGTCGACCGCCCGGACCGCGCCGTAGCTCTTGGTCACGTCGTGGAAGCTCACCACGGGGCCGGCACCGGGTCCGGTGGATCGGGCGGCGGTGGTGACCGCCGGGGTCGTCGTCGTCATGACGGAAGAATCCCCCGCACGGGGGTGCGCGCGGCAGTGTCTGCGGTCGTGACCAGCGGATGACGGATGTCATGCCACGGGTGTGACACCACGGCGAAGCCCCGCCTCCCGACCGGGGGCGGGGCTTCGTCCGCGGGCGTGGCGCCGGGCGTCAGCTCGCGTTGGTGTCGATGGTGGCGGTCCGCTCGGCGGGGGTCTTGCCGCGCAGCGCCTTGCCCAGCGCCCCGGCCACGTCCTGCGGGGTGACCGGGGTCTTCTCGCCGGTGCCGCGCATGATCAGGACGCCGTCGAAGCTGTTGCCGTAGGTCGCCTTGAGCGCCTCCAGGTCGTACTTCTCGACCAGGTGGCCGTCCACGGCCTGCATGCTGAGGATCTTGGGCAGGGACTTGGCGCCGAAGGCGAGGGACTTGTTGCCCGCCTTGACGGTGGCGATGCCGGACATCGCGGGCTCGGCGAACTCCTTCATCGCCCGGTCCAGTTCGGCCTGGTTGACCGCCGGCTCCTTGGTGGTGGTGGGGAGTTCGACGGGGTCCGCCTTGCCGGTGGCGACCATGGTGCGGAAGGCTTTGGTGACCAGGTCGGCCGAGGCGTCCGCGTCGAGGGTCGTGCCGGCCTTGCCGGGGACGGCGACGGGCTTGCCGGTGTCGAACTTGATGGTGGCCTCGGTGGCGGTGCCCGCGGTGCCCGCCAGCTCCTGGAGGGCGACTTGGAGCTTCTCCTCGTCGACCGGCATCACGGGCTCGGCGACGCGTTCCTGGCCGAGGAGGGAGCCGATGACGGTGACGGGGTTGTAGTCGCTGCCCGCGGCGTTGCGGACGGTGGTCTGGCTGTCCAGGCTCAGGCCGGCCTTCTCCGGCTTGAGCTCCACCTGCTTGCCGCCGACGGTCAGCTGGAGCGGGGCTGCGGCGCGGTTGCCGAAGGCCGTCTGGAGCTTGGCGACGGCCTCGTCGCGGCTGCCGCTGATGTCGACGCCGAGCACGGTGGTGCCCTTGGGGACGTCGGAGTGGTTCAGGAGCAGCCCGGCCCCGTACGCGACGCCGACGAGGGCGATGAGGCCGCCGCCGATCACGACCAGGCGGGAGCGACCCCGCTTGATCTTGGTCGGCTTCGCGGAGGCGGGCCTCGGAGCAGGGCGGGCGGCGGAGCGCTCGGCACCGGCCGCGCCCGGGCCCGGTGCGGGGACCGGGGTGGGCAGCGGGTCGTCGAGGCCGGGGCCGGGCCAGCGGGGTGCCGCGTCGGCGTGGGGGGCGCCCACGGGGACGCTGCCCAGGGCGGGGCCGCCGGTGGGACCGGCCGGGCCGGCGGGGCCCGCGGGGCCGCCGCCGTACGCGGGGAACGCCTCGGTGGAGGGTCCGCCGTCGGAGTAGGGGGGCTCGGGCCGGGAGCCCGCGGGACCGCCGGGGCGGTAGCCGCCGCCGAGCGGGGCCGGGGGCGGGAAGCCCCCGGCGGGCGTGTCGAAGCCCGGGCCCGCGGGCGCACCCGTACGCGGTCCGGCGGCGCCGGGAGCACCGGGGCCTGCGGGGCCTCCGGGACCCGTGGGGCCGCCGGGGCCTGCGGGGGCGCCGGGGGCGAAGCCCGCGGCGGGGGCGCCCGGGCGCGGACCGGCCGGGCCCGACGGCGGGGCCGGGGTGCGGGTGGGCAGCGGCGCCGGGGCGGACGGGGTCCGCGTCGGCAGCGCGGGCGCGGGGCCCGCCGCGGGGGCGGACGGGGTACGGGTCGGCAGCGCGGGCGCGGGACCGGCGGACGGCGCCGGGCCGGGTGCGGGCGCCGCGGCGGCCGGCTTGCGGGGGGCGAACCAGTTGTTGGTCGCCTCCTCCGGCTCGGCCGGTGCGGGCTCCGCCGCGGCCGGCGCGGTGTCGGGCTCGGCCTCCGGCTCGGCGGCGGCCACCGGCTTGCGTACGACCACCGGCGGGATCGGCCGCGAACCCGGGATGTTGATCCGGATCCGGGTCGTCAGGGTGGTCTCGGTCTTCGGTCCGTCGGTGTCGGGCGTGGACGGGTTCGAGGTCACAGAGTTCTCCTCCGAGGCAGTCGCCGCGGCCCGCCGGGGAACCACAGCCGTGGACGGGTTCTGGCCGGTTCCATACGGCGGCGTACCCGAGGGGTGGGCGGCTCCACCGCGCCCCTGGGGCCCGGAGGACGAACTGTCGGTTTCACGACTCAAGGCAGGTTCTCCCGGTTGGCTCCGCCGCCCGTCATACCGTGCGCGGGCAGCTCGGCGGCCCGACCACCATACTGGCCGTCGCCCGCACGCAACTGACCTAGGGGAATCCGAGGTTCCTCTTGGGCCCCTCCACGCCCCCTCCGCAGGTCCTCCGAGCCCGTGCCCAACCTCCGGGAACGCACGCGCCGACCGAGTTCAACGGCACGTCACTTATGGGACCGCGCGGCCGGAACCGGCCGGTCGGACGGGCTCCGGAGCGTGGCGCAGATCACAGCCAGCACGGCGCCCCCCAAAAGGTAGGCGTACGTACCGATTCCGGACGAACCGAGCAGGAAGTCCCCCTCGGGGCGCGGTACGCCGAGCACCACGTAGGCGAGGAACCAGCCGAGGGCTCCCGCACCCACGCCGAGCCCGGTCCCGACGGCGATCCGCCCCCCGAGGAACAGCCCGGACACGGCGAGCAGGGCGAGCAGCAGCCCGCCCGGGAACCACAGGTCCACGACGAGCCAGCCGGCCCCGCCGGTCAGCAGCCCCGCGGCCAACAGCCCGAGCAGGACGGCGATCCGGCCGGGGGTCAGGGTTCCGGTCACGCCTGCACCCCCGCGAAGAGGTCCTGTTCGCGCTCCCCGGCGGGGGCACCGGCCCGGCCGGCGACCAGCTGGTAGTACTCGCGGGCGAACAGCGGCTGCGCCAGGTCGTTGGAGAGGGCGAAGAAGGGGCCGTCCACGGCGATCTGCGTGGCGTGGGCGCGCATGGCGGCCGCCTTGGCCGCGACGAACGACTCGTCGGCGGCGATCTCCGCGGTGATCAGCTCGTCGTCGACGACGCCCGGCACGTCCTCGGGCGAAGCCAGCCCCGGGAAGGGGGGCTTGTCCCCGGTGGCCGCCCGCAGGCGGGCGAAGCCCTCCTCGACCACGGAGCGCGGAACGCGGTTCCAGTAGGTCTTCTCGATGGCGTGCGCATCGCCGAGGTCGCGGCGGTACGCGGGCTCGGCGGCGAGCTCCGCCGCGCGCATGGCGACGCGGTGGGCCTGGATGTGGTCGGGGTGCCCGTACCCGCCGTCGGGGTCGTAGGTGACCAGCACCTGCGGGCGCAGCTCGCGGATCACCTCGACGAGGTGGGCCGCGGCCTCGTCCACGCCGGCGGACCAGAAGGAGCCGGGGCGGCGGTTCTGCTCGGCCCCCATCATCCCGGAGTCCCGGAAGCGGCCGGGGCCGCCGAGGAACCGGTGGTCGGTGACGCCCAGTTCCGCCATGGCGGCGGCGAGCTCTCCGATGCGGTGGGCGCCGAGGGCGTCGTCGCGGTCGGCCGCCAGGTGCGCCAGCTCCGGCGGGATGACCTCACCCTCCTCGCCGAGGGTGCAGGTCACCAGGGTGACGTGGGCACCCTCGGCCGCGTACTTGGCCATGGTGACGCCGTTGTTGATCGACTCGTCGTCCGGGTGCGCGTGCACCAGGAGCAGCCGACGGGCGGGAAGACCGTTCATGGAGCCAAGACTACGAGCCCCCGCCTACAACTTGAGGCCACTGATCATGCTGGCCACGTTCGTGGTGAGCTGGCTCAGGGTCGGGGCGATGGTCGAACTCGCCAGGTAGAAACCGAGGAGCACACAGACAACGGCGTGTCCCGCCTTCAGGCCCGACCTGCGGACCAGCAGGAAGACGACGATCGCCAGCAGCACCACGGCCGAGATCGAGAGTGCCACGGCGTTTCACCTCCACGTCGAGCGGACATCGGTACGCGTACTCGTACTCAGTGCTCGGCGGAGTCATACCCACCGTGCGCTACGGATCATAACTATCCGTACCAGCGCATCGATCGAATTCCGGCAGCACGGGGGGCGCATGCCGCGCATGCGCAGGGTCACGGGGGAGGCCGGCCGGGGACCGTGTACGCCTCCCCGGCCGGCTGTCGGCACCCGCACGGCCGCACGGCATCAGGCTGCCCGCCGTAGATCTCGGGGCAGAAACGGTCAAGTTGCCTGCACGTAAACCGTGTTGCCGCCGACGGCAGGCTGCCGGATCGCGCCACGCGGCGTATTCACGCGGGTGGCGAGAAATGAGCGGTCCCCGTTACTCCTCCGTCAGGTCTGCCGGCGCGGCGGGCGGCGGCGAGGGCGGCGGCGCCAGTTCGCCCGCCGGCGGCACGACCTGTTTCTCCGCGGCGAAGTGGCATGCCGAGGGATGGGCAGCCGGACCGGAGGGGAAGGTCTCCGGCACCACGAGGAGCGGGACTTCCTCGGCGCAGCGGCGCTGGGCCTTCCAGCAGCGGGTGCGGAAGGGGCAGCCCGACGGCGGGTCGGCCGGTGAGGGGACGTCGCCGCTGAGGATGATCCGCTCCCGGTGGGCGCGGGCCTCCGGGTCGGGCACCGGGACGGCGGAGAGCAGGGCCTGGGTGTAGGGGTGGGTGGGGTGGTCGTAGATCTGGGTGTCGGTGCCCATCTCCACCACCCGGCCGAGGTACATGACGCCGACCCGGTCGGAGATGTGCCGGACGATCGAGAGGTCGTGGGCGATGAAGACGTACGAGAGGTCGAACTCCGCCTGGAGGCGTTCCAGCAGGTTGATGACCTGCGCCTGCACCGACACGTCGAGCGCGGAGACCGGCTCGTCCGCGACGATGACCTCCGGCCGGAGGGCCAGGCCGCGGGCGATGCCGATGCGCTGGCGCTGGCCGCCGGAGAACTGGTGCGGATAGCGGTTGATGTACTCGGGGTTGAGGCCGACCACGTCCAGGAGCTCCTGGACCTTGCGGCGCCGGTCGCCCTTGGGAGCCACCTCGGGGTGGATCTCGTACGGCTCGCCGATGATGTCGCCGACCGTCATGCGCGGGTTCAGCGAGGTGTAGGGGTCCTGGAAGACCATCTGGATGTTGCGGCGCACGGCCTTGAGGGCCTTGCCGGACAGCCGCGTGATGTCCTCGCCCTTGTACGAGATCGCCCCGGCGGTCGGGCGTTCCAGGTTGACCAGCATCCTGGCGACGGTGGACTTACCGCAGCCCGATTCGCCGACGATGCCCAGGGTCTCCCCCTGGGCGAGGCCGAAGGAAACGCCGTCGACCGCCTTGACCGCGCCGACGTGCTTCTTGAACAGGATGCCCCGGGTCAGCGGATAGTGCTTGACCAGGTCGCGGACCTCCAGGATGGTTTCAGCCACGGAGGCACTCCTTCCAGAAGTGGCAGGCGCTCGACCGTGGCACCGCGGACCCGGTCACCTCGTACAGCGGCGGCACGTCGGTGCGGCAGACCGGCTGGGCCATCGGGCAGCGTGGGTTGAAGGCGCAGCCGGGCGGGATGGCGAGGAGGTTCGGGGGCAGGCCCTTGATGGCGTACAGCTCCTGGCCCTTCTGGTCCAGGCGCGGGATGGAGTCCAGCAGGCCCCGCGTGTACGGGTGGGCGGGTGCCTTGTAGATCTCGTGGACCGGTGCGGACTCGACGATCCGGCCGGCGTACATGACGGCGATCTGGTCCGCGACGTCGGCGACGACGCCGAGGTCGTGGGTGATCAGGATCAGCCCCATGTTGAGCTCGCGCCGGAGCTCGGCGAGCAGGTCCATCACCTGGGCCTGGACGGTGACGTCCAGGGCGGTCGTCGGCTCGTCCGCGATGATCAGGGAGGGTTCCAGGGCCAGCGCCATCGCGATCATGATGCGCTGGCGCATGCCGCCGGAGAACTGGTGCGGGTAGTCCCCCACGCGCTGCCTGGCCGCCGGGATCTTCACGCGGTCCATCAGCTCGACGGCCTTCGCCCGGGCGTCCTTGCGGGACATGCCGCGGTGGACCTCGTACATCTCCCCCAGCTGGGCGCCCACACTCAGGACGGGGTTCAGCGAGGACAGGGCGTCCTGGAAGATCATCGCCATCTCGGCCCCGCGGATCCTGCGCCGCTCCTCCTCTTTCATGGTGAGCAGGTTCCTGCCCTTGAACAGGATCTCGCCGCCCGCGATCCTGCCCGGGGGCATGTCGAGGATCCCCATCACGGCCTGTGCGGTCACCGATTTGCCCGAGCCCGACTCGCCGAGCACGGCGAGGGTCTGGCCCTCGTCCACCGAGTAGTTCACGCCGTTGACGGCCTTGGCGACACCGTCGCGCGTCCTGAATTCCACGTGCAGATCGCGCACTTCGAGCAGCATGGCGGCAGGGCTCCTCAGCGCAGTTTGGGGTCGAGGGCGTCGCGCACCGCGTCGCCGAGCATGATGAACGCCAGCACGGTCAGGCTCAGCGCGCCCGCCGGGTAGAGCAGCATGTGCGGGGCGTTGCGGATCTGGGGGGCCGCGTTGGAGATGTCGATGCCCCAGGAGACGGTGGGCGGGCGCAGGCCGACGCCGAGGAAGGAGAGGGTGGCCTCCAGCGCGATGTAGGTGCCGAGCGCGATGGTGGCGACGACGATGACCGGGGCGACGGCGTTGGGTGCGACGTGCCGCAGCAGCATCCGGGCGTTGCCGGCGCCGAGGGCGCGGGCGGCCTGCACGTAGTCGTTCTGTTTGGCGGTGATCACGGAGCCGCGGGCGATACGGGCGACCTGCGGCCAGCCGAGGAGCACGATGAAGCCGATGACGGGCCAGACGGTGGTGCCGGTGACCACGGACAGGAAGACCAGCCCGCCGAGGACGACGGGGATGCCGAAGAAGATGTCCGCGACCCGGGAGAGCACGGAGTCGCCCCAGCCGCCGAAGAAGCCCGCGAGCCCGCCGAGCGCGGAGCCGAGGAGGGCGGCCCCCACGGTGGCGCAGATGCCGACGGTGATGGAGGCGCGGGCGCCGTAGACGGTACGGGTGTAGACGTCGCAGCCCTGGGTGTCGTAGCCGAAGGGGTGGCCGGGGGCGGGGCCCTGCTGGGACTTGGACAGGTCGCACTTCAGCGGGTCGCCGCCGGCGATGAGCTGCGGCCAGATCGCGATGACGACGAGGAAGAGGATCAGCAGCGCCGAGACGACGAAGACGGGGTTGCGGCGCAGCTGGTGCCAGGCGTCGCTCCACAGGGAGCGGACCTTCTCGGCGGGTCCGGGGCCGCCCGCCGGTCCGAGGTTCTTCTCCAGGCTCTCGGCCTCCTCCAGTGCGAGGTCCATGCTTCCCCCCTGCCCCGTCGGGGCGATCGCCTCCCGGTCCCCGGGCTGGAGCGGGTCGTAGGGCTCAGGCATAGCGGATCCTCGGGTCCAGGACCGCGTACAGCAGGTCGACGAGCAGGTTCGCCAGCAGGAAGACGATGACGAGGATGGTCACGAAGCCGACCACCGTGGGCGAGTTGTTGCGCAGGATGCCCTGGTAGAGCTGGTAGCCGACGCCGTGGATGTTGAAGATCCGCTCGGTGATGATGGCGCCGCCCATCAGGGCGCCGATGTCGGTGCCGATGAAGGTGACCACGGGGATGAGCGAGTTGCGCAGCAGGTGGCGGGTGACGACCCGGCGGCGCGGCAGCCCTTTGGCGACGGCGGTGCGGACGTAGTCGGCGCGGACGTTCTCGGCGATGGAGGTGCGCGAGAGCCGGGTGACGTACGCGAGGGAGACGAGCGCGAGGACGACGCCGGGCAGGATCAGCTCGTCGAAGGGGGCGCTCGGGGAGACGGTGGGTCGGACCCAGCCCCATTTGACCCCGAGGACGAACTGCAGCAGATAGCCGGTCACGAAGGCCGGCACGGAGATGACGATCAGGGTGAGCACGAGCAGGGTGGTGTCGATGGCCCTGCCTCGGCGCAGGCCGCTGATCACGCCGAGGGTGATGCCGACGACGACCTCGATGGTGATCGCGACGAGGGTCAGGCGCAGGGTGACGGGGAAGGCCGTGGACATCAGCTCGGTGACCTTCTGGCCGTTGAAGGCCGTCCCGAAGTCGCCCTGGAAGATCTGTCCCATGTAGTGGAGGTACTGCCTCCACAGCGGCTGGTCGAGGTAGAGGTCCTTGCGGATGCGTGCGGCGGTGGCGGGGTCGGGGGCCTTGTCGCCGAAGAGGGCGGCGACGGGGTCGCCGAGCGCGTACACCATGAAGAAGATCAGGAACGTGCTGCCGATGAACACGGGGATCATCTGGAGCAGCCGCCGGATCACGTAACGTCCCATGGACTGCTCCCGGTCCGATCCGTAGGAGGGTCAGCTGACCTTGATCTCGTTGTAGACCGGCACGCTGAACTGGTTGAGGGCCACGTCGGAGAGCCGCTCCGCGTAGCCGGCGCTGCCGTTCTGGTACCAGAGCGGGATGGCCGGCATCTGGGCGGCGAGGATCTTCTCGGCGTCCTGGAACTTGGTGATCGCCTTGGCCCCGTCGCCCTCCTGGTTGGCCTCGTCGACGAGCTTGTCGAAGTCCGGGTCGCTGAACTTCCCGTAGTTGGAGGAGGCCCCGGTGTAGTAGAGCGGCTGCAGGAAGTTCTGGATGAGCGGGTAGTCGGCCTGCCAGCCGGAGCGGAAGGGCCCGGTCAGCTTGTACGAGCTCTGCTGGTTGCGGAAGTCCGCGAAGGTGCCGACCGGGTTGACCGTGCAGACCGGTCCCTGGCCGATGGCGTTGTTGATGCTGTTGCAGACGGCGTCCATCCAGTCGCGGTGCGAGCCGGTGTCCACGTTGGAGGTCAGCGTGACCTTGCCGCCGGGCAGTCCGCCGCCCTCCTGGATGAGCTTCTTGGCCGCCGCGGGGTCGAAGGTGCAGGCGTCGCCGCACAGGGTGGAGTTGAAGCCGCCCTTCTCGCCGAGCGCCGGCGAGGTCCAGTCCTTGGCGGGGGTGCGGGTCTCGCGGAAGATCTGCTTGGTGATCTCGTCGCGGTTGATGGCCATGGAGATGCCGCGGCGGACCTTCTCCATGCCCTCCTTGTTCCACTGCGGGTCGTAGAGGGGGAAGGTGAGGGTCTGGATGATGAGCGCGGGCTGGTTGATGTACCGGTCGCCGAGGTCGTTCTTGACGTTCTTCAGCTGCTGCGCCGGGACGTCGTCGACGAGGTCGAGGTTGCCGGAGATCAGGTCGGTGTAGGCGGTGTTGTTGTCGGTGTAGACCTTGAGGTCCACCCCGCCGTTCCGGGCCTTGTCCTCGCCCGGGTACCCGTCCCACTTGCGCAGCTTCATCCCGGTGCCCTTGGTGTACGAGTCCACCGTGTACGGGCCGTTGCCCACGGGCTTGGCGAGCCAGCCCGCGTGGTCGGTGAAGAAGGCCTTGGGCAGCGGGGAGAAGGCCTGGTAGCCGAGCGTCTCGGGCCAGGTGGAGAACTTCGCCTTCAGGGCGACCGTGAAGGTCTTGGCGTCCTTGACGACCAGCCCGGACATGGTCTTGGACTTGGGTTCGCCGGAGGTGGGGTGCACGTCCGCGTAGCCGACGATGTCGGCGAAGAACGGGGAGTTGTTCTGCTTGTTGCGGACGTCCGCGCCGTAGTTCCAGGCGTCCACGAAGGACTGGGCCGTGACCGGCTCGCCGTTGCTGAACGTCCAGCCGTCCTTCAGGGTGATCGTGAAGTTCTGGCTGTCGGTCGTGTCGATCTTCTCGGCGAGCATGTTGTCGGCCGCGCCGGTCTTGGGGTCGTACCGCTTGAGGCCGCGGAAGAGCATGTCGAGGACCTTGCCGCCCTGCACCTCGTTGGTGTTGGCGGGCTCCAGCGGGTTCTGCGGGTCGCCCCACGAGGAACTGACGATTCCCGCGCCGCCGCCCCCGCCGCTGTCGCTCCCGCCGCCGCAGGCCGTCGCCACGAGGGCGACGGCCACCGCACCTGCGGCCCACTTGGCGTGGGTGGCTCCGCGCATGGAGTGCCTCCTAGGGCTCCCGAGACTCACTTAGGGGCCAATGTCACCCCATGAGAGATCCGGCGCACTCCTGGTTGGACCGATTGCACCCTCGCGTCCCGCCCCTGTCACCCCTGGGAGTGCAAAGGCAGCTCCCAGGTGTCGACCGCGTAGTGCAGGCCCATGCCGTGCGCCTCGTAGAGCGCGAGGGCGCGGCTCTCGTTGAGGGTGTCCACGCCGAGCCCCACGGTGTCGCGGCCGCGGGCGGCGTACGCGGCGAAGCCGTGGCGCAGCAGGTGGCCGCCGATGCCCTGCCCGCGCAGGTCACCCCGTACGCCGATGTGGCTGAGCCAGGCCATGCTGGTGCGGTCGTCGCGGGTGAGCAGGACGGCCACGTCGCCCTGCTCGGGCAGGCTCGCGATCCACACCAGCGACCAGTCGAGGGCGCGTGCGTCCAGGTGGTCGAGCCACTGCTCGTACGGCCGCTCCACATGGCCGAAGTGGGCGGCGAAGGTCTCCTCCACCAGGGCGTGCGCCCGGCGGCGGTCGGCCGGGTCGGCGGCGCAGTCGCGCAGGACGAGTCCGGGCGGCGGGGTGGGCGGAAGGTCCGCGGCCGGGCTGAGGGAACGGGTCATCACCTGGTAGCGGCGCACGGTGCGGTAGCCGCGGCCGGTCAGCAGGGAGAGGTCGAGGGTGGGTTTGACGTTGAGCTGGAGCCGCAGGACGGCCGGCCCGGCTCCGGCGGCCATCTCGCGGGCCCGGGCCTCCATGCGCTCCAGCAGGGTGAGGGCGGCCCGGCGGTGCCCGGGCAGCACGTAGTGGTCGCAGTCGGCCCGGCCCGGCCCGGAGTCGGCCCAGACCAGGGCGTAGCCGACGAGCCGGCCGTCCTCGAAGGCGAGCCAGGAGTCGGTGGCGAGGTCGACGCCGGGATGGTTGAGGTCGGCTTCGACGGTGCCCAGGTCTGTCTCGGGCCTGCCGATCTCGATCAGGTCGACGGCATTGAGCAGGGCGCAGATGTCGGGGGCGTCCCCGGGCCCGGCGGGCCGGACGATGAAGGGCATGGGCCCCACTGTCGGGCCGCCGCCGCCCGGGCCGCAACGGAATTACCCGATCAGGGCGGGACGGATCCCCGGCCGGGACGCCCCCGGCGTCCCGCGGGATGACCGCCGCCGCGCCCGCGGCCGGAAAACGCCTGGTCCCCGGCGCCGTGGGGCACCGGGGACCGGAGGTTCGGACGAACCGGCGGGATCAGACGGCCAGGACGGCCTTCTCCTCCGCGAAGTGGCAGGCCGACTCGTGCGCGGCCAGGGTGTTCAGACCCTTGAAGCGCTCCGGGACCGCCAGCAGCGGCTCCTCGGTGGCGCACTTGTCCACGGCCTTCCAGCAGCGGGTGCGGAAACGGCAGCCCGACGGCGGGTTGGCCGGGGACGGGACGTCACCGGTGAGGATGATCCGCTCGCGGCCCTCGCGGGCGTCCGGGTCCGGGACCGGGACGGCGGAGAGCAGCGCCTGGGTGTACGGGTGGGTGGGGTGGTCGTAGATCTCGGCGTCGGTGCCGATCTCGGCCATCTTGCCCAGGTACATGACGCCCACGCGGTCCGAGATGTGCCGGACGATCGACAGGTCGTGCGCGATGAAGACGTAGGACAGGTTGAACTCGTCCTGGAGCTTCTCCATCAGGTTGATGACCTGCGCCTGCACCGACACGTCGAGCGCGGAGACCGGCTCGTCGCAGATGATGATCTCCGGGTTGAGCGCGAGGCCGCGGGCGATGCCGATGCGCTGGCGCTGGCCGCCGGAGAACTGGTGCGGGTAGCGGTTGATGTACTCGGGGTTGAGCCCCACGACGTCCAGGAGTTCCTGGACCTTGCGGCGCCGGTCGCCCTTGGGGGCCACCTCGGGGTGGATGTCGTACGGCTCGCCGATGATGTCGCCGACGGTCATGCGCGGGTTCAGCGAGGTGTACGGGTCCTGGAACACCATCTGGATGTTGCGGCGGACGGCCTTGAGGGCCTTGCCCGACAGCTTGGTGATGTCCTGGCCCTTGTAGAAGACCTCGCCGGCGGTGGCCTTCTCCAGGCTCATCAGCAGCTTGGCGACGGTGGACTTGCCACAGCCGGACTCACCGACGATGCCGAGGGTCTCGCCCTGGTAGAGGTCGAAGGAGACCCCGTCGACCGCCTTGACCGCGCCGACCTGCTTCTTGAACAGGATGCCCTGGGTGAGCGGGAAGTGCTTGACCAGGTTGCGGACCTGGAGGATCGGCTCCCGCTCGGGGGCGTTCTTGGTGAGCTCAGCCATGGAGCTGCTCCTTCCAGAAGTGGCACGCGCTGCCGCGACCGGGCAGCTCGGTGCCGTCCTGCTCGGTCACCGGGTGCAGGACCGGCACGTCGGTGCGGCAGATGTCCTGCGCCTTGGGGCAGCGCGGGTTGAAGGCGCAGCCCGACGGGATGTTGAGCAGGTTGGGCGGCAGGCCCTTGATCGCGTAGAGCTCCTGGCCCTTCTGGTCCAGGCGCGGGATCGAGTCGAGCAGGCCGCGGGTGTACGGGTGCGCGGGGCGGCTGTAGATCTCGTGGACCGGGGCGGTCTCGACGATCCGGCCGCCGTACATGACGGCGATCTTGTCCGCGACGTCGGCGACGACGCCGAGGTCGTGGGTGATCAGGATCAGGCCCATGTTCATCTCGCGCTGGAGTTCCGCGAGCAGGTCCATGACCTGGGCCTGGACCGTCACGTCGAGGGCCGTGGTCGGCTCGTCGGCGATGATCAGGTCCGGCTCCAGGGCCATCGCCATGGCGATCATGATGCGCTGGCGCATACCGCCGGAGAACTGGTGCGGGTAGTCGCCCACGCGCGCCTTGGCGGCGGGGATCTTCACCCGGTCCATGAGCTCGACGGCCTTGGCCGTGGCGTCCTTCTTGGACATCCCGCGGTGCACGCGGAACATCTCGCCGAGCTGGGCGCCGACGGTGTGCACCGGGTTCAGCGAGGACAGCGCGTCCTGGAAGATCATGGCGATCTTCGAGCCGCGGACCTTGCGGTACTCCTCGGCCGGGAGCTTCAGCAGGTCGGTGCCCTGGAAGAGGATCTCGCCGGACGGGATCTTGCCGGGCGGCATGTCGAGGATGCCCATGATGGCCTGCGCCGTCACGGACTTGCCCGAGCCGGACTCGCCGAGGACGGCGAGGGTCTCGCCGGCGTCCACCGAGTACGAGACGCCGTTGACGGCCTTGGCGACGCCGTCGCGGGTGTGGAACTCGACGTGCAGGTCGCGCACTTCGAGCAGCGGGGTCCCCTCCGGCGCCGAGCGCGGCGCGGGGACGTTCGAGGTCTTGTCGATGATGGTCAACGTACGCCCTTCCTCAGCGCAGCTTCGGGTCGAGGGCGTCGCGTACCGCGTCGCCGACCATGATGAACGCGAGCACCGTGACGCTCAGCGCGGCGGCCGGGAACAGCAGCATGTAGGGCGCCTGGAGGAAGCGCGCCTGGGCGTCGCTGACCATCAGGCCCCACGAGATCTCCGGCGCCTGGACGCCCACGCCGAGGTAGGACAGGGCGGCCTCGGCGGAGATGTACACACCCAGGCTGATCGCGCCGACCACGATGACGGGGGCGATGGCGTTCGGGAGGATGTGGCGCAGCGTGATCCGCCACGTGCCGGCGCCGAGGGCGCGGGCGGCCTGCACGTAGTCGTTGTGCTTGTTGGCCAGGACCGAGGAGCGCATGATGCGGAAGATCTGCGGCCAGCCCAGGGTGGCGAGCACCAGGGAGACGGTCCAGGCGTTGCCCTTGCCGAGGCCGGACATGATCAGCATGCCGCCGAGCATCAGCGGGATGGCGAAGAAGATCTCGGCGAACCGGGAGAGCAGGGTGTCGGTGAAGCCGCCGAACCAGCCGGCGAGCAGGCCCGAGGTGACGCCCACGACGACGACCATGGCGGTCGTGGCGATGCCGACGATGATCGAGTTGCTCGCGGCGTACACGGTCTTGGCGTAGACGTCGCAGCCCTGGACGTCGGTGCCGAAGATGTGGTCGCCGCTCGGCTTGAGCATGGAGCTGTGCAGGTCACACGGAGCGTAGGCGTCCACCGAGGTGAACAGGCCCGGCGCCAGGGAGACCACGGCCATGAACAGCACCAGGGCGGCGCCGATCAGGAAGACGGGGTTGCGGCGCAGGTCGTAGAAGGCGTCGGACCAGAGGCTGGCCTCGCGCTCCTTCTTCTGGCGGCCGGCCTTGGCGGCGGTGTCGCCGGCGGAGGGGGTGCCGGCGATCTCGGTCTCGGTCAACTCGTCCCCCACCGTAGTTGTGTCACGCATAACGGATCCTCGGGTCGAGCACGGCGTACAGCAGGTCCACGATCAGGTTGGCGAACATGTAGACGAGGACGAGGAGGGTCACGATGCCCACCACGACGACGCCCTGCTTCTGCCAGACGTACATCGCCAACGTGCCGCCGATGCCGTGGATGTTGAAGATCCGCTCGGTGATGACCGCGCCGCCCATGAGCGAGCCGAGGTCCGCGCCGAGGAAGGTGACGATCGGGATGAGCGCGTTGCGCAGCGCGTGGCGCACGACGACGCGGCGGCGGGGCAGGCCCTTCGCGGTCGCGGTGCGGACGTAGTCCGCGCGCATGGTCTCCATCAGGCTCGTACGGGTCAGTCGGGCCACGTACGCGAGGGAGGTGGTGGCGAGCACGAATCCCGGCAGGAGGTAACCGCGCAGGCCGTCCGTCTCGTTGAAGGAGACGGGGAAGAAGTCGATGCCCCAGGCGTCCTTGAGTTCGACACCCAGGACGAGCTGGAGGACGAAGCCGAAGACGAAGACGGGGATGGAGATGACCAGCAGCGTGGTGATCAGCACCAGCTGGTCGATGAACTTGCCGCGGCGCAGCGCCGACATGACACCGGCGGCGATGCCGACGAGGGCCTCGATGGCGAACGCGACGAGGGCGAGGTTCACCGTGTACGGGAACGCCTCGCTGATCAGGTCGATGACTTGGCGGCCCTGGAGCGTCTCACCGAAGTTCCCCTGGAAGAGGTTGGTGATGTAGTGCCAGTACTGGAGCAGGAACGGGTCGTCCAGGTTGTACTTGGCCCGCAGCATGGCTGCGACGGTGGGGTCCGCCTTCTTGTCGCCCGCGAGCGCCGAAACGGGGTCGCCGGGCAGGCTGAAGGCGAGGTAGTAAATGAGGAACGTGGCACCGAGCAGTACAGGGATCGCCTGTATGAGTCGGCGGATGAGGTAGCGGCCCATCAGACCTCCAACAGAAGAGCAGGGGGAAGGGGCAGACAGACGGAAACCTGATTCCGCCTGCCCGCCCCCGGTGTCCCCTTGGTGTGAAGAGGGGTGTTAGTTGAGCTCGACGTTCGCCAGGTCCATGCGGCCCTGGGCGTCGACCTCGACGTTCTTCACGGACTTGGAGTAGGCCGAGGAAGACATGTAGGTGAAGACCGGGATGTACGGAAGGTCCTTGATGATGATGTCATCGGCCTTCTGGTACAGCTTCAGACCCTCGGCGGGGTCGGTGGCCTTGTCGGCCTCCGCCATGGTCTTCTCGAACTCCTCGTTGACGTAGCCGCCGTAGTTGGAGCCGTTCTCGATCGCGATCTTCGAGAAGATCGGACGCAGGTAGTTCTCCGCAGCCGGGTAGTCCATGGACCACGCCATGCGGAAGCCGCCCTTGTACTTCTGGGCACCCAGGTCGTCCAGCATGTCGCCGAACTTGGCGTACGGCTTGGCGGTGACCTCGACGCCGAGGTTCGCCTTCAGCTGGTTGGCGACGGCCTCGATCCACTCCTTGTGACCACCGTCGGCGTTGTAGCCGAGCTCGATCTTGTTGCCGGGAACACCGCCCGCCTGGGTCCAGAGTTCCTTGGCCTTGGCCGGGTTGTAGGTGCCGGCCTCGCCCAGGGCGCCCTTGCGGTAACCCGGGATGATGGGGCTGATGAAGTCGTCGGCCGGCTTGCGGGTGCCGTTGAAGATGGTCTTGCCGATGGCGTCCCGGTCGATGGCCATGGAGATGGCCTTGCGGATCTCGACCTTGCCGAACGCCTCCGGGTTGGTGGCGATCGGGAGACCGAGGTAGCCGACGCCCGACTCGGGCTTGTAGATGTAGCGGTCGCCGAACTCCTGGGAGACGGTGGCCATCGCCGAGATCGGGAGCTTGTCGACGATCTGGATGTTGTCGGCGCGCAGGTCGTTGTACGCCGTGTCCAGGTTGTCGTAGATCTTGAAGGTGACGCCGTCGAGCTTCGCGCGGCCCTCGGCCGGGTACTTGTCGTACTTCTTGATCTTGATCTGCTTGTTGTGGTCCCAGGCGCCGTCCATCTGGAACGGACCGTTACCGATCGGGGCCTCGCCGAACTTCTTCGGGTCGGCCTCGAACGCCTTCGGCAGCGGGTAGAAGGCGTTGTAGCCCAGCATGGTCTTGAACTGGGAGAAGGGCTCCTTCAGCGTGACGGTGAAGGTCTTCTCGTCAACGACCTTGAGGCCCTTGAGCTCGGTGGCGGTGGGCTTCTTGTCCTTGCCCGGCGCCAGCTCGTCGGAGCCCTCGATCTTCGAGTAGAACGGCAGGCCCTCGGCGGCGTTGTCCTGGTTGGCGCCCCAGTTCCAGGCGCGGACGAACGACTGCGCGTCGACCTTCTCGCCGTTGTGGAAGGTGAAGCCGTCCTTGATCTTGATGGTCCAGACCTTGGAGTCCTTGGTCTCGATCGACTCCGCGACCGCGAGCTTCGGCTCGTTGGTCTTGTTGTCGTAGTCCACCAGGCCCTTGAAGAGCGCGTTGAGAACCTCCGCGCCCTCGGACTCTGCGGTGTTCTGACCCACCAGGCCGTGCTGCGGCTCGCCGAGCACCACGGTGATGTTTCCGCCGGACTTGCCGGCGTTCGAGTCCTTGCTGGTGCTGCAGGCCGTGGCGGCCAGCGCCACGACGACGGCACCCGCGACCCACTTGGCGCTCGTTGCTCCGCGCATGGGTATTTGCCTCCTCAGGAGTCACTGTCGATACGTGAAAGGACCCGGTCTCCGCTGACACCCCTGACAGCGAGATCCGGCCCCATCGTGTGTGCTCGTGAGTCGACGCTCCCCACAGCGTGTGACCCATTGACCCGAGCTCAATGGAGCCATCCTCAGGGACGCCCAGACCGTAAACCACACTTAAGTGGTCTCGTTTTCACAACATCAGCCCATGGCGAAAACCCGAAATCCGGACAAACGGATAGGAGACAGACACGTGCGAAACGGACGGTTAGCTCATCCTCCGGAGTGTCACGGTCGGTATCCGGACACCAGAACGCAACAATCCGCTTGACAAACGCGAACAGCCCCTCCCGCCACGGGATTCCGTGGGAGAGGGGCTGCTCGGTGAAGCGCGGGCCCGTGCCCGTAAGGCTACTTGGCGGCCTTGGCGCGCGAAGCGGTGCGCGAGCGCTCCTTCTGGTCCAGGACGACCTTGCGGATGCGGACGGCCTCCGGGGTCACCTCGACGCACTCGTCGTCGCGGCAGAACTCCAGCGACTGCTCCAGCGACAGCTTGCGCGGGGGAACGATCGCCTCGAAGGAGTCGGCCGACGAGGACCGCATGTTGGTGAGCTTCTTCTCCTTGGTGATGTTCACGTCCATGTCGTCGGAGCGCGAGTTCTCGCCGACGATCATGCCCTCGTACACCTCGGTGCCGGGGTCGGTGAACAGCACGCCGCGCTCCTGCAGGTTGGTCATCGCGAACGCGGTGACCGCACCGGCGCGGTCGGCGACCAGGGAGCCGTTGTTGCGGGTCTGCAGCGGGCCGAACCACGGCTCGTGGCCCTCGTGGATCGAGTGGGCGATACCGGTGCCGCGGGTCTGGGTCAGGAACTCCGTACGGAAGCCGATCAGGCCGCGGGACGGGACGACGAACTCCATGCGCACCCAGCCGGAGCCGTGGTTGGACATGTTGTCCATGCGGCCCTTGCGGACACCCATGAGCTGGGTGACGGCGCCCATGTGCTCCTCGGGCACGTCGATCGTCATGCGCTCGACCGGCTCGTGGACCTTGCCGTCGACCTCCTTGGTGACGACCTGCGGCTTGCCGATCGTCAGCTCGAAGCCCTCGCGGCGCATCTGCTCGACGAGGATCGCCAGCGCGAGCTCGCCACGGCCCTGGACCTCCCAGGCGTCCGGGCGCTCGGTGTCGAGGACGCGGAGCGAGACGTTGCCGATCAGCTCGCGGTCCAGACGGTCCTTGACCTGGCGGGCGGTGACCTTGCGGTCCTTGACCGCGGCCTTGGCGTCGGCGCCCTTGCCGGTGCCGCCGCGGCCGACCAGCGGGGAGGTGTTGGTGCCGATGACCATGGAGATGGCCGGCTCGTCCACCGTGATCAGCGGCAGGGCGACCGGGTTCTCCGGGTCGGCCAGGGTCTCGCCGATCATGATGTCGGGGATGCCGGCGACCGCGCAGATGTCACCCGGGCCCGCCACCTCGGCCGGCTTGCGGGTGAGCGCCTCGGTCATCATCAGCTCGGTGATGCGGACGTTGGAGATCGTGCCGTCGCGCTTGATCCACGCGACCGTCTGGCCCTTGCGCAGCTCGCCCTGCTCGACGCGGAGCAGCGCGATGCGGCCGAGGAAGTTGTCGGCGTCGAGGTTGGTGACGTGGGCCTGGAGCGGCGCGTCCTCCTCGTACGTCGGGGCCGGGACGTGCTCCAGGATGGTGGAGAAGAACGGCTCCAGGCTGTCGCTGTCCGCGGGGACGGTGCCGTCCTCCGGCTTGGTCAGCGAGGCGATGCCGTCACGGCCGCAGGCGTAGACGATCGGGAACTCGATCTGGTCCTCGTCGGCGTCCAGGTCGAGGAAGAGGTCGTACGTCTCGTTGACGACCTCGTCGATCCGGGAGTCCGGACGGTCGGTCTTGTTGATGCAGAGGATGACCGGCATGCGCGCCTGGAGGGCCTTGCGCAGCACGAAGCGGGTCTGGGGCAGCGGACCCTCGGAGGCGTCCACCAGCAGGACGACGGCGTCGACCATCGACAGGCCGCGCTCGACCTCGCCACCGAAGTCGGCGTGGCCGGGGGTGTCGATGATGTTGATCGTGATCGGGGCCCCGCCGTCCTTGGGGTGGTACTTCACCGCCGTGTTCTTGGCGAGGATCGTGATGCCCTTCTCACGCTCCAGGTCGTTCGAGTCCATCATGCGGTCGTCGAGCTGCTGGTGGGCGGCGAAGGCACCGGCCTGCTTGAGCATGGCATCGACGATGGTCGTCTTGCCATGGTCGACGTGGGCGACGATGGCGACGTTACGGATGTCGTGGCGCGTGGGCACTTCGGCGCTTCTCCCGGGATCGTGGATGGCGTCGCGTACGGTCCGGCACGCGCGCCTCGACCGGGCGGAAAACCTGCCACGGCCTTACCCCATCGTACGTCGCGTGGCGGGAACCGGCTGCCGGGGGGTCTGTCAAGAGGCCGGAGGACTGAGAAGAGCCGGGTGCGGGGTGGGGGGCCCGGCCGTCGGTGCTGTGGGGTTCCTGCGGGTGTTCCTGCTGGTGTTCCTGCGGGTCAACGGGTATCCACGACCTTGCCCGCCGGGGTGGCCGGCGGGCAAGGGAATTGAGTCACATCTGAGCTTGGGCCCCGGAGGTCGTTCCGGCGGACACCGGTTTGTCACCCCTTGTTCTTCGAAGCGGTGGCCGGGGGCTTCTTCCAGCCGATGTCCTGGTAGCAGGGGGTGCCCAGGCCGAAGGCGCCCGCATTGGCCAGGGACGGCTTGACCGCCACCAGCTGGGGGCGCTGGTAGAGCGGGATGGAGCCGGCGGCGGCCCAGATCCGGGCGTCGGCCTTGCGCAGCAGGTCCCGTGAGGCCTCCTCGTCCAGTTCCCCGAGGGCCTGGTCGAAGAGCTGGTCGATGTGGTCGGTGCCGACCCGGGTGTAGTTCTGTTCGACGAGGAGCGAGCCGTCCGCGGCCGGCTCCGGCTTGGCGAAGATGGGCCGGGCGTCGGTGGCGGGGTAGGCGGTGGCCGGCCAGGAGTAGAGCGCCAGGTCGTACTGGCCCGAGGCGATGTGGTCCTTGAAGAAGCTCTCGTCGGCCACCTTGGTCAGCTCGGTGCTCACCCCGATCTTCTGGAGCATCTGGGCGATCCGCTCGCCGACCGTGCGCAGGGCCTCCGAGCCCGGTCCGGCGGGAAGGACGAAGCGCAGGCTGAGGGCCTTGCCGTCCTTGGCGAGCACGGATCCCGAGGTACGGGTCTGCTTGGCCGGGGCCGGCGCCGGCGAGGCGGTGCCCTGGGCGGGATCGGCCGCCTCGCCCTCCACGGACGGGGTGCGCCCGGCCTCCTTGTCGTCCCCGTCGGACGCGGCCGCGCCGACGGCCTCGGCCTGGGCGAGCAGCCAGGCCTTCTGGTCGGCGGCGAGCCGGGGCTGCGCCAGCGGCTTGACCGCCCCCAGGGGCCCCTTCAGCCCGGCGCCGTTGCGCTCGTCGTCCTGGCCCACGATGTAGAGGCCGTCGTCGCCGGTGCCCGGCCCCGCGGTCCTCGCGTCCTCGCGGCCCGCCTCCGCGTCGCTCTCCGGGCCCGCCTTCGCGCCCTCCGGTTCGATGAGCTTGCCGTTCGGGCGCCAGCCGGCGTCCGCGAGCAGGGCCTGGGCCGCCTTGGTGTCCTGGCCGCCGAGGGCGTCGCTGTTGTCGGCGTACGCCCGCTGCCCGGCCAGCGCCACGTGGCTGCCGACCGGCTTCGCGGGCAGGCCCAGGGGCTTGAGGACGAGCTCGGCGAGTTCCTTGCGGTTCAGCGCCCGGGCCACGGCCCGCCGGACCCGCTCGTCGGCCAGCGGGCCGGAGGCCCCGTTCAGGGCGAGCTGGGTGTAGGACGGCTCCAGGGACTTGCGGATGGTGAAGCCGCGCAGCGCTTCCTGCTCGTCGGTGTACTTCCTGGCCGCCTCCGCGTTCCTCACCCGGGCGTCCAGTTCCTCGCGGGCCTTGCCCTCGTCCACGCCGTACGCGACCGCCCAGGACAGGGTGGCCTCGGCCGGGGTCGTCAGGGCTCCGGGTCCGTGGGCGGGGGCCCCGCCCGGTCCCGAGGTGTTCGAGCGCTCCCGGTGTGCCAGGGCGATCCGGTCGGCGCCGCTGCGGTCGATCTCCGCGATGTCCACCTTGCCCGCGGCCAGCGCCGCCGGGCGCTCGGAGCGGGGCACGGCCGTCAGGACCAGCGAGTCCAGTTTGGCGGGGCGGCCCCACCAGCGGGGGTTGCGGGTCAGGGCGATGGTCGCGGTCTTCTTGTCGGTCGCGCCGAGGTTGAAGGGGCCGGCGGTGACCTTGAGGGTGCCGCGCGCCCCCTCGTTGAAGGCGTCCGGGGTGCCGGTGACCTGCTTGGGGTAGAGCGGGGAGAACAGGGACCGCCAGTCCGTGTACGGCTTGGCGAAGGTGACCTTGACCTCCAGGTCCGTCTTGCCCCGCTCGATCTTCTCGATCCGCTCGTAGCCGGCGTTGCGGGCCGTCCAGTACGCGGAGTCCTTGCCGCTCAGGGCGCGCCACTGGGCGACGAAGTCGGCGGCGCCGATCTCGCGGCCGTCGCTCCACACCGCCTGCTGGTTCAGCTTGTACAGGACCACCTGCTTGGGTTCGCGGGCGACGACCTGCGCCTTCTCCAGGTAGTCCGGGTTGGCGACGGGGCGCCCCTTGCCGTCCAGCGTGAACAGCTGGGGCAGCACCGCCCCGGTGATCCGGGTGGTGGTGGCGTCCGCGTCGGCCTGGAAGGTGTTGAGGGTGTCCGGGAGGCTGTCCACGGCCCAGCGCAGCACGCCGCCGTCGGCGACCTTGTTCCGGGGCGTCACCGCGATGTCCTGGCCTGCGGCCACCGGGCCGCCCTCGTCACCGGCGCCGCACCCCGCGAGCAGCGGCAGTGCGAGGACTCCCGAGGTCAGGAGCGCCAAGGACCTGCGCCTTCTCTGGGACATGGGTGGTACCTCCGGGACGGGGCGGCGAAAGGGACAGCTTGATCACGTTTGGCGGTATATGGAGCTGATCACACCGGGTGCCGGAACCACTGAAATCGACGGGCCGCCGCACCCCCCGCAGCGGACCCTCGCCACGCCGCGAAGCCCACCCGTGCGGACCAATCCCGCTTGCGTTGCGGACGAGCGTTCCCTCGGGCGAGGGATGAGAATGGGGGGCAGGGAGGGGCGCACAGATCGCGCCTGCGCGCCCGCAATCGCTGCATGTCCCTTCACAAGCGGGGACGTGAGGCGCGACACTCGCAGGCGCACATGGGCGTTGCCACCGCACCCTGCGGAAGTGAGGGCAAGTCATGTCCCTGCAAGACGATTTGACCGCCGTACGGCGCAGCCTGGACGAGCTCACCCGCAAGGTCGAGCAGCTGGAGCGCAAAGCCGGGCGGCAGCAGGCGGAGGGCGGCCGGTCCGCCACCGCCGACAGGCCCGGGCCGGGCATGGTGACCGTCCCGGACACCCCGTACGACAGCACGCTGTGGACGGACACCGACGACGAGGGCCTCGGAGCCCGCGACCGCCGCGCTCCCTAGGTCCCACAGCCGTTTCCCGCCATTCCCCCGGACACCGGCCGCCGCGCTCAGCGGCGGCCGGCCGGTGTCCGGCGGGCCACCCTGACCACTCCTCCCGGAGTCACCCTTGGCCACAGGTACCGAACCACCCCGGCAGCTGACCGGCGTCCACGACGCCTCCCGGGCCTCGATCGCCGCCCGGCACCTGCGCACCGACCGGTGGTGGCTGGCCCCGGCCGGCACCGCGGCCGGGCTGCTCGCCTTCGTCGTCTACTCGACCTGGCGGGCCTTCGCGAACGCCGACTACTACGCCGCCCCCTACGTCTCCCCGTTCTACTCGCCGTGCCTCGCGGAGAACTGCCAGGAGATGCGCGGCGGGCCGAACCTGGACCTCTTCGGCAGCTGGTGGGGCCTGTCCCCCGCCCTGCTGATCCTCGTCTTCCCGCTCGGCTTCCGGCTGACCTGCTACTACTACCGCAAGGCGTACTACCGGGGTTTCTGGGCCTCGCCGCCCGCCTGCGCCGTCGCGGAGCCGCACACCAAGTACACCGGCGAGACCCGCTTCCCGCTGGTCTTCCAGAACATGCACCGGTACTTCTTCTACGCGGCGCTGCCGGTCGCGGGCATCCTCACCTACGACACGGTGCTGACCTTCCGCAACGACCGCTACGAGTGGGGCCACATGGGCCTGGGGACGCTGCTGTTCGTCCTCAACATCGTGCTGATCTGGGCCTACACCCTCTCCTGCCACTCGTGCCGGCACATCATGGGCGGCCGTCTGAAGCACTTCTCCAAGCACCCGGTGCGCTACCGGCTGTGGGGCTGGGTGAGCCGTCTCAACTCCCGGCACATGCTGCTGGCGTGGGCGTCCCTGGTCAGCGTGGCCCTGTGCGACTTCTACGTGTACCTGCTGGCCAGCGGCACCGTCACCGACCCGAGGATCTTCTGACATGGCTCAAGTCGACCGGCAGCAGTGGGACGTGGTCGTGGTCGGCGCCGGCGGCGCCGGGCTGCGGGCCGCCATCGAGGCCCGCGAGCGGGGCGCCCGCACGGCCGTGATCTGCAAGTCCCTGTTCGGCAAGGCCCACACGGTGATGGCGGAGGGCGGGATCGCCGCCTCCATGGGCAACGTCAACGAGGGCGACAACTGGCAGGTCCACTTCCGCGACACCATGCGGGGCGGCAAGTTCCTGAACCAGTGGCGGATGGCCGAGCTGCACGCCAAGGAGGCGCCGGACCGGGTCTGGGAGCTGGAGACCTGGGGCGCCCTCTTCGACCGCACCCCCGACGGGAGGATCTCCCAGCGCAACTTCGGCGGCCACGAGTACCCGCGCCTCGCGCACGTGGGCGACCGGACCGGGCTGGAGCTGATCCGCACCCTCCAGCAGAAGATCGTCGCCCTCCAGCAGGAGGACTTCAGGGAATACGGGGACTACGAGGCCCGGCTCAAGGTCTTCCAGGAGTGCACGGTCACGCGGGTGCTCAAGGACGGGCAGCGGGTCTCGGGGACCTTCTGCTACGAGCGCGAGTCCGGTCGCTTCTTCGTACTGGAGGCCCCGGCGGTCGTCCTGGCCACCGGCGGCATCGGCAAGTCCTTCAAGACCACCTCGAACTCCTGGGAGTACACCGGCGACGGCCACGCGCTGGCCCTGCTCGCCGGGGCCCCGCTGCTGAACATGGAGTTCGTGCAGTTCCACCCCACGGGCATGGTCTGGCCGCCCTCGGTCAAGGGCATCCTCGTCACCGAGTCGGTGCGCGGCGACGGCGGGGTGCTGCGCAACAGCGAGGGCAAGCGGTTCATGTTCGACTACATCCCGGACGTCTTCAAGGAGAAGTACGCCGAGACCGAGGAGGAGGGCGACCGCTGGTACGAGGACCCGGACCACAACCGGCGGCCCCCCGAGCTGCTGCCCCGCGACGAGGTGGCCCGCGCCATCAACTCCGAGGTGAAGGCCGGTCGCGGCTCCCCGCACGGCGGGGTCTTCCTCGACGTGTCCACGCGCATGCCGGCCGAGAAGATCAAGCGGCGGCTGCCCTCCATGTACCACCAGTTCAAGGAGCTGGCGGACGTGGACATCACCGCCGAGCCGATGGAGGTCGGCCCGACCTGCCACTACGTGATGGGCGGGATCGCGGTGGACTCGGACACCGCGGCCACCGTCGGAGTCCCGGGCCTGTTCGCGGCGGGCGAGGTGGCGGGCGGGATGCACGGCTCGAACCGGCTCGGCGGCAACTCGCTGTCCGACCTGCTCGTCTTCGGGCGGCGGGCCGGTCTGCACGCGGCGGAGTACGCCTCCGCGTCCGCCGGGCGTCCGGCCGTCGCCCAGGAGGAGGTCGACGCGGCCGCCGCGGAGGCACTGGCCCCCTTCCACGCGGCCGACGGCGCGGAGAACCCGTACACCCTGCACCAGGAACTCCAGACGGCCATGAACGACCTGGTCGGCATCATCCGCCGCGAGGGCGAGATGGCGCAGGCCCTGCAGAAGCTCGCGGCCCTGCGCGTACGGGCCGCCCGCGCCGGGGTGGAGGGGCACCGGCAGTTCAACCCGGGCTGGCACCTCGCCCTGGACCTGCGCAACATGCTGCTGGTCAGCGAGTGCGTGGCCCGCGCGGCCCTGGAGCGCACCGAGAGCCGGGGCGGGCACACCCGGGAGGACTGCCCGTCGATGGAGCGCAGCTGGCGCCCGGTGAACCTGCTGTGCCGCCCGGTGGACCCGGCGCCCGCCGACCCGGCCGCCGACCGGATCACCCTGGTGCGGACCCGCACCGAACCCATCCGCCCCGACCTGCTCGCGCTCTTCGAGAAGGAAGAGCTGGTCAAGTACCTCGCCGAAGAGGAGCTCTACGAGTGACTACCTACGACGCACGCTTCCGGATCTGGCGGGGCGACGCGGAGGGCGGGGAGCTGCGGGACTTCACCGTCGAGGTGCACGACGGCGAGGTCGTCCTCGACATCGTCCACCGGCTCCAGGCCACCCAGGCCTCGGACCTGGCGGTGCGCTGGAACTGCAAGGCGGGCAAGTGCGGTTCGTGCAGCGCGGAGATCAACGGCCGGCCGCGGCTGATGTGCATGACCCGCATGTCCACCTTCGAGCGGACGGACACCGTCACGATCACTCCGCTGCGGGCCTTCCCGGTCGTCCGCGACCTGGTCACCGACGTGTCCTTCAACTACGAGAAGGCCCGGGAGATCCCGGCCTTCATGCCGCCGCAGGGCGTGGCCGCGGGCGCGTACCGGATGCAGCAGGTGGACGTGGACCGCTCGCAGGAGTTCCGCAAGTGCATCGAGTGCTTCCTGTGCCAGGACACCTGCCATGTGGTGCGCGACCACGAGGAGAACAAGACGGCCTTCGCCGGTCCGCGCTTCCTGATGCGGGTGGCCGAGCTGGACATGCACCCCCTGGACGCGGCGGCGGAGGAGGGCCTGGACCGCAAGCGCACGGCGCAGGAGGAGCACGGGCTCGGCTTCTGCAACATCACCAAGTGCTGTACGGAGGTCTGCCCCGAGGGCATCAAGATCACCGACAACGCCCTGATCCCGCTGAAGGAGCGGGCGGTGGACCGCAAGTACGACCCGCTGGTCTGGCTCGGCAGCAGGATCCGCAGGCGTTCGGAGCCGTAGCGGCTCCCGTACGGATCGCCCGCAGGACACAAGGCCCCCTGGGGAACGTCGGATGACGTGATGTCAGGGGGCTTCGCGGTGCGCGTGGGGGATCGACTGGCCAACCGCTACCGGGCCCGGGCATCACGGTGGTGCACGACGTCGGTCAGCAGGAGGGCCGGCTGTTCATCGTGATGGAGCTGCTCCCCGGCGAGGACCTCGCGACGGTGCTGGGGCGGTCGGACGGCGGGCGGGTGCGCTGGTGCGTCCCGGAGGCTGACCGTGGCGGACCGCCTCGTGGCCCCGGCGACCTGGTCCACGTACGGGACGGGCACACGGTACGGGCCCTGGACCGGCGCACCGGTGAGGAGCGGTGGCGCGCGGAGCTCGGCGCGCCCGCGGCGCGGCTGCTCGTCAAGCACGGCACGGTGTACGCGGCCGCGCACCACCCGCCGGAGCACAGCTGGGACGTCGTGTTCGCGCTGGCGGCCGACACCGGGCAGGCGCGCCGGCGGCGTTCGCTGACCCGGCGCGACGGCCGGACCTGCGGGCTCACCCTGCTGGGCACCCAGTCGGGCGCGCTGTACGTGAGGTCCGCGGCCGGCTCCCGGCGCACGCTGCTGGGCGGGGACCGGGCCGTACCCCCCTTCGTCGCCGGACTCGACCTGGCGACGGGCCGGCCGCGCCGGCAGTGGGAGGACCGGACGGGGGTCGGCGGCGGGGCGGTGCCGTCCGGCGAGTACCTCGTCCTCCCGGTTCCGGAGCTGACGGCGCTCGCGCTGCCCCGGGACTGAGCGGGGCCGGCGGGCCGCGGACCTCCGCGCCCCTGAGCGGCGCGGCCGCGGGGTCAGCCGTACATGCCCAGCAGCTGCTCCGCGGACAGCTCGGATGCCGGTTCGGCCGCGGCCCCCGGGAGCGGGAGCTCGAACCAGACGGTCTTGCCCCGGTGGGTGCGGCGGGTGCCCCAGCCCGCGGAGAGCAGGCCCACCAGCTGCAGGCCCCGGCCGCCCTCGTCGGTGTCCCGGGCGCGGCGGCGCCGCGGCTGGACCAGGTTTCCGTCCCACACCTCGCACACGAGGGTGCGGTCCAGCAGGAGGCGTAGGCGGATCTCCCCCTCGCCGTACCGCAGGGCATTGGTCACGAGCTCGCTGACCAGCAGCTCCGTGGTGTCGAGCAGCCCCTCCAGCCCCCAGGCGGGGAGTTTGGCGCGGGCCAGCTCGCGTGCCCGGCCCACCGAGCGCGCCTCGCGGGGCAGCTGCCAGTCCCCGACGGCGTCCACCGGAAGCCCCTGGACGCGTGCCATCAGCAGGGCGATGTCGTCCTCGCCGTGCCGGGTGTCGAGCGTGTTGAGCACGTGGTCGCACACGTCCTCCAGCGGGCGGACCGGGTCGGCCAGCGCTTCGCGCAGTCCGCGCAGCCCCTCCTCCAGCGGGTGCTCCCGGGACTCCACCAGCCCGTCCGTGTACAGCGCCAGCAGCGAGCCCTCGGGGAGTTCCACGTCCACCTCCTCGAAGGGTTCGCCGCCCACGCCGAGCGGCATCCCGGGCGGTACCTCCAGCAGCAGCGCAGGCCGGGGCGGGGCGCCCGGTTCCGCCGGTTCCACCAGGACGGGGGGCATGTGGCCGGCGTTGGCGATCGTGCAGCGCCGGGTCACCGGGTCGTAGACGGCGTACACGCAGGTCGCGAGGTAGACCTCGGAGCGGTCGGCGTCCCGCGAGTGCAGGGCCGCCCGGGAGGCCTGCTGGGATCCGCCGGGTGCGCCGAGGCCCCGCGCGATCTCGTCCAGCGCGGAGAGCACCTCCGCCGGTTCCAGGTCCAGCAGCGCCAGGGTCCGTACGGCGGTCCGCAGTTCCCCCATGGCGACGGCGGCCCGCAGCCCCCGGCCCATCACGTCGCCGACGACCAGGGCCGTGCGGTGTCCGGGCAGTTCGATGACGTCGAACCAGTCCCCGCCGACCTCGGTCGCCGCGTTGCCCGGCAGGTACCGGCAGGCGATGTCCAGACCGGCCGCCTCCGGGTCCCCGGGCGGCAGCAGGCTGCGCTGGAGGATCAGCGCCCGCTCGTGCTCGCGCCGGTAGAGGCGGGCGTTGTCGATGCAGACGGCGGCGCGGGCGGCGAGTTCCACCGCGACGGCCCGGTCCCGTTCCCCGAACGGTTCGCTGCCCTTCGTACGGGAGAACTGCGCGAGCCCGACGACGGTGTCGTGGGCGACCATCGGCACGACCAGCGTGGACTGCACGAGGTCGTCCGCCCCGCCGCCCTCGATCAGCCGCGGGCGGGCGGTGCGCAGGGCCATCGCGCCCGGCGAGGCGGCCGGGTAGCGGTGGATCTCCCCCACGGTGACGGGCGCGACGGGGCCCGAGAGCGGGGCGTCCGAGACGGCGGAGGCGAAGGCGACCCGCCGCAGCGGGGCGGAGGGCGCGCGGCCGGGGCCGAGCCCGGCCGGCAGGGACGGTACCCCGGGGCCCTGGGGCCGGGCGGGCCGGTCGTCGTCGCCGAGCAGCAGCCCCTGGTAGAGGTCGACGGCGGCGAGGTCGCAGAAGCCGGGCACGGTGACGTCCAGGAGTTCCCGGGCGGTGGTCTCCAGGTCGAGGGAGTTGCCGATGCGGTGCCCGGCCTCGTTGAGCAGGGCCAGGTTGCGCCGGACCCCGGCGGCCTCGCGGGCGGCGAGGTGGCGGCGGGTGACGTCGGTGCCGAGGCCGGCGACGCCGACGGGGCGGCCGGAGCCGCCGTGCACCCGGTAGAGGTTGATGGACCAGTGGCGGTGTTCGCGGCTGCCGGGGGCGGAGCCGGTGATCTGGAGGTCGGTGACGGACTCCCCGGTCTCCAGGACCCGCCGCAGGGCGTCGGCCATCCGGTCGGCCTCCTGGGGCGGGAGGTAGTCGTGGACGGTGCGGCCGCGGTGCTCCTCCACGGCGCCGCCGAAGACGGTCGCGAAGCGGCGGTTGGCCCGCTGCACGGTGAGGTCCGTCCCGAAGAGGAGGAAACCGAAAGGGGATTGGCCGAAAATGGCCTGCGAGGCCGCGAGGTCGGATTCGATCCGTCGCAGCGCGCGTACGTCGACCACGACGCAGAGCGCGGCACGCCGGCCGGTCTCGGTCTGGGTGGGCATCACGTAGATCTCGGCCACGCCGTGCGCGCCGCCCCCGCCGGGGATCCGGAAGGGGACGAGGCCGGTCCACTCCTTGCCGTCGAGAATCTCGGAGACCCTGCGGTGCCCGTCGGCGCGCAGCTCCGGCGGCATGAACGCGTCGACGGGATCGCGCCCCACGGCCTGGGCGGCGGTCAGCCCGAACAGGTCCTCGGCGCGCAGACTCCACTGGTCGATGAGCCCGTCCGGCCCGATCGAGAACGACGCGACCTTTATGTAGTCATATATCGAGCCAGGCGGACTGCTGTGCCACAGGGAGTCGTGCCACGTCTCCCCGGACACACGGGTCTGATGTGCCTGCGCAGGTATCTCGCTCACGCGACCGTCCCCTCCAGCTCACCGCAACCGGACCGGCCATGACCGAAGTATTCAGCACCACGGCCCCGGACGGCACGGCGTTCACGATCACAAAAAGGTCCCGACTGTTTCGAGCCACATCCCGTGATCGTCGGCCACCCTTCACCTTGTTACTCACCAGGAAGAGCCAACTCGAACCACACGGTCTTGCCCGATTTCCCGTGCCGTGTCCCCCAGCTCTGCGCCGACACGGCCACGAGATGGAGCCCCCTGCCCCCCTCGTCGCCGGGTGCGGCAAGCCGTTTGCGGGGCGGATCCGGAAGCGGATCGGAAACTTCCACGAGCAGCGCAGGGCCCTCCGAGTCGCCGTCGACGGCTGATTCACGCCGCTCCAGACGGACGCCGATGGGCCCCGAGGCGTACCGCAGGGAATTGGTGACCAGCTCGCTGACCAGCAGGACGGTGACATCGCCGACGGCTTCGAGACCCCAGGAGCGGAGCTGGCCGCGCACGGCATGGCGGGCGGCGCGGACGGCACCGGGTTCGGCGGGGAAGGCCCACTCGGCGCATTCACCGTCTGTGTCGATCACGCCGATCACTTCCCGGGCCGGCAAGGGCCCCCGTCCGATTCCGCAGGGACAGAGCCACGAGGGGCGGTGCACATTAGGGACTAATAGCGGCATACCCGATATTCGAGGCGTCGTACCACCCGATCCCCCTGCACCGGCGCACTGTGGCGCAGACGGCCTAGAGCAGAGGTGTCACGCGCCCCCGTGCGACCCTCCGTGCAGCCGGCCGCGCCGCTCGTCGCCCGCTGCGCCGTACCGGCCGTCGCGCAGGCGGCGGCCCACTTCGGCGACCCCCGGCCGGTCCTGGTCGAGCCAGTCCACCCCGTCCAGCTCGTCGGGGCCGAGCCAGCGCAGCTCGTCGTGGTCCTCCAGCGGTGCCGGCTCGCCGGAGAGCAGCGCGGCGGTCCACACGTGCAGCACGAGACCGGGCCGCAGCGGCCACTCTCCGGGGATCCGTTCCAGCGGCTCGGCCTCCACGCCGAGCTCCTCGCGCAGTTCGCGCACCAGCGCCTCGGGGACGGACTCGCCGGGTTCGGCCTTGCCGCCCGGCAGTTCCCAGCGGCCGGCCAGCTCGGGGGGCGCACTGCGACGGGCCGCGAGCAGGCGGCCCTCATGACAAAGGGCTCCGCCCACGACCACGCGTACCGTCATGGGCGGAGCCTAAGGCAGGGCCGCGGCTGCCGGTGCCGCGGGCCTGCGACGCTCAGTTCGTCGTGGCGGTCCGGCCGATCTGCTCGACCCAGTAGAGCTGCTTGTGTCCTCGGTCGTCGAGGCTGTCGACGACCTTCTGGGCCTCGGCCCGGGTGGCGTACCGGCCCACCCGGTAGCGGTTGCCGTTGTCGTCCTGACGTATGACCAGCCACGGGAGCAGGGCACCGCTGTCGTTCATCGCGTTTCACCCTCCGCCGATGTACCTGCCCGGGAAACCGCATTGCGCATATGCCCGAGCTTACGCCCGACCTTTACACAGCGGATACGGTTTTTCACGAAGAGGTACCTCACAGGCGTACGCATCCGGCCATGCGTACGAGTGGGCCGCGTACGCCGGTTCAGAACCGGCGCACCCTCGGCATCGGGAGCACCCCCCGGGACCCCCTGCCGAGGCGGTCGGCTGACGTTCCCGCAGGTCGCGCCGGGGCGGCGGCTCGTGGAGCAGATCGGCCCGTTCCCGACGGGCCGCCGGCGCTCGACGGCCGTGCATGACGCGCCGTCACCCGGGAGCGCAAGCGCGGGTCTTCCCCGCCCGCGCGCGCCGGCTCAGCGGACGGGCAGGTGGTACGAGAGGCGGTAGCGGTCCGCCGGGACCACCACATCGGCGGTCTCCACGGCCAGCCCGGAGGCGTAGTACGTCCGCCCGATCACCAGCACCACATGGCCCGGGACCCCTCCGAGCAGCATGAGCTCCTCCGCGAGACCCGGCCGGGCCCCGACCTCCTCCACCACGTTGTCGACGACCACGTCGATCGCGGCCATCCGGTCGACCACCCCCGAGCCGCCGAGCGGGCCCTCCTCGGGCAGCATCACCGGGGTCCTGCCGGTCACGGCGAGCGGCTCCCAGGAGGTCGACAGCATCATCGCCTCCCCCGCGTCGCGGAAGACGTACCGCGTCCGCATCACCCGCTCGCCCGGTGCGATCCCGAGCCGCTCGGCGATGTCCGCGGTGGCCGCCGTCTGTTCGCTGCTGGAGTCCCACGTACCGCGCGCGCCGGCCTCCGCCTGCTCCTGGCGGAACGGTGTCGACGCCCCGCCCGTGCGGTACCCGGAGCGCGCGACCCGCCTGGGAACCGGCTGCTCCCGTACGTACGTACCCGATCCGGACCGGCCCTCGACCAGGCCCTCCGCCATCAGGACCTTGCGCGCCTCCAGCGCCACGGTGTCGGAGACCCCGTACTCCTCGCGGATCCGGGCCTGGGAAGGGAGCCTGGCGTGCGGGGGCAGGGACCCATCGACGATCTTCCGTCGCAGATCCCCGGCGACGCGCAGATAGGCCGGCTGCTCACCGAAAGTCACTGGCCACTCCCATCAGGTTGACAGACAGCTACACCCTGGCAACCGACGGTGTACGCCGCAAGCGAGGGCCAGAGTTTCACCCGAAGTGATGAAGCCTGGTCATTCAAACCCGTTACCGTGCGTTACCTGTGGGGGATTCACGCGGCTCCGGTGCCGGGCCCGTCCCGGGGCTCGTCCGCCAGCCACTCCGGAACCGCCGTCGACAGCCCGAGCGCACCGCGCAGGGCCTTCTCCGTACCCACCGACAAGGCGCCCGAAGCCGCGTCCCAGGCGTCCTGGAAATCCGCCGGCCGCGTCGCCCGGGAAGCCCGCTGCCAGTGCCCGCGCGCCGACGCGACCTCCTTCAACCGGGCCTGCGCCGCGGCGGCGGCCTCCGGGCCGGTCTTCGCCTCCTCCAGCATCCGGGCCTCGGCACCGAGCGCCGCGTCCACCCCGCGCGCCCACTCCCGGTACGAGGGCAGCGCCTCGTCGATCTCCTCGTCCGGGGCGCCCCCCAGCGCGAGGTCCGCGTCGTTCATCGCCCGCAGGAAGGACACCTGCTCCGGCTTCAGCATCCCGGCGTCCTTGCGCAGGCTCCCCCGGTGGTCCTGCCCGGTCGTGCCGATCACGCACAGCAGCCGCCGGTCGCCGTCGCTCCACGCCTCGCGCGAGGGCGTGAAGTAGTACATCTGCGCGTAGGAGGGCAGCGCCCAGGTGTCCATGGCGTACGCGTCCTGCGCCTTCCAGCACGCGTCCGCCGCCCACTTCTTCACCTGCTGCGTGCCGGGGAACACCTCGTCCTCGAACCGGGTCGAGGAGGTGACCTCCGCGTGGTGCACCTGCGTACAGGCCACCCGGTGGATCAGCGGGCTCTCGTCGAGGAGGTCCCCGCCGGGAACGTTGAAGCAGTCCCCGGCCCGCAGTTCGTCGATGTCGGCCAACTCGCCCTCGACGTCCTCGTACTGCGGCAGCGCCTCCAGCCGGTCCAGGAGCACCGGCCCGTACCGGCCCGTGACCGCCACCACGGACAGCGTCATCACGACCGACACCGCGAGGCCCGCGACCGCGAGCGGCCGGCCCCGCTCCCCCTTCCGGGCGATCTGCACGAGGGCCACGATCCCGAAGACGATGCCGAGCGGCGGCAGGCACAACAGCCCGACCAGCAGGGACGCCAGGGCGAAACCGTTGAGCGCGGGCTCCCGGTACGGCTGCTGCTGGGACGGAGCGGGCCAGTGGGGGGAGGGCGGGGTGCTCACGGGGTGAGGGACTCCATCACAAAGATCGCGAACGAATGCGCGAAATAGTACGCAGCGGGGGCGACCGGTCACCGGTCGCCCCCGCCGTCATGCGGTCCGCGGCATCAGAACTGCAGCGCCCACGAGTCGATCTTGCCGGTGTCGAGGTTCGCGTTGTCGTTCACGCGGAGCTTCCACACCCCGTTGGCCACCTCCGAAGAGGCGTTCACCGTGTAGGTCCTGACGAGGTTGTCCGCGCTGCCGCCGCTGCGGTTGTGCAGGTTGTAGAGGGTGCCGTCGGGGGCGACCAGGTCGACCTTCAGGTCACCGATGTACGTGTGCTTGATGTCCACCGAGACGCTCAGCGCCGCCGGGGCGTTGCCCGTGACCCCGCTGACGGTGAGCGGGGACTCGACGGTCGCGTTGTCGTTGACCGCGTAGTCCGCCGTGTTCTCGAAGCGCGGGCCGGTGGGCGGGGTGGTGCCGCCGCCCACGTACAGCAGGCGGTTGGGGGAGCCGGAGCCGGGGCCGGTCACCACGTTGGGGGTGGCGGCGGCGACCAGCGCCGAGGAGACCTGGGCGGGCGTGCTCGACGGGTTCTGCGAGAGGTACAGGGCTGCGGCGCCCACCACGTGGGGGGTCGCCATCGAGGTGCCCGAGATGGTGTTGGTCGCCGTGTCGCCGGTGCCCCAGGAGGAGGTGATGGAGGAACCGGGGGCGAAGACGTCGAGGATCGAGCCGTAGTTGGAGGAGCTCGCCTTGGCATCGGCGCTGGTGGTGGCGCCCACGGTGATGGCCTCGGCGACGCGCGCCGGGGACTTGGTGCTCGCGTCCGTGGACTCGTTGCCCGCGGCCACGCCGTAGGTGATGCCGGAGGCGATGGAGTTGCGTACCGCGGTGTCGAGCGCGGAGTCGGCGCCCCCGCCGAGGGACATGTTCGCCACGGCGGGCTTCACCGCGTTCCGGGTCACCCAGTCGATGCCCGCGACGACCTGGGCCGTCGTTCCGGAACCGTTGTTGTCGAGGACGCGGACACCGACGATCTTGGCCTTCTTGGCCACGCCGTAGGTGGTGCCCGCGACCGTGCCGGCGACGTGTGTGCCGTGGCCGTGGCCGTCCTGGGCGGTGTTGTCGTTGTCGACGGCGTCGTAGCCGTAGGACGCGCGGCCGCCGAGGTCCTGGTGCGTGATGCGGACGCCGGTGTCGATGATGTAGGCGGTGACGCCCTCGCCGGCCTTGTCCGGGTACGTGTAGCTGCTGTCCAGCGGCAGCGCCCGCTGGTCGATGCGGTCCAGGCCCCACGACGGCGGGGCGGGCTGGGTGCCCTGGGCGTCGTCGACGGTGAAGACCCGGTTCTGGACGACGGACGCGACCGCCGGATCGGCCGCCAGCTTCCTGGCCTGCGCCTCGGAGACGGCGACGGAGTAGCCGTTGAGGGCCGCGCTGTAGGTCCGGTCGATCTTCGCGCCGTAGCGCCGGGCGACGGCCCTTCCGCTGTCCGCGGTGGAGCGGGCGGCGGAGTCCTTCAGGGTCACGATGTAGCTGCCGGCCACCGAGCCGGGGGCTCCGGCGTTCTCGATGACGCCCTGGGGGCCGCCCTCGGCCGCGGAAGCGGGTAAGGCCGCGGCCGCGCCGAGCGCGAGGGCCGCGAGGGCGGTGGTGCCGAGGCCCGCGATCGTGCGGCGGGTGTGGCGTATCACGGACATGTGGGGGGCCTCCTCGTGGATGACACGGAGCGGCCCGATAGGCATGCCCATGACAATTCACTGGGTGGCCGGACCGCCGCTCCCGAAAGGTTGACCCACCCTTTCGCCATCCCACAAGAGGACCGCGAACGCGTAACATCCGTGCCATACAACCGCCATGAAAGAGCAAAGGCGCTCCGCACATGACGCACGCACTCCCCGGCTACGTCTGCCCCGAGGACGAGACGCGCGCGGACGTCCGGACGGCGCCGTGGTGCTGCCCCGTCTGCGGCGGCCCGTGGGACCTCGACTTCACCCCGGATCCGGCCAGTCCGCTCGCCCCGGACGCCGGACCTCCCTCGCTGTGGCGGTACGGCGGCGCGCTGCCGCTGCCGGGGGCCTTCTCCGTGACGATGTCGGAGGGGAGGACCCCGCTGGTCCCGCTCGGGGAGCGGATTCACGCCAAACTCGACTTCCTGATGCCGACCCTGTCCTTCAAGGACCGGGGGGCGGTGATGCTCGCCGAGCTGGCCCGGCGCCTGGGTCCGGAGCGGGTCGTCGCGGACAGCAGCGGCAACGCGGGAACGGCGATCGCGGCGTACTGCGCCCGCGCCGGGCTCACTTGTGAAGTTTTCGTGCCCGAGGGCACCTCCGCGAAGAAGACCGACCAGATGCGCGCGCACGGGGCCGCGGTCCGTGTGGTGCCCGGCGGCCGGGAGGCCGCGGCGCTGGCCGCGCGGGCCGAGGCGGACCTGCCCGGCGTCTTCTACGCCAGCCACGTCTTCAACCCGTACTTCCTGCACGGGACGAAGACCTACGTGTACGAGGTGTGGGAGGAACTCGGCGGCCGGCTCCCCGACGCCCTGGTGCTGCCCGTGGGCAACGGCACCCTCCTGCTCGGGGCGGCGCTGGCGGTACGGGAGCTCGCCCGGCGGGGCGTGCGGCCACCGCAGCTGATCGCCGTCCAGGCCGAGGCCGTGGCCCCGCTGGCGTCCGCCTTCGCCTCGGGCGCGCAGGACGCGGCCCCCGTGCCCGAACTGCCGACGCTGGCGGAGGGCATCGCGATCCCGGCCCCGCCGCGGGCCCGGCAGATCCTCGCCGCGGTGCGCGCCTCCGGCGGCACCTTCCTGACGGTCCCCGAACCGGCCCTGCGCGCGGCCCAGCGGGACCTGGCCCGCCGCGGCCTGTTCGTCGAGCCGACGGCGGCGGCCTGCTGGGCGGCGGTGGGGCCGCTGTCCCCGGCGGACCCCCTCAAGGGGCGCACGGCGGTCGTCCCGCTGTGCGGCGCCGGAGCCAAGGCCGGCCTCCCCGAGTGACCCGAACCTGATCCGGGGCCGGGGCCCGGGGCCGGCGCCGGGGCCGGGGCCGGCGCCGGGGCTGCGGTGCTCGGCCCTCGGCGCTCGGACGAAGGTGTCGGAAAATCGCCAGCCCCTGCGACCGCCGTCTGATGAACTGCCCCCATGACCAACAGCCTTGACCTCGCCCGCCGGTTCACCGCCCTGCACGGCCCCGCCGCGCCGCTCGCCCTGGCCAACGCCTGGGACGTGGTCAGCGCCCGTCTCGTCGAGGCCTCCGGCGCCCCCGCCGTCGCCACCACCAGCGCCGGTGTCGCCTGGTCCCTCGGTGCGCCCGACGGTGACGCGCTGAGCCGCGACCGCGCGCTCGACCTCGTCGCCCGCGTCGCCGGTGCCGTCTCCGTCCCCGTGACCGCCGACATCGAGAGCGGCTTCGGCGCCGACCCGGCCGGGGTGGCCGAGACCGTGACCGGCGTCCTCGCCGCCGGCGCGGTCGGCGTCAACATCGAGGACGGCACCCGCGCCCCCGCCGACCACGCGGAGCGCCTGGCCGCGGCCCGCGCCGCCGCCGACGCCGCCGGGATCCCGCTCTACATCAACGCCCGCATCGACACCTTCCTCTTCGGCCTCGGCGAGGAGGGGACGCGGCTCGACGAGACCCTGGCCCGTGCCGCCGCCTACCTGCGGGCGGGGGCCTCCGGCATCTTCGTGCCCGGTGTCACCGACCCCGCGACCGTCGCGGAGCTCGCCAAGGGCATCGACGCCCCCCTCAACGTCCTCGCCGGCCCCGGCGCCCCCTCCGTCGGCGAGCTCGGCGCCCTCGGCGTGGCCCGGGTGAGCCTCGGCTCCTGGGTCGCGGAGGCCGCGTACCAGCTGGTCCGGCGGGCCTCCGCCGAGCTGGTCGCGGGCGGCACGTACGCGGCGCTGGCCGACGCGGCCCCGTACCGCGAACTGAACGACCTGCTGAAGGGCTGAGGCGCCGCCGTCAGTCCCGGGCCGCCTGCTCGTACAGCGCCTTCGCCCGCTCGTCGAACAGCGCGGCCGTGGAGTCCACGTCGGTGTCCCCGCCGCTCAGTACCCCGATCAGCCGACCCGGGTTGCCGGGCCCGCCCCGGTCGGCGATCCAGGGGCTGCCGCTGGTGCCCGTCCAGAAGCCCGCGCAGCTCATGTACAGCATGGCGGGGTCGTCCTGGTCGTGGCCGGTCTGCGTCGTACAGGAGACGGGCTGGTTCTGCGGGTTGCGGTCGGACTCCGGATAGCCGACCACGGTCACCTCGCGCTCGTACCCCGAGGTCCAGTCGGGCTTCGGGGCCTCGACGGCGCCGCCGACCGCCTGCTGGACGGAGTGCCCGTCCTCGTCCGGCTCGATGCTGAGGAAGGCGAAGTCGGCGGTGTCCTCGCCCCACTTCGTCCAGCGGTCGTCCACGTGGACCGCCCGGACCTTCCACACCCCGAGGGGCAGCCGGCCCGCCCCTCCGCCGGAGAACGCGGGGGCGAAGGAGAGCTCTCCGATGGCCTGCCCGTCGTGGGCGAGCTCCCCCGGCGCGCCGTTCTCCCCGGCCGGGGCCACGCAGTGCGCGGCGGTGGCGACGACGTTGCCCTTCGGGCTGTCGACGACGCTCGCCGTGCACCAGTGCTCGCCGTTCGCCATGAGCACGCCCACGGCGGGGAAGGGGTGCACCCCGCTGCCGTTCGCGTCCGTCGCCTTGACGAAGGCGACGGCCAGCAATGCCGCCACACCGGCGGCGGCAGCAGCGGAGGCCCCCTTCACCACTGCGTTCACCGCGCGCCGGGAACGGGGTCGGGTGTCGGTGCCAGCATGACCTTGCTGATCCACTCCAGGGAGCCCTCCTTCATACCGCGTACGTAGGACTTTCCGTTGTGCTCCCCATCCTGGATCACCTGGAGCCGGGTGTGCACCGGACCCTTCCCGTACTCCTGCATGAACTTCTCCGTCGCGTCCCGGCCGCCCTCGGCGGTGCCGATCTGGAAGTTGATGTAGACGTCCGGGCCGCCGGCGGCGATCAGCTTCTCGGCGAGCTTCTCCGGGTTGTTCTCGTCCATGGCCTGCCGGTTCCCCTTCCACAGCGGGGAGTCGGGGACGAAGTCCACACCGCTGGCGATGGCCGCCTTGAAGCGTTCGGGGTACTTCAGCACGTGCTTGAAGGCGCCGAACCCGCCCGAGGAGGAGCCCATGAAGGCCCACCCGTCACGGGAGGTGAAGGTGCGGAAATTGGCCCGTGTGAAATCCGGGACGTCATCCGCCATCCAGGTGCCCATCTTGGGCTGCCCGGGGATGTCCGATCCGTCGAAGTGGTGCTTGGTGTCGGCGTTGATCACCGGCATGACGAGGATGAAGGGCAGGCTCTTGCCCGCCTTCGCCCCGTCGATCACGGCCTGCTCCAGGCCGAGCCCGGGGCCCGTCCCCCAGTAGTTCCTGGGGTACCCGCGTCCGCCCGGCAGCGAGATGAGGACCGGGAAGCCGCTCCTGGCGTACCGGGGATCGTCGTACTCCTTCGGGACCCACACCCACACGTCGCCCGTGAATCCGGATTTCGCCCCGGTCAGGGTCGTCCGGCCGATCTGGGTGCCGTCCGGCATCCGGTACGTGCGGACGAACGTGGCCTTCGGCCCGGTCGGCATGCTCACGCCCGGCCGGATGTCCTCGGCGGCCGCCGACTCCTGGACCTTTCCGAAGGACACCGGATCCCCTATGTCCGAGAAGAGCCCGTACTTGTACGCGGCCGCACCGCCCCCGGCGGCCAGGGCGAACGCGAGTCCGCCACTGATCAAGAGTCTGCGCAGGTGCTGCGGACGGCGGCGGCCCGTGGTCTGCGGGCCTTCCTCGGTCATGAGGCTGCCTTCGCCGCCGGCCTGAAGCTGGTCATGCTGCACGGAATTGTCCCGTTCCTTCTCCGGCGCTCGGTCACAAGCGCGGGTCGGACCGATTGGTCCCCCTACACCCCTTACAGAGGTGTCAACGACCACATGGGTTGCCTGGGACCGGTGTGACGTGGTGTGTGCCACGCGGGAACGGGACGTACGAGGGAGGGATTCGAACAGGACCGGGGCCGGCCGGCTGCGGGGTCAGCCGGCTGCGGGCTCGGCCTGGGGGCCCTTGAGCACCTTGCTGATCCACTCCAGGGAGCCCTCCTTCATCCCCCTGACGTAGTGCCAGCCGTTGTGCTCGCCGTTCTGGATGTCGCGGATGGTCGTCTTGACCGGCCCCTTGCCGAACTGCTGCTGGAAGGCGGTCATCCGCTGCCGCCCGCTCTCCTTGGTCCCGATCTGGAAGTTCACGTAGACCTCGGGCCCGTTGCGGTCGATCAGCTTCTGGGCGAGCTTCTCCGGGTTGTTCGCGTCCATCTCCGCCTGGTGGCCCTTCCAGAGCGGGGAGTCGGGGACGATCTCGCCGCCGCTGGCGATCACCGCCTTGAAGCGCTCCGGGTACTGCAGCACGGTCTTCATGCCGACGAACGCCCCCGAGGAGGACCCCATGAAGGCCCAGCCGTCACGGGACTTGTACGTACGGAAATTGGCGCGGGCGAAGTCCGGGACGTCCTCGGCGATCCAGGTGCCCATCTTCGGCTGGCCGGGGATGTCGGAGCCGTCGTAGTAGTACTTGTTGTCCGGGTTGAGCACCGGCATGACCAGGATGAACGGCAGGCTGGTGCCGGCCTGGACACCCTCGCTGACCGCCTTCTGCAGGCCCAGGCTGCGGTCCGCCCAGTAGTTGGTCGGGAAGCCGTTGCCGCCGGGAAGCGCGATGAGCACCGGGAAGGCGCTCTTGGCGTACTTCGGATCGTCGTACTCCTTGGGCGCCCACACCCAGACGTCGCCCTCGAAGCCGGACTTCGCGCCCGCGAGGCGGGCCTTCGCGATGACCGTGCCGTCGTCGAGCCGGGCGGTCTGCTTGAAGTCCGACTTCGGCCCGGTCGGCAGGGCCACGTCCGGGTCCCCGCTGGGCTTGGCCGGGGTCGGCGCGGCCGGCGACGGCGCGGCGCCGCCCGGGGCGTCCGGGGTGGGGGCGGGGGACGGCTCCTTGCCGAAGCTCACGGCGTCGCCGTTGCCGGAGAACCAGTCGAGCTTCCAGGCGGTGAAGCCCCCGACGCCGAGCACGAGGGCGAGCGCCACGGCGACGGCGGTCGCTATCGCGCGCCGGGAGCGCTTGCGCTGCCGGTACTGGTACTGGTCCACGGACGGTGCTCCGAACGGTCATGCCTGTCCCCCGACGGGACAGAACGGCTGGTTGGCCACGGGCCTGCTGGTGCGGGGGCGTGCGGGGACTGCGTGGCCTGGGCGGCCCGCCGCCCGGCGGCGGCGTTCACCTCCGCGTTTCGAGCACCTCCGCACACCGGCCCAGCAGCCGGATCAGCAGCTCCCGCTCCTCCTCGGAGAACGCGGCGGCGAGCGCCCGCTCCACCCCGACCGCGCCGGCGTCGGCCAGCTCCATGGCGGCCCGCCCCTCCTCCGTGAGCCGGGTCTCCAGCACGTTGCGGTGCCATTCGTGCGGGCTCCGCTCGATGAGCCCGCGCTCCTGGAGGTTCTTCAGCACGGTGTTCATCGTCGGCGGCGTCACCCCGCACAGGCGGGCGAGGGCGGCTGCGGAGATCCCCGGCTTCTCGGCGAGCCAGAGTAGCGCGGCGTACTGCGGAACCGTTACTGCGGCCGGCTTGCAGGCGGCGTTCTTCGCCGCGAGGAGCGCCTGTTCGGCGCGCTTGATGTGCGAGCCGATGCGCTCCTCGGGAGGCATGGAGGTCATCCCCGCATCCTACGGCCCTTGCATGGATTAGAGCTCTAACCTATCTTCGTGTTCACCTATACGGAAGAGGACATCGCTGTGCTGAAGAGGATCCTGCCCGTCACGTTCCTGACCCTGACCACCGCCCTCGCCCTGGGCGCGGCGCCGGCCGCCCAGGCCGCCGGCCGCCCGTCCGCGGACAGCCGCATCACCACCGCGTTCACGCTTCCCGGCGAGAAGGTCTACCCCGAGGGCATAGCCGCCGACCCCCGGAACCACACCGTCTACGTGGGCTCGTACGCGGACGGCACGGTCTACCGGGCCCGTCCCGGCCGGGCCGCCGCCGAGGTCTTCCTGCCGCCGGGCACCGACGGGCGCCACACCGCGAACGGCCTGCGCGTCGACCTGCGCGGGCGCCTGTGGGTGACCGACTCCACCTCGGGCGTCTCCGTCTACGACACCGGCTCCGGTGCGCGCCTGGCCCACTTCGAGGTCACCGGGTCCGAGCCGCTGTTCGTCAACGACCTGGCCATCACCCCGGACGGCACGGCCTACCTGACCGACAGCGTGCGCGGGGTGGTCTACCGGGTCACCCCGGAGCTGCTCGCCGCGGGCTCGGGCCCGCTGACCGCCGCGTACGACCTGCGCCCGTACCTCACCCCGCCCGTCGAGGGCCGCTTCTCCCTCAACGGCATCGCCTCCGACCCGGCGGGGCGCTTCCTGCTGGCCGTGGACATGGTGGCGGGCGACCTCCACCGGATCGACCTGCGCACCGGCGCGATCTCCCGGGTCGCGCTCCACGGGGGCGACCTCCTGCACGCCGACGGCCTCGACCTCGCCGCCGACGGCACCCTGCGCGTCGCCCACAACACCACGAACACCCTGACCCGCTGGCGGCTGAGCCCCGACGGCACCGAGGCCCGGCTGAACCGTACGGTCACCGACGCGTCCCTGCAGATCCCGACCACCCTCAGCCACACGCCGGGCCGGACGCTGGTGGTCCGCTCCCAGTTCGACAAGGGCGGCCCGATGGGCCCGGGCACCCCGACGACCTTCACGGTCGCGTCGGTGCGCGGGCTCTGAGACCGGGCTCCGAGCCGTGCCCCGAGGCCCCCGGGGGCCCCGGGGGCGCGGCTCGGCAACCGGGCTGCGCCGGCCCGGTTGCTCAGGAGGCACCGCCCACGGTGATCTCCGTCTCCATCCCCATGCCCTTGTGTCCGTCGACCGGGCAGTAGAGCTCGTAGCGTCCGGCCTTCAGGGTGATGTCGAGGCGGCCGCTCTCCCCCGGGGCCAGGGTCTTGGACCGCTGCTCCCCGCCCGGACCCTCGATCTCCAGGGCGTGCTCGTGGTGGCCGGTGTTCTTGACCTCGAAGGTGTAAGGGCCGGCCTTGAACGCCTTCTGCGACAGTCCGATGCGGAAGTCGCTCAAGTCCGCCGCGACCCGCGTGGCCGCCGTCACCGTGCTCCCGCCCGGGGGCGGCGGAGCGGTCGAGGCCGAACCGTCCCCGCAGGCCCCGAGCAGCCCGGCGGCCAGTGCCCCGGCCGCCAGGGCCGGCCCCACACGGCTGCGCGCCCACGCCGTCCCCGTCTTCTTCCCTGTCATCGCTCAGCCCTCCGGAGTTGTCCCTGAAGGGATACGGCGGGCGCCGACCTGAGGATGGGAGGCGGTGGGTGCAGAATGGGGCAAGTGTGGTGCAATCCCATCGCGCAAGGCGCCCGTATCCACTGATGTGGAGAGAATGGGCCTCCCTCTCGGACGCGCGCCGGACGAGGCACTTCTGTCTGGTCTGGCGACCGGCGATCCCGAGATCGCCGTCGCGTTCGTGCGGCGCTTTCAACGGACGGTGTTCGGCGTGGCCATTGCCGTGGTGGGTGATCCGCAGCTCGCCGAGGACGTCGCTCAGCAGACGTTCGAGCGGGCGTGGAGGCATGCCCAAATCTACGACGCCCGCCGCGGGTCGGTGAGGACCTGGCTGATGACGATCGCGCACAACCTGGCGATCGACGCGGTCCGGACCCGCCGGGCGGCCCCCGTCGCCCCCGAGGACCTCGACGCCCTGCTCGACATCGTGACGGAGACCCCCGAGCAGCGGGCCGTGGCCTCGGAGACGTCGGCCGGGGTCCGTACCGCCGTGGCGGCCCTGCCCAAGGAGCAGGCCCGGGCCCTGGTGATGGCGGGGATCTACGGCATGACCGCGCAGCAGGTCGCCGACATGGAGCGCATCCCGCTGGGCACGGCGAAGACACGCATCAGGGCTGCGATGCACAAGCTGCGGATCACCCTGGCGGCCGAGGAGAGCCGGCGATGAGCGAGATGACCTGCGAGCACCTGAGGGAACTCGACGCCGAGCTGGCGCTGGGCATCCTCCCGGCCCAGGAACGCGCCCGAGCGGTCGCCCACCTGGACCACTGCGCCGATTGCCGGGTACGCGTCGAGCAGCTGTCCCTGGCCGCCGACGTCCTGCTCGGGCTGCTGCCGGGCACCGAACCGCCGGTCGGCTTCGAGACCCGCGTGGCCAAGGCCCTGCGGCAGTCCAACCCGCCGGTGCAGCGGCGGCGCCTCCTGCGGCCGCGGATCGCCGCCGTGGCGGCGGCCCTGGCCGTGGCCTGCGGGTTCGCCGGCTGGGCGGCCGGCACGGCGATCAACCAGGCCACCGCCCCTTCCGCCGTCACGACCAGGGCGAACGCCGAGCTCGTCCAGGCGCCCTTCATGGCGGACGGGCTGGAGGTGGGCCGGGTCTTCGTGCACCCCGGCACCCAGGGCTGGGTGTACATGGCGGTGGACCTGGACGGCGAGGGGCTCGGCGCGGTCCGGTGCGTACTGGTCCACCCGGACGGCAGCATGACCTCACTCGGCACGTTCGCCCTCAACGAGGGCTACGGCTACTGGGTGGCGCCGGCCCACGTGGACCCCACGACCCTGTCCTCGGCCCGCCTCCTCGCACCGGACGGCTCGACGGTCGCGACGGCACGGTTCACGTAGGGCGGCGGGCGCCCGGACGGCACCTCATTCGGCGATCTCGGTCCGCTCCCACCACTCGTACACCGGCATCCGCCCCTCGGGACCGTCCTGCTGCCGGGAGGTGGCCCGGAAGTGCTCGTAGCCACCCCGGTGCGGGATCTTCAGGTCTTCTCCGGAAGGGGCGGCGGGAACGACCCGCTCCTGCAGGTCGTCCGGCCCGCCCTCAAGTACTGCCTTGCCAGCCATACCCCCAGTCTCCCGACCCGGCCTCCGCCCCGCACCTCGACGTGCACGTCGTGCGCCGCTCCACCGCTGACGACACCTGACCCTGCGCCAGGACCACGTGCAGCCGACCGGAAGCCGCTGGAGGCAGCGGCGGCGGCACCGGCGTCCCCACTTCGAGGAGCGCCATGACCATGCTTGAGGCCGACTACGAGGGCATCCACCCGGCCCGTATCAAGTGGGTCCTCTCCCGCGTCGACGTTCACGGCGTTACCAAGGAGATCACCGACCAGGCCGCCGCGCTTCTGCGCGCCCATCACCTCCACGGCCACAGGTACGCCGTCGATGCCGCCTTCGCCGTCATCGCCCGCAACGCACCCCGGCCGGTCACGGTCCTCACGTCCGACCCCGAGGATCTGACGCTCCTGTGCGGCCCTTCCGTCGAGGTCGTCAAGGCCTGAGGCGGTCTCACGCCGACCAGACCTGCCACTGCGCACCACGCGGCCCGCCAAGGTGGTGTACACATGGCACACTCGGTACGCTTGAGCGCATGACACAGCCGCTGCCCACAGAGTCCATCCGCGACGTGCGCGCCCACCTGGCTGAGGTCGTGGAGCGCGCGGATCGCGACGACGTACCCACAGTGATCACGCGCCGAGGCAAGGAAGTCGCCGCCGTCGTCTCCATCGAGGTGCTGCGCAAGTACCAGGAGTGGGAAGAGCGCGAGATCAACCGGATCATCGACGAGCGCATGGCCAACCCGGCTCCCGGTATCCCGATCGAGGACATCATGAGGGAGACGCTGGCGCGAGGTGAGTGAGTACCGAACCGCCTTCCGGCCAGAGGCGCAGGCCGAGCTTCGGAAGATCCCACGCGACATGGCGCTGCGCATCCTGGCCAAGCTGACCGAGCTGGAGAGCGACGCCCTCGGCTTCAACACCACCGCGCTCGTGTCGCAGCCGGAACGCCGTCGGCTGCGAGTCGGCGGCTACCGCGTCGTCTACACAATCGACAACGGGGAGCTCGTGGTGTGGGTTGTGCACGTCGGGCATCGCTCCACCGTTACGACACCTGACGCCGGCTGATCCGGCGTCAAAACATCCAGCACCCATCCGGCACGGTTACCACGAAGGGGCCGACCCCGGGAGGAGCCGACCCCTTCTGACCTGCACGCTTGACGAATCACTCAGCGTAAAGCAACAACACGACTACACGTTGAAGCGGAACTCGACCACGTCGCCGTCCTGCATGACGTAGTCCTTGCCCTCCATGCGGGCCTTGCCCTTGGCGCGGGCTTCGGTGACCGAGCCGCAGGCGACCAGGTCCTCGAAGGAGATGACCTCGGCCTTGATGAAGCCGCGCTGGAAGTCCGTGTGGATCACGCCCGCCGCCTCCGGGGCGGTGGCGCCCTTCTTGATGGTCCAGGCGCGGGTTTCCTTCGGGCCGGCCGTCAGGTAGGTCTGGAGGCCCAGGGTCTGGAAGCCGACGCGGCCCAGGGTGGCCAGGCCGGGCTCCTGCTGGCCGACCGACTGGAGGAGCTCCAGGGCCTCCTCGTCGTCCAGCTCGGCGAGGTCCTGCTCCAGCTTGGCGTTGAGGAAGATCGCCTCGGCCGGGGCGACCAGCGCGCTCTGCTCCGCCTTGAAGGCGTCGTCCATCAGCTCGTCCTCGTCCACGTTGAAGACGTACAGGAACGGCTTCGTGGTCAGCAGGTGGAGCTCGTGGAGGAGGTCGCCCTGCTCCGTGCCCTTCGTGATGCCCTGGGAGAAGAGGGTGTCGCCCGCCTCCAGGATCTTCTGGGCCTTCTCGACCGCCGCCAGGACGGCGACCTTGTCCTTCTGGAGGCGGGACTCCTTCGTCAGGCGGGGGACCGCCTTCTCGATGGACTGGAGGTCGGCGAGGATCAGCTCGGTGTTGATCGTCTCGATGTCGTCCTTCGGCGAGACCTTGCCGTCGACGTGTACGACGTTCTCGTCCTTGAAGGCCCGGATGACCTGGCAGATGGCGTCCGACTCGCGGATGTTCGCGAGGAACTTGTTGCCGAGGCCCTCGCCCTCCGAGGCGCCGCGGACGATGCCGGCGATGTCGACGAAGTCGACCGTGGCCGGCAGGACCCGCTGCGAGCCGAAGATGCCGGCCAGGACGGCCAGGCGGGGGTCGGGGACGCCGACGACGCCGACGTTCGGCTCGATCGTGGCGAACGGGTAGTTGGCCGCCAGCACGTCGTTCTTGGTCAGGGCGTTGAACAGGGTCGACTTGCCGACATTCGGCAGACCGACGATTCCGATCGTGAGCGACACGTTGGCGACTTCCCGTAGCTGGAGGGGGCGGCGGCCCAGGAGAGGACCACCGGACAGTTTACTTTCCGATGAGCTGCTCTCGTTGTACGCGTGTCCCCGCCCCGATACCGCGTCCGTCCCGCCTAGCGTGGTGGGGTGGAGCAATACAGGACGCGCTCGATGGATCACCCGCAGCGACAGCGGCCGGGACAGCAGCACGCGCAGGGGCACGTCCCCGCGCAGGGCGGGCGTCCGCGGCCCCGGCCGGCGCCGGTGCGCCGCATGCCGCGGGCCCGGCTGACCGGGCTCGGCGGCGGGCTGTTCGCGTGCGCCGCGATGACGCTGGCGGCCGGCATCGCCTGGCTGCTCTTCGACAGCTCGCTCTTCGCGTACGGGCTGCTCTTCCTGCCCGTCTGTGCCGCCACGGCGCTGTGGGTCCGGCCCGCCGAGCTGGTCACCGCGCCGATCAGCGCGCCGATCGCCTTCGCCGCCGGAGTGTGGCCCCTGACGGGCGGCTCCGGCGGCTTCGGCGCCCAGCTCATGGGGATCGTGTCCGTACTGTCCCTGCACGCCGGCTGGCTGTACGGGGGGACGCTGGTCGCGGCCCTGATCGCGCTGGTGCGCAAGGCGGTGCTGAGCGGGCGCCGTCGCAGACTCCCCCGCCCCACCGCCTGAGCCCGTACAGTCCCAGGGCCGGCCCGGAAGGCAGGGCCTAGCGGTCCGCCGCCGCCGACGTCACCCTGGCGGCCTTCGCCGCCATGGCCGCCCCCACGATGCCCGCGTTGTTCTGCAGGGCCGCGGGGACGATCTCGGCCCGGATGCCGTCGATCAGCGGAAGGAACTTCTCCGGCTTGCGGCTGACGCCGCCGCCCAGGATGAAGAGGTCCGGGGAGAACAGCATCTCCACATGGGCCATGTACTTCTCCAGCCGCCTCGCCCAGCGCTCCCAGGTGAGCTCGTGGTCCTCCTTGGCCTTGACCGACGCCCGTGTCTCCGCGTCGTGGCCCTTCAGCTCCAGGTGCCCGAGCTCCGTGTTCGGCACCAGCCGCCCGTCGGTGAACAGGGCGCTGCCGATGCCCGTCCCCAGGGTGAGCAGGATGACCGTGCCGGTGCGCCCGCGGCCCGCCCCGTGCGTCATCTCCGCGACGCCGGCCGCGTCCGCGTCGTTCAGGACGGTGACCGGCAGGCCGCCCAGGCGTTCGCTCAGCAGGGTGGCGGTGTCGACGCCGATCCACGCCTTGTCCATGTTGGCCGCCGAACGGGTGACGCCGCTCGTGACCACCCCCGGGAACGTCACCCCCACGGGGCCGTCCCAGCCGAAGTGGCCCACCACCTCGGCCACGCATCCGGCCACCCCGTCGGGGGTGGCCGGATGCGGTGTCAGTACCTTGTGGCGCTCCTGCGCCAGCTCGCCACGGTCCAGGTCCACGGGAGCGCCCTTGATCCCGGTACCGCCGATGTCCACGCCGAAGATCTGCATGGGATCACCGTACGGAACGCGGCCGCTACTTGTCGGCGACCAGCGCAGCCGCTTCGGCGCGCAGGTCGCGGCGCAGCTCCTTCGGCAGCGAGAAGACGATCGACTCCTCGGCGGTCTTGACGATCTCGACGTCCTCGAAGCCGCGCTCCGCCAGCCACTCCAGCACCTGCTCGACCAGCACCTCCGGCACCGAGGCGCCCGAGGTCAGACCGACCGTGGAGACGCCCTCCAGCCAGGCCTCGTCGATCTCGCTCGCGAAGTCGACCAGGTGCGCGGCGCGTGCGCCGGCGTCGAGCGCGACCTCGACCAGCCGGATCGAGTTCGAGGAGTTCTTGGATCCGACGACGATCACCAGGTCGGAGTCGGCTCCCATCGCCTTGACCGCGGCCTGCCGGTTCGACGTGGCGTAGCAGATGTCGTCGCTCGGCGGGGAGACGAGGAGGGGGAACTTCTGCTTCAGCGCGTCGACGGTCTCCATGGTCTCGTCGACCGAGAGGGTGGTCTGGGAGAGCCAGACGACCTTGGACTCGTCGCGCACCTCGACCTTGTCCACGTCCGCGGGGCCGTCCACGATCGTGATGTGCTCCGGGGCCTCGCCCGAGGTTCCGATGACCTCCTCGTGGCCCTCGTGGCCGATGAGGAGGATGTCGAAGTCCTCGTTGGCGTACCGGATCGCCTCCTTGTGGACCTTGGTGACCAGCGGGCAGGTCGCGTCGATCGTCGCGAGCCTGCCGCGCGCCGCCTCCTCGTGCACCACCGGCGCCACGCCGTGCGCGGAGAACATCACGATGGAGCCCTCGGGGACCTCTTCCGTCCGCTCGACGAAGACGGCCCCCTTCTTCTCCAGGGTCTGGACGACGTACTTGTTGTGCACGATCTCGTGCCGGACGTAGACCGGCGCCCCGTACTGTTCGAGGGCCTTCTCGACGGCGATCACGGCTCGGTCCACGCCCGCGCAGTAGCCGCGGGGGGCGGCGAGCAGGACGCGGCGGGAAGCGGGAGCAGGGGCGGCAGCACTCATGCGGTCCATCGTACGGGGGTCTTCCGAAGGCCGGGCGTCGGCCGCTGCGCACAGACTGGGTGGAGGTGCCGGACGCCCGTACCGGCCGTCCCCCGGAGGAATGATGGCGTCCGTGACGGATTCCGGTTCCAGTACGGCGCCTGCGACCGCCCTGCGGCGGAGCCTGGGCTTCCGGGACCTGGTCGTCTACGGGCTGCTCTTCATCGCCCCCATGGCCCCGGTCGGGATCTTCGGCACCCTCGACGCGAAATCCCACGGCGCCGTCGCCCTCGTGTACCTGTGCGCGACCGTCGCGATGGCGTTCACGGCCTTCTCGTACGCGCAGATGGTGCAGGTGGCCCCGCAGGCCGGCTCGGTGTTCACCTACGCCCGCAAGGGTCTGGGCGAGGGGCCGGGGCTGATCGCCGGGTGGATGGCGATGCTCGACTACCTGCTGATCCCGGCCGTCGCGTACCTGTTCTCCGGGATCGCGATGAACGCGCTGGTGCCGCAGGTGTCGCGCTGGGTGTGGACGGCGCTGGCGGTGCTGGTGACGACCGCGCTCAACCTGTGGGGCGTACGGGCCGCGGCGCGCGTGGGCTTCGCCGTGGTGGCCGTGGAGATCGCGGTGCTGCTGGTGTTCGTGGCCGCCGCGGTGGCCGTGCTGGTCCAGGACGGGGCGCGGCGCGGCTGGCTGTCCCCGCTGACCGGCGACGGCGGGGCGGGCGGCTTCCCGGTGGCCGCGGTGTCGGTCGCGGTCCTGTCCTACCTGGGTTTCGACGCGATCGCCTCGTTCGCGGAGGAGGTGACCGGCGGTTCGCAGCGGGTGGCCCGGGCGGTGCTGTTCTGCCTGGGGCTGGCGGGGCTGCTGTTCATCGTGCAGAGCTATCTGGCGGCGCTGCTGATGCCGGTGCCCTCGGCGGAGCTGGCGGCGGACCCGGCGCAGCAGGGGCCGGCCTTCTACACCGCCGTGGAGTCCTCGGTGGGCTCCTGGCTGCACGATCTGGTCGCCGTGAGCAAGGCGGTGGGGGCGGCGTTCGCGGCGCTGGCCGGGCAGGCGGCGGCGGGGCGGCTGGTGTTCGCGATGGCCCGGGAGCGGCGGCTGCCCGGGCTGCTGGCGCGCACCTCGTCCGGTACGCCGCGGCCGGCGCTGCTGGTGGCGGCCGCGGTGACCCTGGTCGCGGCGGTGTGGGCGGCCCGGCGCGACGACGGGCTCGACCGGCTGGTGTCGGTGGTGGACATCGGGGCGCTGGTGGCGTTCACGCTGCTGCACGCGTCGGTGGTGGGGTGGTTCGTGGTGCGCCGGGCCGGGGGCGCGCCGGTGTGGTGGCGGCACCTGGTGGTGCCGGTGCTGGGTGCGGCCGTGACGGTCGCGGTGATCGTCGAGGCGTCCTGGACGGCTCAGGTGGCGGGGGCCGTGTGGCTGGCGGTGGGCCTGGGGGTGCTGGCCGTCCAGCGCGGCCGACGCGCGGCGGATCCGGGCGACGCCCCCTGACCGGTGTCGGTCCCGGCCGCTAGCCTGCGTGCATGGGTCTGAATACGTCGGCCGAGGCGCCGCTGCCGGTCGGTCAGGTGTCCCGGCTCATCGGGGGCTGGATCGACCGCCTCGGCCAGGTGTGGGTGGAGGGGCAGATCACGCAGCTCTCCCGGCGGCCGGGGGCGGGGGTGGTCTTCCTGACGCTGCGCGACCCCTCGCACGACATCTCGATCGGCGTGACCTGCTTCCGCCAGGTGTACGACGAGGTCGCGGACGCCGTGACGGAGGGCGCGCGGGTCGTCGTACTGGCCAAGCCGGAGTGGTACGCCCCGCGCGGCCAGCTGTCCCTGCGGGCGACGGAGATACGGCCGGTCGGCATCGGGGAGCTGCTCGCCCGGCTGGAGCGGCTGAAGCGGTCGCTGGCCTCGGAGGGCCTGTTCGCGCCGGAGCGCAAGAAGCCGCTGCCGTTCCTGCCCCAGCTGGTCGGGCTGGTGGTCGGGCGGGCCTCGGCGGCCGAGCGCGACGTGCTGGAGAACGCCCGGCGGCGGTGGCCGGCGGTCCGTTTCGAGGTGCGCAACGTGGCGGTGCAGGGGGTGTACGCCGTGCCGCAGGTGATCCAGGCGGTCAAGGAGCTCGACGAGCTGGACGAGGTCGACGTGATCATCGTGGCGCGGGGCGGCGGCAGCGTGGAGGACCTGCTGCCGTTCTCCGACGAGGAGGTCGTACGGACGGTCGCGGCGGCCCGGACCCCGGTGGTCTCGGCCATCGGGCACGAGCCGGACTCCCCGCTGCTGGACCTGGTCGCGGACCTGCGGGCCTCGACGCCCACGGACGCGGCGAAGAAGGTGGTCCCGGACGTCGGCGAGGAGCTGGAGCGTGTGCGCCAGCTCCAGGCGCGGGGGCTGCGTGCCGTACGCGGGCTGCTCGACCGGGAGGAGCGGGGGCTGGCGCAGGCGCTGGCCCGGCCCGTCTTCGTCCATCCGCAGCGGATGGTGGAGGGCCGGGAGGACGAGCTGGAGGCCCTGCTCGGGCGCAGCCGGCGCACGCTGGGGCATCTGCTGGACCGGGCGGACTCGGAGCTGGCGCACACGCTCGCCCGGGTGGTGGCCCTCTCCCCGGCGGCGACGCTGGAGCGGGGGTACGCCGTGCTCCAGCGGGCGGACGGGCACGTGGTCCGCTCCCCGCAGGAGGTCGCGGCGGACGAGGTGCTGCGGGCCCGGGTGGCGGAGGGCGAGTTCTCCGTACGGGTCCGCGAATGAGGCGGGCCGCGGAGCCCGCCCCCGGCGGGGCGGGGCACGGCTGGTACACGAATGCGGACACGGGATGGGACGGGAATGACTGAAACCGGTACCTCGTTGGGGTACGAGCAGGCGCGGGACGAGCTCATCGAGGTCGTCCGGAAGCTGGAGGCGGGCGGTACCTCGCTGGAGGATTCGCTGGCTCTGTGGGAGCGCGGCGAGGAGCTGGCCAAGGTGTGCCGCCACTGGCTGGAGGGCGCCCGCGCCCGGCTGGACTCGGCGCTCGCGGCCCGTGAGGCGGAGGGCGAGGGGAGCGGCGGGCGGGACGAGCGGGACGGCTGAGACCGGGGCGCCGCGGGTCAAAACGTGATTCAAGCCACTCGACTGCAGGTTTAGTTGAAAATTAGACTACTTCGGCCGTAGAGTTTCGGACATCGCTTCACCTCCGCATGGAAGAAGGCTTTCCCGATGTCTCTCGTTCTTGACTCCGCCGCCCAGGACCTGCTGTTCCGCGAGGCCCGCACCGCCAACTCGTTCTCCGACGAGCCGGTGACCGAGGAGCAGGTCCAGGCGATCTACGACCTGGTCAAGTACGGCCCCACCGCCTTCAACTCGACGCCGCTGCGCATCACCCTGGTCCGCTCCGCCGAGGCCCGCGCCCGCCTGGTGGCCCACATGGCCGAGGGCAACCAGGCCAAGACCGCCGCCGCGCCGCTCGTCGCGATCCTCTCCGCGGACAACGAGTTCCACGAGGAGCTCCCCACCCTGCTGCCGCACTTCCCGCAGGCCAAGGACGCCTTCTTCGCCGAGCGCCCGGTCCGCGAGCAGACCGCCCTGGTGAACGCCGCCCTGCAGGCCGCGTACTTCATCGTGGGCATCCGCGCCGCCGGTCTGGCCGCCGGCCCGATGGCCGGCCTGGACTTCGCCGCCGTCCAGAAGGAGTTCCTGGACGACGACCACACCCCGCTGATGGTCGTCAACATCGGCAAGCCGGGCGAGGACGCGTGGTTCCCGCGCGGCCCGCGCCTGAGCTTCGACGAGGTCATCACCACCGTCTGACACCACCGTCCGACGGCACCGCCGCCCGACCCACCACCGTCGAGCGGACATGCGAAAGGCCGCGCACCCGGGGATTCCCGGCGTGCGCGGCCTTCCGCGCGTCCCGCCCGCGCGGTCTGACGCGTCCGCGCGCCTACTGGCCCTGCTTGAACTCCAGCGCCGCCGCCATCGTGGCGAGCTCCTCGAAGGACCCCGTCCCGGTCACCACGGTGGCGTGCCCCTGCTCCTGCCGGACCAGGGCGTCGTACTTCTCGCCCTCCCAGCGCTCCCAGGACAGGTCGCCGACCTGCTGCCGCGCGCCCGTGGGCTGCGCCTGGCGGGTCACCTTGGCCAGGTGCTTGGCCGAGGCGTCGCTGGACTGTTCGACCGCCACGTACTGCCCCTGCGGGTCCAGGAAGCCGAGGTGCCACGCGTGGGCGTCCTTGCGGTCGAAGCTCACCGAGGTGGCCCGCCACTGCCCGGGGAGCCCCACGGGGGCGGCCACCGGGTACGGCGCCGCGCGCCGGGCCGTGTTCGTCTCCACCCGGTAGTCGACCACGTGCGTCGGGTCGGCCTTCTCGTCATGCGGGACGAAAATGTAGATACCGGCGACCACGACACCGATCACCGCCAGCGACCGGACCATGTCCCAGACCGTCTGCTTGCCCTTCATACCTGCCACGCCACCATCGTCCCCCATGGCGGGGAGCGATCACCGCCGGGGGTCTGGTCCGGCCGGGTCCGCAAGACGTCCGCTCAGGCCAAACGACTGACCGATATTCCGCTCATACGTGACCCGCCATGCTCAATTTGTCGACGTACCGATAGAGTCCAGTCACCCTCACTTCCCCGGCCGTCGTCGTACAGAAAGGTGCGCTCCGATGACCGAGCACAACCTGCCGCCCCAGCTCGAAGTCTCTCCCGAGGCCCCCGACCGCAACCTCGCCCTGGAACTCGTCCGGGTGACCGAGGCCGCGGCCATGGCCGCGGGCCGGTGGGTCGGACGCGGCGACAAGATCGGCGCCGACGGCGCCGCGGTCAACGCGATGCGGACCCTGATCTCCACCGTTTCGATGAACGGCGTCGTCGTCATCGGCGAGGGCGAGAAGGACGAAGCGCCGATGCTCTACAACGGCGAGCGGGTCGGCGACGGCTCCGGCGCCGAGGTCGACATCGCCGTGGACCCCATCGACGGCACCACGCTCAACGCCAAGGGCATGCCGAACGCGATCGCCGTCCTGGCCGCCGCCGACCGCGGCACCATGTTCGACCCGTCCGCCGTCTTCTACATGGAGAAGCTGGTCACGGGCCCCGAGGCGGCCGACTTCGTCGACATCAACGCCCCGGTCTCGGTCAACATCCGCCGCGTCGCCAAGGCCAAGAACATGGCCGTGGAGGACGTCACCGTGGTCATCCTGGACCGCCCCCGCCACGAGGGCATCGTCAAGGAGATCCGCGAGACGGGCGCCCGGATCAAGTTCATCTCGGACGGCGACGTGGCCGGCTCGGTCATGGCGGTGCGCGAGGGCACGGGCGTGGACCTGCTCCTGGGCATCGGCGGCACCCCCGAGGGCATCATCTCGGCCTGCGCGATCAAGTGCCTCGGCGGCACCATCCAGGGCAAGCTGTGGCCGAAGGACGAGGCCGAGCGCCAGAAGGCCATCGACGCGGGCCACGACCTGGACCGGGTCCTGCACACCAACGACCTGGTGTCCGGCGAGAACGTCTTCTTCGTCGCCACCGGCATCACGGACGGCGAGCTGCTGCGCGGCGTCCACTACCGCTCGGAGACGGCGACCACCTCGTCGCTGGTCATGCGCTCGAAGTCGGGCACCATCCGGCAGATCGACTCGACCCACCGCCTCTCGAAGCTGCGCGCGTACAGCGCGATCGACTTCGACCGCGCCCAGTAGGCCGCGGACGGCACACCGAAGGGGCGGTCCCGCGTGCGGCGGGACCGCCCCTTCGGTGTCCGGGGGACCGCGATGCTGCCCGGTGGGCGGATGGGCGGCGGGTCGGACGAGCGGGAGCAGTCGGGCGTCAGCCCGCGGCGGCGATCGGGCCCGCCCCCGGGGCCTGGCGCAGTTCCGCCGCGCGGCGGCGGCGCCGGGCGAGCACGACCCGGCGCTCGGCCGCGGTGAGGCCGCCCCAGACCCCGTACGGCTCGGGCTGGAGCAGGGCGTGTTCGCGGCAGGCGACCATGACGGGGCAGCGGGCACAGACGCGCTTGGCGGCCTCCTCGCGGGCGAGCCTGGCCGCCGTCGGCTCCTTGGAGGGGGCGAAGAAGAGGCCCGCCTCGTCCCGGCGGCACACCGCCTCCGCGTGCCACGGGCCGTCCTCTTCCCTCGCCGGCACCCGCGGCTTCGGCATGGCCGCCGGACGCGGCCGAAGGCTCGGTATGGCGGCTACCTGCAGGGACTGATGCGGCGGATGCTGCACGGTCTACTCCTGACGACGGGTACGCAAGCGAGAGACGATGCACCTGTCCCTACCCGCTGTGCGCGGCCCTATGCACTGCGTGCCGTCCGCGTGGCGTCCCGGGGAAATGCGACCGAAATCCGCCCCGGGCGCGCCGGCCGGGAGGCGGACCGACCGTGGCCGCCGACCGTCGGCTAGCGGCCGCCCGGGCGGTCGCGCTCGGCGCGGGCGAGGTCGACCAGACGGGCGCCGGGCTTGCGGCGGGCCTCGATGTTGCCCAGGAGCGAGAAGCCGCGGACGATCACCACCGGCGCGTTCGGGTCGGCGGCGGCGCCGCCCTCGCCCCGCACCTCGAAGTTGCCGAGGACCCCGCCGCCGTAGCCGCGCAGCGTCACGTTCTCCGGCACCAGGACCTCGACGTTCCCGAGGACGCAGGTCACCTGGATCTCCGTGACCTGCTGGGCGAAGACGGCCTCGGTGAGGTCGATGCCGATGTCGCCCATCACGGACACCGCGCGGGTGTACGGGCCGGGACGCCAGCGCCCCTTGCGGGAGGCACTGCTGCACACGGCGAGGACCGTCTCGGCGGTCCCGGCCGGTCCGGCCGGGGCGTGGGCGTACGAGGGCACGGCTGCGGTCGCGCCGCCGGGCGCGGGCAGGTCCCGTACGAGCGCCTCCAGCTCCCCCACCGTCTTCACCGCGTAGAGCGAGTCGAGGCGCTCGGCGTGCTCGTCGGCGGTCAGCCGGCCCTCGGCCAGGGCGTCGGCGAGGATGTGCGCGATCCGGTCGCGGTCGGCGTCGGAGGCGCGCAGGGCCGCGGGGCCGGAGGGGCCGGCAGGGGCGGGGCCGGCAGGGGCGGCAGGGTGCTTTTCCAGGTCCACGACCCTCAGCATAGCGAGACACGATAGATCGCGATAGTCGGCGGTGAGCCCTACCTCACAGACACGGCGCCCGGCGGAGGTCCTACGCTGGTTGACTGCGCTGCCAACGGTCGTCAGCGCTGTCTGCCGAGTGAGGAATGACTGCCGTCATGCCAGAATTTGCGTACACCGACCTGCTGCCCCTGGGCGAGGACACCACCCCGTACCGGCTGGTGACCTCCGAAGGCGTCTCCACCTTCGAGGCCGACGGCCGTACGTTCCTCAAGGTCGAGCCGGAGGCGCTGCGCAAGCTCGCCGAAGAGGCCATCCACGACATCCAGCACTTCCTGCGCCCGGCGCACCTCGCGCAGCTGCGCCGCATCATCGACGACCCCGAGGCCTCCTCGAACGACAAGTTCGTCGCCCTCGACCTGCTGAAGAACGCGAACATCGCGGCGGCGGGCGTCCTGCCGATGTGCCAGGACACGGGCACGGCGATCGTGATGGGCAAGCGCGGCCAGAACGTGCTCACCTCGGGGGGTGACGAGGAGGCCCTCTCCCGCGGCATCTACGACGCGTACACGCGGCTGAACCTGCGCTACTCGCAGATGGCCCCGCTGACGATGTGGGAGGAGAAGAACACCGGCTCGAACCTGCCCGCGCAGATCGAGCTGTACGCGACGGACGGCGGCGCGTACAAGTTCCTCTTCATGGCCAAGGGCGGCGGCTCGGCCAACAAGTCCTTCCTGTACCAGGAGACCAAGGCGGTCCTCAACGAGGCCTCCATGATGAAGTTCCTGGAGGAGAAGATCCGCTCGCTCGGTACGGCGGCCTGCCCGCCCTACCACCTGGCGATCGTCGTCGGCGGCACCTCCGCCGAGCACGCCCTGAAGACCGCGAAGTACGCCTCCGCCCACTACCTGGACGAACTCCCGCGCGAGGGCTCCCCGCTGGGCCACGGCTTCCGGGACGAGGCGCTGGAGCAGCAGGTCTTCGAGCTGACCCAGAAGATCGGCATCGGCGCGCAGTTCGGCGGCAAGTACTTCTGCCACGACGTCCGCGTCGTCCGCCTCCCCCGCCACGGCGCCTCCCTGCCGGTCGCGATCGCGGTGTCCTGCTCCGCCGACCGCCAGGCCGTCGCGAAGATCACCGCCGAGGGCGTCTTCCTGGAGCAGCTGGAGCGCGACCCGGCGCGGTTCCTGCCGGACACCACCGACGAGCACCTCAGCGAGTCCTCGGACGTGGTCTCCATCGACCTGAACCAGCCGATGGAGACGATCCTGGCGACCCTCACCCGGCACCCGGTGAAGACCCGGCTGTCCCTCACCGGCCCGCTGGTCGTGGCGCGCGACATCGCGCACGCCAAGATCAAGGAGCGGCTGGACGCGGGCGAGGACATGCCGCAGTACCTCAAGGACCACCCGGTCTACTACGCCGGCCCGGCGAAGACCCCCGAGGGCTACGCCTCGGGCTCCTTCGGGCCGACCACGGCCGGGCGCATGGACTCGTACGTCGAGCAGTTCCAGGCGGCGGGCGGCTCCAAGGTCATGCTGGCCAAGGGCAACCGCTCGCAGCAGGTGACGGACGCCTGCGGCACGCACGGCGGCTTCTACCTGGGCTCGATCGGCGGCCCGGCCGCCCGCCTGGCCCAGGACTGCATCAAGAAGGTCGAGGTCCTGGAGTACGAGGAGCTCGGCATGGAGGCCGTCTGGAAGATCGAGGTCGAGGACTTCCCGGCCTTCATCGTGGTCGACGACAAGGGCAACGACTTCTTCCAGAACCCGGCCCCGGAACCCACCTTCACCCACATCCCGGTCCGCGGCCCCGGCCTCGGCTGATCCGCCGGCAACACCAGCCCGAGAGCCCTCGGCACCCGCCGGGGGCTCTCGGCTTGCCCCGCGCCCTGCCCGCCGGCGGCCCGTCACCGCGGCGGCGGGTGCGGGTCACCGGACGGTGGCCGGGGGCCGCTAAGGTTCGGCACCATGAGCCCCACGCCTACGGACATCCGGGTGATCGCCCACCGCGGCGCCTCCCACGAGCACCCCGAGCACACCCTCGCCGCCTACCGGCAGGCCATCGCCGACGGCGCGGACGCATTGGAGTGCGACGTGCGGCTCAGCGCCGACGGGCGGCTGGTGTGCGTGCACGACCGGCGGGTGGAGCGGACCTCGGACGGGCGCGGGGTCGTCTCCGCCATGACCTACGAGGAGCTGTCCGCCCTCGACTTCGGCCGGTGGAAGGGCGAGGAGCACCGGGGCGCGCAGGTGCTGCTCTTCGAGGACCTGCTCAAGGAGGCGCTGGCCGCGGACCGGCCCGTCGGGCTGGCCGTGGAGACCAAGCACCCCACCCGGGCCGGCGGCCGGCTGGAGGCCGAGCTCGTGCGGGTGCTCAAGGAGCACGGGCTCGCCGACGGCGCCGACGGCCTCGTCGAGGTGATGAGCTTCTCGCGGACCGCCCTGGTCCGGCTGCACCGGCTCGCGCCGGGCCTGCCCGCCGTCTATCTGATCGAGCGGCCGCTGCGGCCGCTGCGCCCGCCGTTCGCGGGCCATGCCGGCCCGGGCATCGACCTCGTGCGGAGGGATCCGGGGCTGGTGGGGCGGCTGAAGGCCAAGGGGCTTCGGGTGCGGGTGTGGACGGTGGACGAGATCGAGGACGTGGAGCTGTGCCTGCGCCTCGGCGTGGACACGCTGATCACGAACCGGCCCCGGGAGGTACGGGAGTACCTGCGCGGACTGTGAGGCACCGCGCGGTGGGTGCCACCCGGCCGGGGTGCGCCGGCCGGGTGTGGGGGGTACGGGTCTGGCGGGGCGGGCGGCGGTTACGCGAAGCGCTGGTTCGCCGATCCGTTGCAGGTCTGCAGCCGCAGCGGCTCGTGCGCCGCGGCCACGGTCAGGCACATGCCCGGGGCGGCCGCGGGCCGGACGGTGGCGCCGTCGCGGACCCACTGCTGGTTGGCCCCGCCGTGGCAGTTCCAGAGGACGAGGCCGGTGCCGGCCCCGTAGTTGGCGCCCGGTGCGTCCAGGCAGCGGTCCTGGGTGAGCTCGATGTGGACGGCCTTGCGGGCGGAGTCGTACCACCAGCCCTGGTTGCGCCCGCCGTGGCAGTCCCAGCCGAGGACCTTCGTGCCGTTGGCGCTGGAACCCCCCTCGGAGTCCAGGCAGTTGCCGTTCGCCTCGTTCTTCAGCGGCTTGTACAGCGCGTCCCAGGCCCCGGCCTGGAGGACGGGTGTCCCGGTGCTCGCCGGGTCGGCGCAGGAGGCCTCGCGCAGACCGGAGCCGTAGAGCTGGGTCAGGCAGGACGCGAAGGCTCCGTGTCCGCGGTAGTTGGGGTGGAAGGACTGCCGGGCGGTGTTCTCGTCCCACGGGAAGTGGTCGCCGAGGTCCAGGTAGAGCCCGCGGGCCCAGGGGTCCTCCATGCACACCTCGTGGCCGTGGAAGAGCCGCGAGTTGTCCAGGTAGACGGCGCCGGAGGCGAGGGCCGCCTGGCGCATGCCCTTCTCGAAGGCCGGCACCGCGTGGTTGCGGCCCCAGGTGGCGTCGGAGTCGTAGCCGGCGCAGCCTCCGGGGAGCTTGCCGGGGAAGTCCGGGTTGTCGTGGAAGTCGGGCCCGATGGGGCTGGGGTAGCCCATCACGACCAGCTTGTAGTCGGAGTCGGCGTAGCCAGCGTCGCGCATCACCGTCTTGAGGTCGGCGACGGTCGACTCGACCTTCGGCCTCAGGCCGTCGACGCGCGCCTGCCAGCCGGGGGCGTACTTGGGCTCGCAGGTGCCCTGGCTGAGGACCCAGCGGGTGACGCAGTCGGTCATGACCGGGCCGAACTGGAGGTCGTCGTTGGCGCCCGCGACGAGCAGCACCAGCTTGATGCGGGTGTTGCGGGCCTTGATGGCCAGGTTGTCGCTCTGGACCAGCTCGTCGGCGTACTGCTTGCTGCCGCCGATCCTGATGTTGCCGGTGTACGCGCCGGAGCAGGCCACGTTGAAGGTCAGGTCGGCCGGGATGCCGGTGCGGTGGATCGCCGTGTCGGGCGAGCGGTGGCACTGGTTGGCCGAGGTGTTGGTCGCCGGGTCGTAGTTCCCGACGCCCTCGCCGGATATCTCGCTGTCGCCCAGCGAGATCAGCCCGGTCTTGCGCTCGGCGAGCGGGCGGATCGCCGGATCTCCGTAGATCCTGGTGGCCTCCGCGGCCCGGACGGCCTCCAGCTCCGGCGAGAGCGGGGTCACGGCCCCGGCGGGTGTGGCCGCCTGGGCCATGGGGGTGATGGCGGTGACGCCCCCGAGGGCGGCCGCGATCGCCGCGACGGCGGCGAAGGTAGATCTGAGCTTGGGTTTCGTGCGTGCACGTCCCATGAACGCCTCCCCGATAGCAGTGTTACCCCGGGTATTTACTGGCCGGTAGGGGAGTTGGGAACAGTTTGAACAAGAGAATTGCTCAACTTTTTGAGGAGGCTGTGAACATGACCGACGATCAGACCCGCGGTGCGTACCGGACCGAGCACGACTCCATGGGCGAGGTACGGGTGCCCGCGGACGCCAAGTGGCGGGCCCAGACCCAGCGCGCGGTGGAGAACTTCCCGATCTCCGGGCAGCGGCTGGAGCGCGCCCACATCGAGGCGCTGGCCCGGATCAAGGCCGCCGCGGCCGAGGTGAACTCCCGCCTCGGCGTGGTGGAGGAGGACGTCGCGCAGGCCATCCGGTCCGCCGCGGCCGAAGTGGCCGAGGGCCGGTGGGACGGGCATTTCCCGGTGGACGTGTTCCAGACCGGCTCCGGAACCTCCTCCAACATGAACACCAACGAGGTGATCGCCACCCTGGCCACCGAGCGGCTCGGTCGCGACGTGCATCCCAACGACCACGTCAACGCCTCGCAGAGCTCCAACGACGTCTTTCCGTCGTCCATCCACATCGCCGCGACCGCCGCCGTCACCGGCGAGCTGATCCCCGCCCTGGAGCACCTCGCGGCCGCCCTGGAGCGCAAGTCCGCCGAGTTCGCCGAGGTGGTCAAGGCGGGCCGCACCCACCTGATGGACGCCACCCCGGTGACGCTGGGCCAGGAGTTCGGCGGATACGCCGCGCAGGTGCGCCTCGGCGTCGAGCGGCTGCGCTCGGCCCTGCCCCGGCTCGCCGAACTGCCGCTCGGCGGGACGGCGGTGGGTACGGGGATCAACACGCCGCCCGGATTCTCCGCGGCCGTCATCGCCGAGGTGGCCCGGGCGACCGGGCTGCCGCTGACCGAGGCCCGCAACCACTTCGAGGCCCAGGGGGCGCGGGACGCGCTGGTGGAGACCTCGGGTGTGCTCCGTACAATCGCCGTCTCGCTCACCAAGATCTCCAACGACCTGCGCTGGATGGCCTCGGGCCCGCGCACGGGATTGGCCGAAATCAATCTGCCCGACCTGCAACCGGGGTCCTCGATCATGCCCGGGAAGGTCAATCCGGTGATCCCGGAGGCCGTGCTCATGGTCGCCGCACAGGTCACCGGGAACGACACGGCGGTCGCCGTCGCGGGTGCGGCGGGCAACTTCGAGCTCAATGTGATGCTCCCGGTGATGGCGAGGAACCTCCTGGAATCGATCCGGCTGCTCGGCAGCGCGAGCCGGCTGCTGGCCGACCGCACGATCGACGGGATCACCGCCAACGCGGCCCGGGCCAGGGAGTACGCCGAGTCCTCGCCCTCCGTGGTGACCCCGCTGAACCGGTACATCGGCTACGAGGAGGCGGCCAAGGTCGCCAAGAGGTCCCTGGCGGAGCGGAAGACGATCAGGGAGGTCGTCCTGGAGTCCGGCTACGTGGACCGCGGGGACCTCACCCTGGAACAGCTGGACGAGGCCCTGGACGTCCTGCGGATGACCAGGCCCTGAAAACGTCACTGGGCAGGGGCCGGATTCGGTCGTTTCCCGTCCCCGAACACCTCCGTGACCTGCACCGCAGCGGGCGCGGTGGCCCCCGCCCTAAGATCTGCGCATGACAGGGACGGCAGGCCGCGGGGGCGGCGACGCGCAAGGCACCCGCTGGCGGCCGGGGGAGCAGATCCTCTGGCGCTACCGCGACCACGCCCCGGGGCTCAAGGGCGCGGTCCACATCTGCCGTCCGGTGACCGTGGTGCGGGACACCGACGAGCTGCTGGCGGTGTGGATGGCCCCGGGCACCGAGTGCGTCAAACCGGTGCTCGCCGACGGCACCCCGGTACACGAGGAGCCGCTCGCCACCCGTTACACCGCGCCGCGCACGACCGTACGCGCGCGCTGGTTCGGCGCGGGGGTGCTGAAGCTGGCCCGGCCCGGGGACCCCTGGTCGGTGTGGCTGTTCTGGGAGCACGGCTGGCGGTTCAAGAACTGGTACGTGAACCTTGAGGAGCCCCGGACGCGGTGGGCCGGCGGGGTGGACTCCGTCGACCACTTCCTGGACATCTCCGTCTACCCCGACCGCACGTGGGAGTGGCGCGACGAGGACGAGTTCGCGCAGGCGCAGCGGTCCGGCCTGATCGGCGCGGAGCAGGCGCGGCAGGTGCGGGAGGCCGGACGGGCCGCGGTCGACCTGATCTCGGGGTGGGGGGCGCCGTTCCGCGACGGCTGGCAGGACTGGCGGCCGGACCCGGCGTGGGGAGTTCCGGTGCTGCCCGAGGACTGGGACCGCACCCCGGCGCATATGACCTCATGAGACCCTTGATGCGCCCCCGGGGAACAACCGTAGGATCTCCCTCCGCAAGGCCGGGCGCGGACGCCGCGCCCGGTGGGTGCCACTCTAAAGATCGTGCCGTACGCGGGACTTGACCGGAGGTCAGCGCAGAGCGAGAGGTAACGAGCGGGACGCGGAACCGCGGGTGATGGTGCCCCCGCCGCTGAGCGGGTATACCGCGACTGACCGAGTTGAGTGCAGCGCACATCGAGCGCAAACGGACGGAATTCCACGCGTGACGGAGTACCCCACCTCGCAGGAGGGCCCGCAGCCCGCCGCCATTGCCTCCGGCGGTGGGACGGACGAGCCCGGCCGCGGCAAGGCCACCGCCGCCGGCGGAGGGACCGACGAGCTGGGCCACGGCAAGGCCCCCGTCCCGGCCGCCGAGGCCGTACGCGGCGCTGCCCGCGACGCCGGGCGCCCGCACGCGGAGACCGAGGGGGATGCGGCCTGGCCGGCCCCCGACGCACCGGTCGGCGGCCGGGGCGCGGAGGTCCCGCGGCCCCGCACGCGCGGGGTCGGCGGCTCCCGCGGGCGCGACGGCGAGGCGGCGAAGAACGCGGCCCGCGGCCCGGCCGTGCCCGAGGGCCAGGACCCGGTGCCCGGCGGCGGCCGGGAGGCCGGTGAGGCGGCGGCCGGCCGGTCCGGGATACCGGGCGGCACGCGCGAACTCGCAGCGGCCCGCAGTGCATCGGCGGCCCCGGGCGGCGGCAGCGCCGGCGGCGAGGACGCGGTCGACGGGTGGGACCACGACATCGACCTCCAGGGCGGGGCAGCCGGGCAGGCCGACGCCGGGGACGGTCCCGCGGCGCGGGCCGGGCTCACGGCGCAGGAGCCCGCCGGCCCGGCCGCCGGGCCGTCCGGCCAGGACGGGAGCGGGACGGGCGGCGGGAGCGCCGCCGCGGCCGGCGGCGCAGTGGCCCGCCGGGAAGGGGACCGGCTGCGCTTCGTGGGGGCCGCCACCCGGCGCATCGCCCGCGGCATCGACCTCGACGAGATCGTGCTCGGGCTGTGCCGGGCCACGGTGCCGACGTTCTCGGACGCCATCCTCGTCTACCTGCGGGACCCGCTGCCGGTCGGGGACGAGCGCCCCGTCGGCCCGGTGGTGTTAAGGCTGCGCCGCACCGACCGGCTCCGCCCGATCGACGATCTGACCGGAGCCCTGACCGCGACCGCCGCCGGCCCGCCCGGGGCCGGCCCGGCGGCAGCGGGCACCCCGGGGGCCGAGGGCGCCGGGGCCGCGGGGGCCGGCGGCGAGCTCGACTTCAGCCAGCTGCCGATGGTCGGCCCGCAGGGTGACCTGCCCGCCGCCGAGCTGTGCGAGATCCGCCCCGGCGGGGCACTCGCCGAAGTCCTGCGCGGCGTACGGCCGGTCTTCGAGTCCGCCGTCGGCGCGCAGGACGCCCTCCCCGAACTCCTGGGCGCCGAGCATCCCGTACCGCGCGGCCGGCGGGCCATCCTCGCCCCGCTGCGCGGCCGGCGCCGCGTCATCGGTGCGGCCGTGTTCCTGCGCAGCCCCGAACGGCCCGCATTCGAGCAGAACGACCTCCTGGTCGCCGCCCAGCTGGCCACCCACACCGCGCTCGGCATCGACAAGGCGGTGCTGTACGGCCGCGAGGCGTACATCGCCGACGAGCTCCAGCGCACCATGCTCCCCGACAGCCTGCCGCAGCCCACCGGCGTCCGGCTGGCATCGCGCTACCTGCCCGCCGCCGAGACCGCCCGGGTGGGCGGCGACTGGTACGACGCCATACCGCTGCCCGGCAGCCGGGTCGCGCTCGTGGTCGGCGACGTCATGGGCCACTCCATGACCTCGGCCGCGATCATGGGCCAACTCCGGACCACCGCGCAGACCCTGGCCCAGCTCGACCTGCCGCCCGCCGAGGTCCTGCACCACCTGGACGAGCAGGCCCAGCGCCTCGGCTCCGACCGCATGGCCACCTGCCTGTACGCCGTCTACGACCCGGTCTCGCACCGGATCACCATCGCCAACGCCGGCCACCCGCCGCCGGTGCTCCTGCACCTCGGCGGCCGTGCCGAGGTGCTGCGGGTGCCCCCCGGCGCGCCCATCGGGGTCGGCGGCGTCGACTTCGAGGCCGTGGAACTGGACGCGCCCGCCGGGGCCACCCTGCTGCTCTACACCGACGGGCTGGTCGAGAGCCGGCTGCGCGACGTGTGGACCGGCATCGAGCAGCTGCGCGAGCGCCTGGCCACCACCGCGCAGCTGACCGGGCTCGACCACCCGCCGCCGCTGGAGGCGCTGTGCGACGACGTCCTGGACATGCTCGGTCCGGGCGACCGGGACGACGACATCGCGCTGCTCGCCGCCCGCTTCGACGGGATCGCGCCCAGTGACGTGGCCTACTGGTTCCTGGACCCGGAGGAGACCGCTCCGGGCCGGGCCCGCCGGTTCGCCCGCCGCGCGCTGGGCCGGTGGGGTCTGGAGGACCTCCAGGACTCGCTGGAACTGCTGGTCAGCGAGGTGGTGACCAATGCCGTCCGGTACGCGGAGCGGCCGGTCACGCTGCGCCTGCTGCGGACGGACGTCCTGCGCTGCGAGGTCGGGGACGATTCCCCGCAGCTGCCGCGCCAGCGCCGGGCGCGGGAGACCGACGAGGGCGGCCGGGGCCTGTTCCTCGTCAACCGCATGGCCCGCCGCTGGGGGGCGACCCGGCTGAGCAGCGGCAAGGTGGTCTGGTTCGAGCTCCCGCTGCCGGGGACGCACGACCGGCGCTGACCGGCCCGTACGCGAAGACCGCCGCCCCGCAGCACGGATGCTGCGGGGCGGCGGTCGTACGGGAACCTCCGGCTCCAGGCGCCTACTGCTCCTGGTTCACCACGGGCGGGAACGGCGGGTTCGGCGGGCTCTTGGTCGGGTCCGGCTTCGGGCTCTTGGTCGGGTCCGGCTTCGCCGAGCTCTTGCTCGGGTCCGGGGACTGCGGGCTCTTGCTCGGGTCCGGGGACTGCGGCGCGTGGCTGCTGGTGCTCGGCGCGGGGCTGGACGAGCTCGCCGAGCTCGACGGGGTGGTGCTGCGGCTGGGCGCCGCCGGCGCCCCCATCTTGGCCTCCTCCAGGTCGAACTCGCCGGTCTTGACGCCCTTGAGCGCGGCCAGCGTGTACGCCTTCCAGATCTCGGCGGGGAAGCTGGAACCACCCGCTCGGCCACCGCCGGCGGTACCGGTGAGGGTGACCTGCTTGGCGGTGCCGGGCTCCTCGCCGAACATCGCGACGACGGTGACGAGTTCCGGGGTGTACGCGGTGAACCACGCGGCCACGTTGGACTCGGTGGTGCCGGTCTTGCCGGCGGCCTGGTAGGCGGAGCTCTTGACGGCCTTGCCGGAGCCGTCGTTGACGACGCCGGTGAGCACCTTGGTCACCGTGTCGGCGGTCTCGCGGGTGATGGCCTGGCCGCCGACGGACTCGACCGGCGTGAACTGGCGGTCGGCGTGCTTGGCGCTCTTGATGATGGCCGGGGTGACCTTCTTGCCGTGGTTGTCGAAGGTGGCGTAGACGCCCGCCATCTCCATGGTGTTGGCGCTCATGGTGCCCAGCGACATGGCCGGCTTGTCCTCGGGCCAGCCGTCGCGGTCCTTCATGCCGAGCTGGAGGGCCGTCTTCTTCACCTTCGGCGGGCCCACGTCCACGATCATCTGCGCGTAGACGGAGTTCACGGAGGAGTTGGTGGCCGCCTGGACGGTGAGCAGCGGGTCGCCGTAGTTGACGTTGTCCTGGTTCTGCGGGGCGAACGGGACGTCGCTGCCGACGACCGGGCGCTTGCTGGTGCCGTCGTAGAGCGCGTTCGGCGTGATCGGCTTGCCGTCGTGCGTGGTCGCCTTGTTCTCCAGCGCCGAGGCCAGTACGACCGGCTTGAAGGTGGATCCCGGCTGGAAGTCGGTGCGCAGGGCGTTGCTCGACCAGTGGTCGGACAGGCCGGTGCCGCCGTACATGGCGACGATGTGGCCGGTCTTCGGGTCCACGGAGGTGGCGCCCGCCTGCACGCTCGCGTCGACGGGCCGGTCGTTGCGCTTGAGCTGGGACTCCAGCTCGTCCTGGACGGCCTGCTCCATCGCCGCCTGCTTCTTCGGCTCGATGTTGAGGACGATCTCCCAGCCGCCGGCCTTGAGCTGGGCCTCGGTCATGTTCGTCTGCCGCCGCAGCTCGGCGTCGGCCGCCTGCTTCAGGTAGCCCTTCTGGCCCTCCAGGCCCGGGGTGGCCTTGGGCTTGACCGGCTCCTTGAAGGTCAGGGTCTTGCGCTTCTCGGCGTCGAGCTTGCCCATCTCGACCATGTTGTCGAGGACGCCGTTGAAGCGGACCATCGCCAGCTTCTTGCCGTTGTCGCCGGCCACGGCCCAGTCGTACTGGCTGGGGGCCTGGAGGACGGCGGCCAGGTAGGCGCCCTGCTCCAGGGTGAGCTGGCCGACGTCGACGCCGTAGTAGGCCTGGGCGGCGGCCTGGATGCCGTAGGCGCCGCGCCCGAAGTAACTGGTGTTCAGGTAACCCGCGAGGATGTCGTCCTTCTCCATGCGCTGGTCGACCTTGAGGGAGATCACCAGCTCCTTGAGCTTGCGGGTCGCCGTCTGGTCCTGGTTCAGGTAGAAGTTCTTGACGTACTGCTGGGTGATCGTCGAACCGCCGGCCTTGCCCTTGCCGGTGACCGTGTTGAACACCCCGCGTGCGACGCCGAGGAAGTCCACGCCGCGGTCCTGGTAGAAGGACTTGTTCTCGATGGCGATGAAGGCGGTCTGGACTTCCTTGGGGACCCGGTCGATCGGCACGATCTCCCGGTTCATCTTCCCGTCGCGCGCCATGATCGAGCCGTCGGCGTACTTGTAGACGTTGCTCTGCTGGATGGCGTCGGCGTTGGGGTCGGGCTCGTCGACGTAGAAGTAGAGGGCGACCAGCGCGGCCATGCCGAGCAGGATCACCCCGAAGAAGGCCCCCAGGATCTTCTTCCACGTGAAGAAGCGGCGTATGCCGGTCGGCTTGCCGGCCCGCCCCTTCCCGGTGGCGCGCCCGCGCGGCGCCCGCCGCGCACTGCGCTGCTGCTGCGCCTTGCGCGCATCTGCTCGGCCCATCGCTCCCGCTCCGCTCGATATCCCCCCGACGTCAGCTCAGCAAGCTAACACCGCAGGTTGTGACAAAGGTTGGCCAAGCAAGGCCAATATCGGTCATTTCGGACGTGAGAATCAGCACCCACATCAAGGGAACCGACGCGCAGAAAGCGCGTAGGGTTGCGGCGCTCCAAAAAAGTGATATCACTTTGCTAGGCGGTCCGAGAGACCGTGACCTAGCGAAACGGGGCAGATGATGACGAACACGGCAGGCACGGCCGGTCAGGCGACAGAAGTACGGGAGTTCACGGCCCGCAGCATGGGCGGCGGGCTGGCGCTGCTGCTCGGCCTGCTGGGGGTGCTCGCCGGAGCCGCCCTGACCGCCCTCGGTGCGGCCGCCGAGCAGCCGGCCCTCATCGTGCCCGGGGTGCTGCTGATCCCCGCCGCGGTCCTCGCGATGAGCGGCCTGAACACCGTGGCGCCGGGAGAGGCGCGGGTGGTCCAGCTCTTCGGCCGCTACCGCGGGACGATCCGCACGGACGGCCTGCGCTGGGTGAACCCGCTGACCTCGCGCAGGAAGGTCTCCACCCGCGTCCGCAACCACGAGACGGCCGTCCTGAAGGTCAACGACGCCTACGGCAACCCGATCGAGCTGGCGGCGGTCGTGGTCTGGAAGGTCGAGGACACCGCACGGGCCATCTTCGAGGTGGACGACTTCACCGAGTTCGTCGAGACGCAGGCCGAGGCGGCCGTGCGGCACATCGCGATCGAGTACCCCTACGACGCGCACGAGGAGGGCGGCCTGTCGCTGCGCGGCAACGCCGAGGAGATCACCGAGAAGCTGGCGGCCGAGCTGCGGACGCGGGTCGAGGCGGCCGGCGTCCACGTCATCGAGTCCCGCTTCACGCATCTCGCGTACGCTCCGGAGATCGCCTCCGCGATGCTCCAGCGCCAGCAGGCGGGTGCGGTCGTGGCGGCGCGCAAGACGATCGTCGAAGGGGCGGTCGGCATGGTCGAACTGGCCCTGACCCGGCTGGCCGAGGAGGACATCGTGGACCTGGATCCGGAGCGCAAGGCCGCCATGGTCTCGAACCTGATGGTGGTCCTGTGCGGCGACCGCGCCGCCCAGCCCGTCGTCAACACGGGCACCCTCTACCAGTGAGCCCCGCCGGCGAGCCGGAGCAGGAGGCGCAGCAGGGCTCGAAGGCGGCGCGGCAGGCGCGCAAGCAGGTGCTGCTGCGGCTCGACCCGCAGGTGTACGAGGCCCTCGCGCGCTGGGCGGGCGAGGAACTGCGCAGCGCCAACGCGCAGATCGAGTTCCTGCTCCGCCGCGCCCTGTCCGAGGCCGGCCGCCTCCCGGGGACGGCCGCCCCGATCCGCCCGCGCGGCCGCCCCCGCTCCTCGGACTGACGGGGCCGGCCCCTCGCGCACGGGCCCGCGCGCCCGTTGCCGGGGGGCCGCCGCCTAGGCGGCGGGCCAGACCGGCAGCGGGCGTACGGCCTCCCGCAGCGCGGCCGCGACGGCGCGGAACTCCTCCTGCCGGGCCGTTCCCGTCCGCATGGCCAGGGCGATCCGCCGCGAGGGGGCGGGCTCGGCGAAGTACCCGGTGGCCAGGTGCTCGTTGCGGGCGGTCTCCAGCCGCAGCGCGGTCCGCGGCAACAGCGTCACCCCCAGTCCCCCGGCGACCAGTTGTACGAGGGTGGACAGTCCGGCGGCGGTCGTGGTGACGTCCGCCCCGTCGGACCTCCCGGCCTCCCGGCAGATGTCGAGGGCCTGGTCCCGCAGGCAGTGCCCCTCGTCCAGCAACAGCAGCTGCAGGTCGCGCAGTTCCTCGCGCGGGATGTCCCTGCGTCCGGCGAGCGGGTGCTCGCGCGGCGCGAGCAGTACGAAGTCCTCGTCGAAGACGGGCAGTTCGGTGACCCCGGGAACCCCGAGCGGCACGGCGAGCAGCAGCAGGTCGAGCCGCCCGCCCGCCAGGCCCTCCAGCAGCGAGGCCGTCTGCTCCTCGTGGACCTGGAGGTCCATCCCCGGATAGCGGCGGTGGAAGAGCCCGAGCACCGTCGGCAGCAGGTAGGGGGCCACCGTCGGGATCACCCCCAGCCTGAGCACCCCGGTGAAGGGCGCCCGTACCGCCTCGGCCTCCTCCAGCAGGGCGCCCATCGTGTCGAGCACCGCCCGCGCCCGGGCCGCGATCCGCTCGCCGGCCGGGGACAGCAGCACCTTGCGGGTGGTGCGCTCCAGCAGCTGGACGCCGAGCGCCTCCTCCAGCGCGGAGACGGCCCCCGACAGGGCCGGCTGGCTCATCCCGATCGACGCGGCGGCGTCCCGGAAGTGCAGGTACTCGGCGACGGCCGCGAAGGCGCGCAGCTGCGCGAGCGTCGCCTGCTTCGCTCCCCTGTTACCGACAGCCACTGATAGGTACCTCCGATCACCTGCCGCAAGACTAGCTATTTCTGCAATCAATGCAGCTGTGTCAGCATGTGAGATCCGTCCAACCCTCTCGGAAAGCCCCCAAAAGGGTTACTTTCCTGTTTGCAAGGAGAGCACGTGCTCACTGTCGGTGACAAGTTCCCCACCTACGATCTGACCGCTTGCGTCTCGCTTGAGGCCGGCAGCGAGTTCGCCCAGATCGACCACAAGACCTACGAGGGCAAGTGGCGCGTGGTGTTCTTCTGGCCGAAGGACTTCACCTTCGTCTGCCCGACCGAGATCGCCGCGTTCGGCAAGCTGAACGAGGAGTTCCAGGACCGCGACGCCCAGATCCTCGGCGTCTCCGGCGACTCCGAGTTCGTCCACCACGCCTGGCGCAAGGACCACGCCGACCTGCGTGACCTGCCCTTCCCCATGCTCGCCGACTCCAAGCACGAGCTCATGCAGGCCTGTGGCGTCCAGGGCGAGGACGGCTTCGCGCAGCGCGCCGTCTTCATCGTCGACCAGAACAACGAGATCCAGTTCTCGATGGTGACCGCCGGTTCCGTGGGCCGTAACCCCAAGGAGGTCCTGCGGGTCCTCGACGCCCTCCAGACCGACGAGCTGTGCCCCTGCAACTGGACCAAGGGCGAGGACACCCTCGACGCCGGCGCGCTGCTGGCCGGTGAGTGACGGATGTCCCTCGACTCCCTCAAGTCCGCCATACCGGACTTCGCCAAGGACCTGAAGCTGAACCTCGGTTCGGTCATCGGCAACCAGGACACCCTGACCGGGCAGCAGCTCTGGGGCACGGTCCTGTCCTGCGCGATCGCCGCCCGCTCCCCGCGCGTCCTGCGTGAGCTGGAGCCGGAGGCGAAGGCGGCCCTGTCGCCGGAGGCGTACACCGCCGCCAAGTCGGCCGCCGCGGTCATGGCGATGAACAACGTCTTCTACCGCACCCGCCACCTGCTCTCCGACCCGGAGTACGCGACCCTGCGGGCCGGTCTGCGGATGAACGTCATCGGCAACCCGGGCGTGGAGAAGGTCGACTTCGAGCTGTGGTCGCTCGCGGTCTCCGCGATCAACGGCTGCGGCCAGTGCCTGGACTCGCACGAGCAGGTCCTGCGCAAGGCCGGCGTCGACCGCGAGACGATCCAGGAGGCCTTCAAGATCGCCTCGGTGATCCAGGCCGTGGCGGTCACCCTCGACGCCGAGGCCGCCCTCGCCGCCGAGTAACCGCACGCGCACGAGCCCGGGCCCCCGCCGCCGATCCGGCCGCGGGGGCCCTTTCGCACGTTCGGGTGGCCCATGGCTTGCAGGACACCGGGCGCTGTACCGCCCTACGATGATGGCCTCGACATCCACCACCAGGAGGCGCCATGTCTGCCGCAGCAGTCGAGCACCCCCACGACGATGACTCGTACACGCTGCTCAGAGCCGCCAACCGGATCATGGAGCAGCTGCCGGGCCACCGCGTCGAGATCCTCGAAGGGAACATCATCGTGGCCCCACCGGCGGATGGCCCCCACGCCAGCGCGCTGACCACTCTCATGATCCCTTTCCTCGCTGCCGGGCTGCACGGCGAGGAATCCGAGGTGCTCCAGAGCCTCGGCCTGTGGCTGCCGACCGGTCCGGCGGACTACGCCGTGCCCGACCTCGCCGTGGTCGACGCCGATTACGCGAACCACGAGACCGAGAACAACTGCTACGAGCCAGTCTGCTTCCGCCTCGTCCTCGAAGTCACCAGCAGCAACCACAGCAACGACCTCAAGACCAAGGTCCGCGCCTACGCCCAAGCCGGGATCCCCGTCTACGTGATCGTCGACCGCAAGAACGTGCGCGTCCACCTGCTCACCGATCCCGTCGGCGAGGGCTACGACAGCCACACGCTCTACGCCCCCGGCCGGCAGCTCACCCTGCCCGACTCCATCGGCGCCAAGGTCACCCTCGACGCCGGCGCCCTGCTGGAGGCCGGCGGTTGCCGGATTGCCGGCCCCGACGCGACCGGCTGAGGGTCTCGGCCGTACGCCGGCTCAGGTCCTCAGGGCCGTCATCAGCGCACGCATGTCCTCGATCATCGCCGCCTGGACGGCGTCCACGTCCGGGGTGCTGTCCGCGTCCTCCCCGAACCACTCCACGCTGAGCGTGAAGACCGCGCCGCCGTCGAGCACCTGGAGCCGCATGCCCTGGGTCTGCCGGTTCATCAGCGCCCGTTCACCGAGCCCGGGGCGCGATGCGCGGCGTATCAGCGAAACGATCCTGCGCCGCCGGCACCCCCGCCCAGACGGCGGAGGCCAGGACGGCCCCGCCGAGCGCCCACCACCAGCCGCCCCGCGGCTGCCGTACGCGGTCGCCCGCCGTGTCGGGCCGCGCCTCCCCGGGCGGAGGGTCCTCCTCCCATTTCCCGCGCTAACTCAGGCTCGCTGATCACGGGCGGCCTCCCGCGCAGCCGATTCCAGCGCCGTCGAGCCGTGCGGCGCGGGGCCGACCGGCGCGACCCCGTGGCGCAGCTGGTCGCGGGAGTAGGCCCTCAGGTAGACCACCACCGTGTTGGTGACGGCGACCAGCGGGACCGCGACCACCGCCCCGCCGATGCCCGCGATCATCCCGCCGGCGGCCACCGACAGCACCACGGCGAGCGGGTGCACCCGTACCGCCCGGCCCAGGATGAAGGGCTGCAGCACGTGCCCCTCGATCTGCTGCACGGCCAGCACCACGGCCAGCACCAGCAGGGCGGTGACCGGGCCCTGGGTCACCAGGGCGACCACGACGGCCAGGGCCCCGGAGACCACCGCTCCCACGAGCGGGATGAAGGCGAACAGGAAGATGAAGACGGCGAGCGGCACGGCCATCGGCACCTTGAGGAAGTAGATGCCGAGGCCGATGAAGACCGCGTCGATGAGTGCGACGAGGACCGTGCCCCGGACGTACGCGGTCAGGGTGCGCCAGGCGCGCGGACCCGCGCCCGCGACTCCGGGCCGGGCCGCGCCCGGGACCAGGCCGAGCACCCAGGTCCAGATGCGCTTGCCGTCGTAGAGCAGGAAGAGGGTCGAGAACATCGAGAGCAGGATCCCGGTCAGCACCTCGACGAGGACGGTGACGCCCTGCAGACCGGCGGAGGTGATCTGCTCGGTGTTGGTGCCGATCGTCTCGCTGAGGTTCTTCGCGATGTCGTTGATCTGCTTCTCGGTCACGTGGAACGGACTGTCCAGCGCCCAGGCCTTGAGCTCGTTGATGCCCTCGCGGACGCGCGCGGAGAGGTCGTCGAGGTTCTCCATCACCTGCCACACGACGAACCAGCCGACCAGCCCGATGACGACGAAGCCGAGGATCGCGGTGACGGCGGTGGCCAGCCCGCGGGGCAGCCCGAGACGCCGCAGCCGGACCACGAACGGCTGCAGCAGGGCGGTGACGAGCAGGGCGGCGGCGAAGGCGAGGACGACCAGGCGGACTTCGCTGATCACCTTCATCAGCACCCAGAGCATTCCGGCGAGCAGCAGCAGCCGCCAGCTGACCTCGGCGGCGACCCGCATGCCCCAGGGGACCACGCTCACCGGATCGGGGCGCTCGCGCGGGGCGTGGTGGCCCGGGTGTTCGGCGCCGGAGCCGGGAGCCTGTCCGGGCGCGGGCGGCGCGGCGGCGTGGACCGGTACGCCCGCGGGGGCGCCGGCCGGGGCTTCGCCGCCGTTCTCCGCGTCCACCTCGGCGCGCCACTGTTCGAGCCGGGCCTCCATGCGGCTCAGCCTGCTCCCGAGCCGGCCGAGCCAGCCTGCCCTCTTCGCCATGTCTTTCCCTCTCCCCCGCCCGCGGACCCCCGTGGACACCTCGGATGACCGTACACGCGGGAAGCCCCGCACCGTAGGACGGTGCGGGGCTCCCGGAGGTTGAGCGGCGACTGCCGGGCTAGTACCAGCCGTTGGCCTGGTGGAAGCTCCAGGCGCCGCAGGGGCTGCCGTAGCGGCCGTTCATGTAGTTCAGGCCCCACTGGATCTGGGTGGCCGGGTTGGTGCGCCAGTCGTCGGCGACCGAGGACATCTTCGAGCCGGGAAGGGCCTGGACCAGACCGTACGCGCCCGAGGACGAGTTCACGGCCTTGTAGTTCCAGGTGGATTCCTGGTTGACGATGTTGGAGAAGCACTGGAACTGCCCGGCGGGGACGATCTGCTGGGCGATCGCCTTGACCTGGGCGACGGTGTAGGAGCTCTGGACCGCGAAGTCGCCGGCGCTGCGGGTCGCGGAGCGGCTCGCGGCCTGCTCCTTCTCCTCGCGCTCCTTCTTCGCCTTCTCGTCCGCCGCCTTCTGGGCCTCCGCCTTCTTGGACTTGGCGTCCTCGGCGGCCTGGAGGCGGGCGGCCTCCTCGGCCGAGCGCTTGGCGTCGGCGTCGGCACCCGCGGCGATGGCGTCGGCCTGCTGCGTCAGGGAGGCGTTCTGGACCTGCGCCTGGTCGCCGACCGGGATGTCGGTGAGGAGAGTCGCCCCCGACGCGGTGGTCTCAAGGCTGTTCGAGGCGGGGTCGCCCGTGGCAACGCCCACGACGGCGCCGACGGTGGTGACCGCAGTGGCCGAAGCCACGGCGAATCCCCGGACCGAGATCCGGCTCACACGGTGTCCTTCCAGCAGCGTCCGCAGTGACCGGGCGGGCGCAATAGTGCCCCTTCGACACTGGCCTCCGGTTACGGCGATCACTGGAGACGCGGGCCCGTGGGCAACTCCCTTGCGGGTGCTGCCGCGTGGTGCTCGGGCGGCATGCGGCGAACGACTGTGGAGTTGTGGTGCTGCGCGTACCTCACGGGAGATACAGGTGTGCCGCATGCGGGGCCTGACGGAAAACAGACTCTGCCGGACCTCGACACCGCAAGGCAATTCTCCGTTGCGTGGGAAAGGTCACACCTCCCACGGGGCTGCTGGTTCCACCAAAGGCCTGTGCAGCACGACACCGCCCGGCTAGGCTCTCGGGCCTTTGCCGGGCGGCGCCAACTCTCTCTTCCGCTATGGGGGATTTACCCTCTTCTTCCCTTACAGCGTCTCCAGCATCTCCGTGACCAGCGCGGCGATCGGGGAGCGCTCGGAGCGGGCGAGCGTGACGTGGGCGAAGAGCGGGTGCCCCTTCAACTTCTCGACGACGGCGACCACTCCGTCGTACCGGCCGACCCGCAGGTTGTCCCGCTGGGCGACGTCGTGGGTCAGAACAACCCGCGAATTGGCGCCGATACGGGACAGAACGGTCAGCAGGACATTGCGCTCCAGCGACTGCGCCTCGTCGACGATGACGAAGGCGTCGTGGAGGGAGCGCCCCCGGATGTGCGTGAGCGGCAGGACCTCCAGCATCCCCCGGTTCAGCACCTCCTCGATGACCTCGCGCCCCGCCACCGAAGAGAGGGTGTCGAAGACCGCCTGGGCCCAGGGGCTCATCTTCTCGGACTGGTCCCCGGGCAGGTAGCCCAGCTCCTGGCCGCCCACCGCGTACAGCGGCCGGAAGACCATCACCTTCTGGTGCTGCCTGCGCTCCAGGACCGCCTCCAGGCCCGCGCACAGCGCCAGCGCCGACTTTCCGGTGCCGGCCCGGCCGCCCATGGAGAGGATGCCGATCTCCGGGTCCAGCAGCAGGTCGAGGGCGATGCGCTGCTCGGCGCTGCGCCCGTGGAGCCCGAAGGCCTCGCGGTCGCCCCGGACGAGCCGGACGTTTCCGTCCGCGGTGACCCGGCCCAGGGCCTTGCCCCGCTCGGACTGCAGGACCAGACCCGTGTGCACGGGCAGTTCCGCAGCCTCCGGTACGTAGAGCCGCTCCTCGGAGTAGAGGAGGTCCACCTGCTCCCCGGACAGGGAGAGCTCGCTCATGCCGGTCCAGCCGGCGTCGGTGATCGCGAGCTCCGCGCGGTACTCCTCCGCCAGCAGCCCCACCGAGGAGGCCTTGATGCGCAGCGGGAGGTCCTTCGAGACGACCGTGACGTCGTAGCCCTCGGCCTGGAGGTTGCGGGCGACCGCGAGGATGCGCGAGTCGTTGTCCCCCAGCCGGAAGCCGACGGGCAGGACGCCCGGGTCGGAGTGGTTGAGCTCGACACGGAGGCTGCCGCCCAGATCCCCCAGCGGGATGGGTGCGTCGAGGCGACCGTAGCGGACCCGGATGTCGTCGAGCAGGCGCAGTGCCTGCCGGGCGAAGTAGCCGAGTTCGGGATGGTGCCGCTTGGCCTCCAGCTCGGTGATCACCACGATCGGGAGCACCACCTCGTGCTCGTCGAAGCGGCGGATCGCGTTGGGGTCTGCCAGCAGGACGCTGGTGTCGAGGACGTAGGTCCGCCTGTCGGGCAGGCGGCGCTTTGTGCTGGTCACCACGGAAGGACGTACCCCCTCGGAAGAGGTCGGGCCATGAAGACCGGACCGGTCATCGGCACCCTGCCAGGGCCGATTTCCGGCCCTCCCACTCCGTCCGTGCGAACCGCACGTGCGTCCTGGTGCAAAGGGCCTCCCGGGCGGACGGCCCCATGCCGCCCGCTGAGACTCGACACCCGTGGATCGGGCATCGACCTGAAAGGGGTATTCCCAGATCAGGCCCGGCCATGCCATGGCATATGACGGACGCTCGGTGAATCCCAGGTGAAGGCCCTGTACGGAGACGGCGCGCCGCGGACGGAGGTCCGGGGCGCGCCGTGTACGGGCCGGGGGTGCCGAGGGGGCGTCAGGCCTCAGGTGCCGTAGCGCCGGTGGCGGGCGGCGTAGTCGCGCAGGGCCCGCAGGAAGTCGACCTTGCGGAAGGCCGGCCAGAAGACCTCGCAGAAGTAGTACTCGGAATGGGCGCTCTGCCACAGCATGAATCCGGACAGCCGCTGCTCGCCGCTCGTGCGGATCACCAGGTCCGGGTCGGGCTGGCCGCGGGTGTAGAGGTGCTCGGCGATGTGGTCGATGTCCAGGATCTCGGCGAGCTCCTCGAAGGAGGTGCCCTTCTCCGCGTGCTCCAGCAGCAGTGAGCGGACGGCGTCGGCGATCTCCTGGCGGCCTCCGTAGCCGACGGCGACGTTGACCAGTATGCCGTCGACGTCGTGGGTGGCCTGCTCGGCCTCCTTGAGGACGGACTGCGTCCGGTCGGGGAGGATGTCGAGGTTGCCGACGTGGTGGACGCGCCAGCGCCCGTCCGCGGCCAGGCCCCGGACCGTGTTCTCGATGATGTTGAGCAGCGGGCGGAGCTCGACCTCCGGCCGGTCCAGGTTGTCGGTGGACAGCATCCACAGGGTGACGACCTCGACGTCGGTCTCGGTGCACCAGCCCAGCATCTCGGAGATCTTGTCGGCCCCCGCCTGGTGGCCCTGCTCCGTCGTACCTCCGGACGCCTTCGCCCAGCGCCGGTTCCCGTCCAGGATCACGCCGATGTGCTTGGGCGACGCGTCATGGTCGAGGCGGCCTTCCACCCGGCGTGCGTAGAGCCTGTACACCAGGTCGCGCAGCTTCACGATCTTCCAGCCCCTCCGTGCAATGCCCCCGTGCGAAATGCGGTCCCTACCCCCGAGGCCGCCACATTACTGCGCGGCGGGATCGGGTACCCAACTCGGTACGTCACAGGTCCGTGATAGGGAGGACAACGTGACTGATACCAATCCCTATCGGGCAGAGCCCTCTCGGTACGACTCCATGGAGTACCGGCGCACCGGGCGCAGCGGCCTCAAGCTTCCCGCCATTTCCCTCGGCCTCTGGCACAACTTCGGCGACGACAGGTCCCTGGATACCCAGCGCGCCATCCTGCGCCGGGCCTTCGACCTGGGCGTGACCCACTTCGACCTGGCCAACAACTACGGCCCGCCGCCCGGCTCGGCCGAGCTCAACTTCGGCAAGATCTTCGCGCAGGACTTCGCGTCCTACCGGGACCAGCTGATCATCTCCACCAAGGCCGGCTACCTCATGCACGAGGGTCCCTACGGCGAATGGGGCAGCCGCAAGTACCTGATGAGCTCGCTCGACGCCTCGCTGAAGCGGATGGGGGTGGACCACGTCGACATCTTCTACTCGCACCGCTTCGACCCGGAGACCCCGCTGGAGGAGACCATGGGCGCCCTCGTGTCCGCGGTCCAGCAGGGCAAGGCGCTCTACGTCGGCATCTCCTCGTACACCGCGGAGCAGACGGCCGAGGCGGCGCGGATCCTGCGCGAGGCGGGGGTGCGCCCGCTGATCCACCAGCCCTCGTACTCCATGATCAACCGCTGGACGGAGGAGGACGCGCTGCTGGACACCCTGGAGGAGGCCGGCATGGGCTGCATCTCCTTCGCGCCGCTCGCGCAGGGGCTGCTGACCGGCAAGTACCTCCAGGGCATCCCGGAGGGCTCGCGGGCCGCCCAGGGCAAGTCCCTGAACCCGGACCTGCTGTCGCAGGACGTGCGGCGGCGGCTGCACGGGCTCAACGAGATCGCGGCCCGGCGCGGGCAGTCGCTGGCGCAGCTGGCGCTCAGCTGGGTGCTGCGCGACGAGCGGATGACCTCGGCGCTGATCGGCGCGTCGAGCGTGGCGCAGCTGGAGGAGAACATCGCGGCCCTGGCCGGCGCGCCCCTGTCGGAGGAGGAGCTGAAGGAGATCGACTCCTTCGCCGTCTCCACTCCCGGCACCAACATCTGGGCCCAGCGCAGCTGACCTGCGCTTTTGCGCGGCCGCCGGAGAGGATGGGGCGAAACGGAAAACGGGCCGGTCCGTGGGGGGGATACGGACCGGCCCGAGGGGGGGGTTCCACCATAACCCTTCGTAAAGCCTGCTGCGTGCACCGGCGCGCGATGATTACGCTCCGAAACCACCCAGCAGCACTCCGGTGAGGGCCCCGGCGGCCATGAACGGACCGAACGCGAAACCCCTTTTGGCTCCTCCGGGGCCCTTCAGCACCAGGCCGAGGCCGTACAGGGCGCCGTAGAGGAAGCCGAGGAAGGCCCCCGCGGCCCATACCCCCCAGCCGTACCACCCAAGAGTGACGCCCAGGGCGAGCGCCAGCTTGACGTCGCCGAAGCCCATCCCGGCGGGGTTGATCAGGTACAGCACCAGGTACGCGGCGGCGAGCGCGGCCCCGCCGGCCAGGGCGTGCCGCCAGGACCCGGCGGCGCCGGGCAGCAGGGCGGCGGCCCCGAGCCCGGCGGCCGTGAGGGCCGCCAGGGGCAGGGTCAGGACGTCGGGCAGCCGGTGCACGGCGAGGTCGACCAGCCCGAGCAGGACGAGTACGGGTGCCAACCCGGCGAACACCACCGCCTCGGGCCGTCCCCCGGCGGCGGCGCCGAGCAGCCCGCACACCGCACTGCTGACCGCCGCGACCGGCGCGGCCCCCGGCCCGTACGCGTGCCGCTCCCCGGCGCCCCCCGCGCGGCAGCGCGCCGGGCCGAGCCAGCCCGCGAGGGCGTGCTCCCGCGGGCAGCGCTCCCGCCATGGCTCCCCCGGCGCCACGGAGAGCCGGTAGGCGGCGCGCGGCAGCAGCAGCCCGGCGGCCACGCCGTAGCCCGCGGCAAGGATGATCACGACCAGGCCCATCCGGCGACGGTAGGCCGCGGCGGCCCGGCCGGCATGGGCCCGGAGACCCAATGGGCCCGGCACGATCCCGAGGACAGGCCCTACGCTGCCCGCATGGCCAAGGGGTGGAGGGACGGCGGGTCGGTGCTGCGCGTCGTGGGGGTCGGGGACGCGATCCCGCTGGAGGTGGCCGCCTCCTACCGGGCCCGGACCCGCGGGCTGCTGGGGCGGGACGGGATCACCGGCGCCCTGCTGCTCACCCCCGCCGGGAGCGTGCACACCTTCGGGATGCGGTTCGCGATCGACGTGGCGTACCTGGACCGGCGGCTGGAGGTGATCGCGCTGACCACCATGGTTCCGGGCCGGCTCGGGCTGCCCCGGCTGCGTTCCCGGCACGTCCTGGAGGCGGAGGCGGGCTCCATGGCGGCGTGGGGACTGCGGACCGGGTCGCGCGTGGACATAGGGGAGCCGGGCCGCCCGGAGCGTCTCAGCCGCGGCTAGGCGGTGCGCGGACACGGCGGTAGGTTGGGGCGGTTGGGCTGGGGTGTCAGGGGAGCGGCATGACGGAGAACGCGCGGGTCAAGGCGCTGGAGCAGATCATGCCGGCGACCCACGGCGCCGACGAGGACATCGACTGGCCGGCCGCCGAGGCCGCCTGGCACACCCGTTTCCCGTCCGACTACGTCGCCTTCATGGGCCGCTTCGGCGCGGGCTCCATCAACGGCGAGGCCAGCATCCTGCTGCCGCTGCCCAAGCCCGGACTCCAGTGGGATCCCGCCGAGATGGCCGAGGAGACCGAGAACGCCCGCCTCGCCTGGGAGGCGGGGGGCGGCCGGGCGGCCTTGGACCTGGACCCCGAGTCGATCATCGCCTGGGGTGTCACCGGCGGGTCGGACATCCTCTGCTGGCTCAGGAACGACCCCGATCCGGACCGCTGGCCCGTCCTGGTGGTCGGCCGGCACACCGCCGACGCCTTCGCCGTGTACCCGTACGGCATGGCGGAGTTCCTCTACCGGCTCTGCGCGGACGAGTTCGACGTGAGCCCCGTCAGCATCACCTTCTGGGACGGGGGCCACCTCAGCTTCGTCCACTGGCGCAAGGCCCAGCGCCGCTGGCAGGAGGGCCGCAACCCGGAGACCGGCGAGCCCGATCCGTACGCGGGCGACTTCACGCCCTGAGCGCCTGCCTCACCCGTACCGGCACCCTCCTCACACCCTCCCCCCGTCACCGCGGCACACAGTGCGTGAAACGGGCTTTTCGGCATGTCTACGCGCGTCCGATTTATGGATCAGCTAGGGGAAAACACCAGCCGGAAATGCCGCACTTGGAGCATTGACCACAAGTACCGACCCAATGGAATCAATCGCCCCGCTTCAGGAGAGAATTCCGGCCAACGGGCCACGGACGGACACCCCAGCCCGGAGCAACTCATAAGTAGTAACGGGACTCAAAAGAAATTCAGGGGAATACACCCGTGCGACGAAGAATCTTCGGCACGGCCGCCACCGCGGTCGTGCTCGGTCTGCTGATCCCACTGGCCGGATGCAGCGGTTCGGGCGACGGTGCAGGCGACAGCGGTACGTTGCGCCTGGTGGCCGCGGAATACGGCGACAGCCAGGCCACCAGCTCCAAGACCTACTGGGACAAGGTGACGGCTGATTTCACCAAGGCCAATCCCGGCATCAAGGTCGAGGTGCAGCTCCTGCCGTGGGCCGACATCGACCGCGAGGTCTCGCGTATGGTCAAGGCCGGAAACGCCCCGGACATGGCCCTCATGGGTTCCTACTCCGACTTCGCGGCGCAGGGAAAGCTCTATTCCGCGGAGGAACTCCTCTCCATCTCCGCCGAGGCGAACTTCCTCCAGCCGCTCGCCGAGGCCGGCTCCATCGGCAACACGCTCTACGGCCTGCCCTGGGTGGCGAGCAGCCGCCTCCTCTTCTACAACGAGAGCCTGTTCTCCAAGGCGGGCATCAACAACCCGCCCAAGACCTGGGCCGAGCTGAAGTCCGCCGCCAAGGCCCTCAAGGACAAGGGCGTGAAGTTCCCGTACGCCCTTCCGCTGGGGCCGGAGGAGGCGCACGCCGAGGCGCTGATCTGGGAACTGAGCAACGGCGGCGGCTACGCCGACAGCAGCGGCAACTACAGCCTGGCCTCCGACCAGAACATCCAGACCTTCCGGTGGGTCAAGGACAACCTGGTGACGCCCGGCCTGACGGGACCTGTCCCGCCGTCCCAGCTCAACCGGGCCGACGCCTTCGCCGCGTTCCTGCGCGGCGAGGTCGGGATGGTCAACGGCTACCCCTCGCTCGTCCACGAGGCGCGGGCGAAGGGCATCAGCGTGGGCACGGTGTCCATGCCGGTGTCGGACTCGCTCGGCGCCGGGGAGGTCACGCCGACCGTCGGTGTGGCCGACTGGATGATGGCGTTCAAGCAGAACGACAAGGGCAAGGAGATCGGCAAGTTCCTGGATTTCGTCTACCAGGACAAGAACATGTCGGAGTTCGCGGGCCGCTACCACCTGCTGCCCTCCACCGTGTCCGCCTCCAGGACCCTGGACGGCGGGATCGACAGCACCAACACGCAGTTCCTGACGGCCCTGCGCGGTGCGCAGCTCTACCCGGTGAACGACCCCTCGTGGGTGACGGTCAGCGACACCATCAAGCGCAACATCGGCCGCGCGGTGGAACCCAACGGCGACGCGAAGAGCGTCCTGGAGGAGATCGCCTCGAAGGCGAACGAGGCCGGCCGCAAGCACTGAGCAGCCGCCCGGCGCACCACCCATTCGGCCGAACATCCCATCGAACAAGGGACTTTCGACCCCCGCCGCATCCCATCCGATGCGGCATGATGGTCCACGGCTCTTGATCCAAGGCCGCGGTCCAGTCGCCCCGCCGAGCGCCCACAAGGCGCAGGGGGCGACCGGCCCCTCTCCCGCCAGGCCTTCTCTCCGCGGACCTTCTCTCCGCGGGCCTTCTCTTCGCCGCCAGTGCGCCGCTAGTGCGGGCCGTGCTCCGCCGCGAAGGCCGTCCGGTGCTGCTCGCAGCTGGAGTTCCAGCGCAGCGAGCCCGTGAGCGTCCCGTAGCCCGAGCGCGTGACCGACCATTCCACCGTGTACTCACCCGTGTCGCAGGCGACCCGCTTGCCGCCCGGCACCTTGGCGCGCCCGGTCGCGGCCTGGTCCTTCAGCTCCCGGTGCACCTCGACCACCTTGGCCCGGTCCGCCGAACGCAGGACGGCGTGCACGACGACGGGGTGGATGCCCTCCTTGGTGGTCACCGCCTTCTTCACCACGGTCGAGTCCGACACCACCCACCCGAAATCGAACGAGGGCAGCCAGGCGAGTGACTTCGGGTCGGGCGCCTGGTGTCCGAAGTCCGGTGCGGCCGAGGGGCCGCGCCGGGTGACCGTCCTGTACTGGATGCCGGGGTAGAAGCGCAGCTGCCCCTCCACCTTGTGCATCTCGTCGTCGGTCCACAGCGACTTCATCGTGTTCTCGCCGCCGGCCGGGTCCTGGAGGTAGCTGCCCTCGGCGGCGGTGGCGGCGCCCTGGCCGAAGGCGGGGGCGAGGGCCGCCGCAGTCGCGGCGAGGGCGAGAGCGGCAATGCGGGTGCGCTTCATGTCCGGTCCAACGGGAGCCCCCGGCGCGCTGGAACGACGCCGGGCGGGCTTTCACCCGTACGGGAGCCGTGCCGGAATATCCCATGATCATCTCCGGTTGTGCGTGCCGAACCGACGGAGCACGGCGAAGGGGGCCCCATGGGCGTGAAGGTGAACGGCACGGTGGCGGCGGGCTGGGAGCCGGTGCGGGAGGAGTTCGAGGCCTTCGCCGCAGCCGAGGCGCACTCCCCCGAGGCCCAGCTCGCGGTGCACCACGGCGGCCGTCGGGTGGTCGACCTGTGGGCGGGCGAGGACACCGGGCCCGACACACTGACCGGCGTCTACTCGATCACCAAGGGTGCCGCCTACCTGGTGGTGGCGCTGCTGGTGCAGGACGGCGTACTCGACCTGGAGCGGCCGGTGTCGGCGTACTGGCCGGAGTTCACCGGCGACGGCAAGGAGCGGCTGACCGTACGGGAGCTGGTGTCGCACCGGGCCGGGTTGCTCAGCGCCCCCGAGGGCTTCGACTACGAGGAGATCGCGGACGACGCGCTGATCGCGGCGCGGCTGGCCGGGCAGAAGCCGTACTGGGAACCGGGGACGGCCTACGGCTACCACGCCTTCGTGATCGGCGCGCTGGTCGGCGAGCTGGTGCGGCGGGTGACCGGCCGGGCGCTGCCCCAGGTGTACGAGGAGCGGATCCGGGCGCCGTACGGCCTCGACCTCTACATGGGTCTGCCGGGCGCGTTGGAGGGCCGGTGGAAGCCGGTGCTGGACATGCTCCCGACGCCCGGGCAGCTGGCGGCCGCGCAGTCGGGCGGGGCGCAGGTCCCGGAGCTGCTGCCGGTGGCCTTCAACGCGCACGGCAAGCGGCCGATGGACCTGGTGGTGTACGCCAACCACCCGAAGGTGAAGGCGCTTGGCCCGGTCTCGGCCGGCGGAATCGGCACGGCCCGCGGGGTGGCCCGGCTGTACGCGGCGGCGATCGGCGAGGTGGACGGCCGGGCCCCGCTGCTGAAGCCGGAAACGGCGGCCGAGTTCGCGAGGCTGCACACCCCGGGCGAGGACCGGGTCACCGCGGAGCCGGACCACTTCGGGCTGGGCTTCGAGCGGCAGCCCGCGGTGGGCCCGCGGGCCTTCGGGCACAGCGGTGCGGCGGGCGGGCTGGGCTGGGCGGACCCGGCGACCGGCCTCGCGTACGGGTACACGCGCCGCCGCTTCGGCTTCCCGGGCGGGGCGGCCCCGGAGAACGCGCCCCTGACGGCGGCGGTGCTGCGGATCGCGCGGGGCCTGGACGCGGGGCCGGCGCGGGCCGGGGCCGGGGCGGCCGCCGGGGAGGCGGCTCAGGCCTGACCGGTCTCGAAGCGGCTGATGCGGCCGTCGCCGGTGACCGTGAACCGCCATGCGGTGCGCATCTCGCCCCAGGTGTCGTTGCGGTAGTCGACGACGAGGCGGTGGCCGCCGTCGGACTCGGAGACGACGTCCATGTGGCCGTTGCAGGACCAGATCTCCTTGTCGGTCCACTCGGCGAGGTCCCGGTCCGAGCCGTCGTCGGACATGCTCGCGTCGGCTGTCAGCAGCTGCGCGAAGGCCGCCTGGTCGTGCGCGTTGACGGCGGTGACGAAGGCCCTGACGGCGGGGTCGGACAGCTTGCTCGGCGCGATCACGGAGGCCTCCTGGCCGGTCGTGCGGGTGGTGCGGGTGCGACCAGGGAACACCGCGGGCGCCGCCGGGGCGTCGATCCTCACCCGTTCGCCGCCGGACGGCGTGTCAGATGACGTGGTGGCCCGGCCGCTACGGGGTGGTCCGGACGGGGAAGCCGGTCGGCCGGCCCTGCTCGCGCAGCCAGGAAAGGACCTGGTCGAGGGCTTCGACGGTCTGCCCGCGGTTGCCGCCGCCGTCGTGGAAGAGGACCGTCGGGCCGTTGCCCAGCTCCTTCTTGACGGTGTTGACGATGGCCGGGACACCGGGCTTCTGGAAGTCCTTGGTGTCGACGTTCCAGCCCAGCGGGCGCATGCCGTTCGCGGCGGCCGTGCGGCGGCTGTCGGGCGTGAACGCGCCGCCGGGGGCCCGGTAGTACTCCACCTCGGCCGCGCCGCCCGCCGCGTCCTCGATCATCTTCTTCGCGGCGAGGATCTGCCTCTCCTGGTAGGCGGCCGGCTTCCTGGCCATGGCGGTGTCGTGGTCCACGGTGTGGTCGCAGAGGCGGTGGCCGCCCGCGACGACCTGTTTGACCAGGTCGGGGTGGGCCGCTGCCCGCGGTCCGACCATGCAGAACGTCGCCTTCACGTCATGCTTCTTGAGGACGCCGAGCACCCGGGGGGTCCACTGGGGGTCGGGGCCGTCGTCAATGGTGATGTTGACGGCATTGCCGCCGCTCTCCGACGCATGGGCTATGTCCTCGGGTATGCCCGCCTTCGGCGGGGCGCCGCCGCGCGCGGGCTCCTGCGGCGCGGGGGCCGCCTGAGGCGGTGACGGCTGCCTGCCGCCCGGGGCGGGACGGTCCGACGCCGCCAGGGCGGTGACTCCTCCTATCGTCGCCGCCACGGCAACGGCCGAGGCCGCGACGGCCACCCTGGCCCGCAGGCCCTGTCGGTCGGTGCGCGTCCTGAAGCCCATGGACGATCCACTCCCCTCCGCCTCGCGATCACTCTCCCGTTCAGGACGTGTGGCAACGCGGAAGGGTTCCCACCGATTTCGGCCGGATTTCAGGCAATAGGACCTTGGTCCTTGATCGCACCGATTTGGTCCCGAGTACCTGCAAGGGACCCTGATCGGCCGTCAGCCCCGGGACGTGACACGGCCCCGGCGGACGATCGTCGTCCGCCGGGGCCGTTCGTTCCGCGGGCCGTCCACCCGCTCAGTGGGAGAGGGACTCCTGCGGAGCCTGCGCCGCCTTGTCCGCGCCCGCGCCGCCGGCCTGCGGGCCCGCGCCGCGGAGGGGGACCTCCTTGACGAACCAGGCCGCCGCGAAGCCCAGTACGGCGATGAACGCGCCGAGCAGGAACGCGGAGTGCGTACCGGCGGCGACCGCGTGCTGGTAGGCCTCGCGGACCACTTCCGGCAGCTTGGCCAGGCTGGCCGCGTCGAGCTGTGCGGAGCCCGCGGCGCCGGCCGCGTCCGGGCCGAGGCGCTCGCCCATGGTCTCCGTGACCCGGCTGGTGAACAGCGAGCCCATCAGGGCCACGCCGAAGGAGCCGCCGAGCGTACGGAAGAGGGTGGCCGAGGAGGACGCGACGCCCATGTCCTTCATCTCGACGCTGTTCTGCGCGACCAGCATGGTGATCTGCATCAGGAAGCCGAGGCCCGCGCCGAGGACGGCCATGTAGACGCCCGAGACCAGGCGGCTCGTACCGGTGTCCATCTGGGCGAGCAGGAAGAGGCCGACGACCATGAGCCCGCCGCCGATGATCGGGAACATCTTGTACTTGCCGCTGCTGGTGGTGATCCGGCCCGCTATCAGCGACACGACCATCATCGAGAGCAGCATCGGCAGGAGCAGGAGGCCGGAGTTGGTGGCGGAGGCGCCCTGGACCGCCTGCTGGAACAGCGGCAGGTAGAGCACGCCGCCGAACATCGCGAAGCCGACCAGGAAGCCGATCACCGACATGAGCGTGAAGTTGCGGCTGCGGAAGATGTGCAGCGGCATGACCGGCTCGGCGGCCTTGGTCTCGGCGAAGAGGAACGCGGCGATCGACAGCAGGCCGAGGATGATCAGGCCGACGATCTCGCCGGAGCCCCAGGCGTACTCGGTGCCGCCCCAGGTGGTGACGAGCACGGTCGAGGTGATGGCGAGGGTGAGCAGGGCCGCGCCCAGATAGTCGATCTTCCGGCCTTCCCCCTGCCCTGTCTTCTTCGGCAGGTGGAGGACCGCGGTGACCATCGCGAGCGCGACCGCGCCCAGGGGCAGGTTGATGTAGAAGGACCAGCGCCAGCCCATGTGGTCGGTGATGGTGCCGCCGACCAGCGGGCCGCCGATCATGGCGAGGGCCATCACGCCGGCCATCATGCCCTGGTACTTGCCGCGCTCACGGGGCGGGATCAGGTCGCCGATGATCGCCATGACGCCGACCATCAGACCGCCGGCCCCGAGGCCCTGGATGGCGCGGAAGCCGATGAGCTGGCCCATGTTCTGGGCCATGCCGCTGAGCGCGGAGCCGATGAGGAAGATCACGATGGAGGTGAGGAAGGAGCCCTTCCGCCCGTACATGTCGCCGATCTTGCCCCAGATGGGGGTGGAGGCCGCGGTGGCCAGCGTGTACGCCGTGACCACCCAGGAGAGGTGCTCAAGCCCGCCGAGCTCGCCGACGATGGTGGGCATCGCCGTACCGATGATCATGTTGTCCAGCATGGCCAGCAGCATGGCGATCATGAGCGCCATGAGGACCACACGAACGCTGCGCGGCTTCACCTCCTCCGAGGTCTGCGCCGCCTTCGTGATATCGACCATGTCCACTCCCCGTTGCACCCGCTCCCGGGCACTTACTTGCCGCCCGGCTAGTTCACTACACTGGGGACGGTAGACCCGTCACTAGCCGGGCGTCAAGTAAGTAATTGGGGAGAGCCATGTCCAGCAGCAGTCCGCAGGCGCGTCGTGGCAACACGCGTCAGCGCATCCAGGACGTCGCACTGGAGCTCTTCGCCGAGCAGGGGTACGAGAAGACGTCGCTGAGGGAGATCGCAGAGCGGCTGGAGGTCACGAAGGCGGCGCTGTACTACCACTTCAAGACCAAGGAAGACATCATCATCAGCGTCTTCGAGGACCTGACGCGCCCCATCGACGAGCTGATCGAGTGGGCGAAGGAGCAGCCGCGGACGCTGGAGACGAAGCGCGAGGTGCTGCGGCGCTACAGCGAGGCGATGGTGGCCGGCGCCTCGCTGTACCGCTTCATGCAGGAGAACCAGGCGACGATGCGGGAGCTGAGCATCGGCGAGACGGTCAAGCGCCGGCTCTTCACCCTGGTCGACCTGCTGCGCACGGAGGGCGCCCCGACGGTGGACCAGGTGCGCTGCGTCAGCGCCCTGTTCACGCTGCACGCGGGGATGATGTTCCTCCAGCACGTGGAGGGGGATCCGGAGGAGACCCGCCTGGCGGCGCTGGAGGTCGCGACGGACCTGATCACGCGGGCGCACCACGAGCGGTGACGGGGGCGGGGCGAGGCCGAGGGTGGGAGCGGGGCGGAGGAGAGGGTGTGGGGGCGTTACGGGATCACCCGATCGAGCGATTACCCAGGGTGACGATCCCGGCTACTTTTGGTGAAACGCGCCGGTGGGGGACGAGCCTCGGGCGCCCGAGCCAGAGGACACCGCCATGGTCACCACCCGTACCCGGCTGGCGCTCGCCGCCGCGACCACCCTCGCCACCCTCTCCGTCGTCACCTCCACCACGGCCGCACCGACCGCCGCGGCGGCGGCCCCTTCCCCGCCCCGGGCCCTGAACTGGGTCGCCATGGGCGACTCGTACAGCGCGGGCGCCTTCGTCCGGCCGTGGGCGACGGAGGACGGCTGCGGGCGCTCCGCCCAGAGCTATCCGCAGCAGGCAGCGCGGCAGCTGCGGGTGCGGCTCACCGATGTGACCTGTTCCGCCGCCGATGTCAGAGGGGGCCTGCTGGAGCAGCAGACCGACATGACCGGGCCTCCCTCAGTGCCGCCGCCCGGCGGTTGGCCCGCCAAGCCGGCCCAGATCGCCGCCTTGTCGGCCGGCACCGACCTGGTCACCATCGGCATCGGAGGCAACTCGATCGGCTTCAAGGAGATCGTCGAGCAGTGCGTCGCGCAGGGCGTTGCCGCCTTCGGCATGGGCAAGCCGTGCACCTCGTACTACACGACGGGGAAGGGGGCCTCCGCCCTGAACGACAGATTCGCCTCCCTGGAAGCCGACTTGGGGACCCTCATGCAGGCCGTCCGGGCCCGCGCACCGCAGGCCAGGGTCGCGCTGGTCGGGTATCCGGCGCTCGTCGACGACAGCGCCGGCTGCCGCTGGGGCTCGTGGCAGCAGTTCGGCACCGCCGCCAAGGGCGATCTGCCGTGGCTGGACAGCATGGAGCGGCGGGTGAACACCGTCCTGCGCGAGCAGGCCGGGAAGGCGGGCGCGGCCTATGTGGACACGTACGCCTCCAGCGCCGGGCACGGGGTGTGCGCGAGCGGGGAGGAGCGCTGGATGTACGGCATCAAGGACGAGCTGACGGGCCCCGGAGACCAGAGCGATGAGCCGTCCATCCTCTGCCGGGCGATCCCTTCACCCGGCGAGGCCTGCACCCTGCTCCACCCGAACCTCCGCGGCACCACCCACCAGGCGGAGCTGGTCACCCGCGCCCTGGTCGGCCTGGGAGCCTCCAGAGCCTGACGGGCGAAAGGGGCGTCACGGCGTGGGGCGGCGGAGGCGGCGCTCGGACTCCGTGATGGGGATGTCGTTGATGCTGGCCTCGCGGCGGCGCATCAGGCCGTCCTCGTCGAACTCCCACTGCTCGTTGCCGTGGCTGCGCCACCACTGGCCGGCGCTGTCGTGCCACTCGTACTCGAAGCGGACGGAGATGCGGTTGCCGGTGTACGCCCAGAGTTCCTTGCGCAGGCGGTAGTCCAGCTCGCGCTCCCACTTCTCCGCGAGGAACTCCCGGATCTCGGCGCGGCCGCTGAGGAAGCGGTCGCGATTGCGCCACACGGAGTCCTCGGTATACGCGAGGGCCACGCGCTCGGGGTCCCGGGAGTTCCAGGCGTCCTCGGCCGCCTGGACCTTGGCGCGGGCGGATTCCTCGGTGAAGGGGGGCAGGGGCGGGCGTACGGACACGGCCATGGCGGCAGCCTCTCGAACCTCGACGACGAGAACGATCGTTCTCGGACGATAGAGAACGATCGTTCTCTGCGCAAGCGATTCTGGGTTACGCTCCCCGCATGGACGACGAAGAGGGCCGCACCCGGCTGCTGGACGCCGCGGAGGCGCTGTTCTACACGGAGGGGATCCAGGCCGTGGGCATGGACCGCATCCGCACGGCGTCGGGCGTCCCGCTCAAGCGGCTCTACAAGGTCTTCCCGGCCAAGGAATCGCTGGTCGCGGCCTACCTGGACCGGCGCGACCGGCGCTGGATGAACAGCCTGCGCGAGGCGGTGAAGGCCGACGCGGCCGACCCGGTCGGAGCCGTCTTCCACTGGCTGGCGCGGTGGTTCACGGAGCCGGACTTCCGCGGCTGCGCGTTCCTGAACGCCTACGGGGAGCTGGGCACCGGCCCCGCCGGCGTCCTGGACGTCGTACGCCGCCACAAGGCGGAGCTACGGGCCCTGCTGGCCGACCTGGCCGGACCGGACCGTCCCGACCTGGCGGACCAGCTGCTGATCCTGGTCGAGGGCGCGACGGCGGTCGCCGCCCTCACCCCCGGCCCGGAACCGGCCCACCGCGCCCGGGCGGCGGCGTCCGTCCTGGCCGCGGCGGCCTAGTTGCCGACGCTGCGGGGGAAGGTGATCTCGACGCGGCGGTTCTTCTTGCGGCCTTCCTCGGTGCTGTTGTCCGCGATCGGGTAGTCCTCGCTGTACCCCCGGACGTCGTAGATGACACCGGGGTTGGTCACCGTCTTGGCCAACTCGGCCTGCACGGCATCGGCGCGCTGCTTGGAGAGCTCCTTGCCGTGCTCGTAGCTGCCCTGGTCGTCGGTGAACCCGAAGACCCGGATGCGGGTGGCCTTCTGCGTGTTGATCTCGTTGGCGATGGCCTGTATCCGGGCGGCGGCCTGGGCGTTGAAGACGGCACTGTTCTCGGGGAACAGCACCTCGGACTGCAACGCCATCATGACGGTCTGATTGGTCTCCTGCCGCCGCTGCTCCCCGCCGAGGTCTTCGACGACCTCGGCGATGTCCAGCACCTTGATGGGCGCCAGCGTCCCGCCCTGGGGGATCTTCAGCCCGGGGGCGTTGGAGTCGATGGGCACGGGGGCGGCGGCGGACGGCTCGGTGCCGGGCGGAACGGAGGGCTTGACGTCATCGGCATACGCACTGCCCGCCCCGAGGAAATGCCCCCCGGCGATGACGAGCCCGACGACTACCGTCGCAGCGGTGGTGCGGTGGCTTTGTGTCATGGGGTCACCCGGAGATCTTGACGGTCGCCGTGGCGAAGGTCGGCAGACTGAATTCCACCTGACTTGTGCTGTTCGGTGGCACGGGGAACTGCGCGAAGAACGGCACCACCTGGCCGGCGTCAATGATCGTCAGTCCGGTGGTGCAGAGGCATCTGCCGTCGGTGTCGCGAAGCACGTAGTACCTCTTTTTGGCAGCCTTGTCGACGAGCGTGACACCCGCCACCGAGGCTCCACTGCTGTTGAGTTCGTTGCCACGCCAAGCTGCCACGTTGGCGAAGGGCTGGCTGCCGGTGTTTTTCAGTTGACCACTGACCGTAAGAAAGCCAGCGGCATCGCGAACTGCAGAGTTGACGGTGAGGGTCATTCCAGCCTCGCCGTTGACGCTAGCGAGCACCTCGGTCGGCGTGGGTTGGACGCTGCTGCTGGGTGGTGACTGAGGCTGGCCACTCTGGGACCTTGAGGGCGCAGGACTCTGCCGAGCCTTGTTCTTCTGGTCATCGCCCCCGCCGCAGCCGGCCACGGTGAGTGCCAAGACTGCCGCCGCCACGACAGCCGCTCCCCGACGGACGTTCACCGAGTGCCGAGTGCTCATCTATGCCGCTTCCTTCTCTCATCCATTGTCAATCGACCAAGCGCACGTCGAACAGTCTTCTCGCCAACGTGCGCCACGGCCCGGGCTTCGCGGGGTCCACCTCGAACGGCTTGCCGCCCTTGCACGTGAACTTGACCCTCGAAGGCGCTTGCGGGTTCGGACTGGGGCTCGGGGTAGGGGTGGGGGCGGGGGTAGGGGTAGGGGTAGGGGTAGGGGCAGCATCCAGGCGGCAGCGCGATTCGATCGCAGCGGTCGCCTTCGCCTTTCCATGGACGCTGTCCGTTCCCGGGACAACCGACTTCCCCACCGTTCTATTGGTCGTCACCCCGACGGTGAACCGGGGCATAGAAGCCGTGCAGGTCGCCGACGCGTCGTTCTGTTCCGCGAAGCTCCGCGCCTGCCCGCATGCTCCCGCATCGTCGAGCAACTCGCCTCGCAGAACCTTTTCCCATTCCTGGGGGCCGAACCTGGAGAAATCCAACCCCGGCACCAAGTGGTCTCGCGCGTCACGTGCCGCCGCCAGCGCGGCGGCGTCAGCCGCCCCTTGCGCATCGCTGCGCGTAAGTGCCGCCGCTCCCACCACAAAGAAGGCAAATGCCGCGAACAGCATGCCGGTTATCACGACGATGTAAACCGGAAAAGCCTGCCCTCGATCGTTCAGGCTCTTCGAAATCACCTTCCGGCGGTGACTGATGCGACCGCCGTGGCGATCCGGTTGGTGATGGCTTGGCCGATGCCCGTGCCCACGATCGCGCCGATGATGACCACCACCACCAGGATGATGCCGAGGTACTCGAAGGCCGTCTGGCCGCGGTCCCGGGTTCGGTGGGGGGTGAGGTGGGTCCGCAGCCTTGCCAGGGTGTTCTGCAGCATGGGGGTTTCCTCCCGGGCCGGTGACGGTGCTGGTTTGCGGACCGTACGGCGAGTGACGAGTCATCACCAAGGGTCCCGGGGCCCAATTACGGACCCACTGCGCACTCCGTCTACCCATGGCCGGTCACCCCTGGACGGGCGGTTCCCAGCCAGCGGGCTATGGCCTCGCTGCGGGTGGTGCTCTGGAGCTTCGCGAAGATGCGGTTGATGTGGTTCTTGACCGTCTTCTCGCTGATGAAGCACGCCGCCGCGATCTGCTGGTTGCTCATCCCGGACGCGATCAGATCCATGATCTCCACCTCCCGCGAACTCAGCCCGAAGAGCGCCAGGTTGTGCAGCCGCTCAGAAGACTGTGCCACAGTTCGTTGCGGTTGCGAAGAGGTGCGGAGTTCCGCGAGGAGGGCGGTGGCCGCCGTCGGGGTGAAGTGGGCGCGGCCCTCGCGGACGTCGTGGACCGCGCGGAGCAGGTCGTCCGCCGTGAACTCGCCGTGGACCAGGTAGCCGCCCGCGCCCAAGAGCAGGGCCTCGCGGACGATCTGCGCCTCCTGGCTGTACGTCAGCATCAGCACCGGCGCCAGCTGGACCAGGTGCGGCAGGGCCGAGATGCCGTCGACGCCGGGCATGCGGACGTCCAGCAGGATCACGTCGGGGGCGTGGCGCCTGGTCAGGCTCAGGGCCTCGCGGCCGTCCGCCGCCTGGGCGACGACCTCGACGGTGTCGGCGGTGGCCAGGAGGGCCGCGAGGCCGGCGCGGACGACCGGGTTGTCGTCGGCGATCAGGACGCGGAGCGGCATCACGGGGTCTCCTCCCGGGGCAGGGCCGCGAGCGGGAGGTCCAGGCGTACCTCGGTGCCGGGGCCGGCCGGGCGGGGGCCGATGTGCAGGCGGGCCCCGATGGCCGCCGCGCGCTCCGCCATGCCGAGCAGCCCGAAGCGGCCGGCGCGGTGCAGGGCCCGGAGGTCGGGGGCGGTGCCGGGCAGGCCGCGGCCGTCGTCCTCGACGGTGAGCGTGAGGTGGCCGCCCTCCACCCCGGCCGTCACCGTCACCGCCGTGGCTCCGGCGTGGCGGCGGGCGTTCTCCAGGGCCTCCGAGGCCACCGCCAGCAGGTGGCGGGCCACCGCGGCCGGGACCGGCGGCAGGGTTCCGCTCGTGCGCAGTTCCACGCCGGGGGCGGTCATCCTGCGTAGTTCGCCCAGCAGGCAGACGCCCGGCGCATCCGCATCGCGCCGCAGGTCGGTCAGCAGCTCCCGGGACTCTGCGACCGCGAGGCGGGCCGCGCCCGCCAGGAGTGCGGCCTGGCGGCGGACTGCCTCGGGGTCCGTGGTGCGCGCGAGGGCGTCGGCGGCCAGCGCCAGGCCGTGCAGGGTCTTCGCCACCGAGTCGTGCATTTCGCGGGCCAGGTGGTCCCGTTCGGCGCGGACCGCCTCGGCCACCGCCAGGCGGGCCCGTGTCTCGGTGAGGGCCCGGCTCGCCGCCCCGAAGCGGAACAGCAGGTCCCGCAGGCAGGACCCGGCCGCGCCCGCCAGGAGGCAGAGGCCGGCCAGGGACAGGGCGCCGCCCGAGGCCGTCACCAGGGCCGCCTGCAGGGCCGCGTAGACGGCCGAGCCCCGCCACCCGTAGACCAGTCCTGCCAGCAGCGGGGTGCACAAGGAGACGAAGCCGAGCGGGGATTCGGGGGTCGCGGTGGCCAGGAGCAGGGCGTTGAACGCCATGTCGGCGGCCAGCAGCCACCGGTGGCGCAGCAGCAGCGGCCCGAACCGCTCCCAGTCGCGGAACAGGACGTACGAGAGCATGAAGGTGAGCAGGATCGCGCCGCCGACGAGGTACGCCGGTCCGCCGGGGGCCGTGCGCCCCAGGGCCAGCGGCGCCCCCAGGCCGATCATCACCATCCGGAAGGCGAAGACCTGGCGGCACAGCGCCTGCAGCGCCCCCGCCTGGAGGGCCGGAGCGGGAGCCTGCACCGCACCCCCGGCCGCCGCTCCTCCGGCCGCAGCGCCCCCGGCCGCCGCTCCCCCGGCCGCCGCTCCCCCGGCCGCCGCTCCCCCGGCCCACGCGCCCGTCGACGCCGTACCCGTCCCCGTACCCGTCGCCGTCTCCGGCCGGTGGCGGCCGAACGCCCCGGCCGCGATGTCCAGTACCGCCATGGCTCATCCACCCCCGAGCATCGCGCCGAAGTCGACGTCCGCGCCGTACACGAACCCGCACACCAGCAGGATCAGCGTTCCCGGCAGCATGAACATGGTGACCGCGAAGGTGGCCTTCGGCACGGCCCGGGCCGCCCGCCGCCGTGCGTTCTGGGCGTCCGTGCGGCGCATGTCCTCCGCGATGGCGATCAGCGTCTCCACGATCGGGGAGCCCAGCTCCTCGCCCTGCTGGAGCGCGGTGACGAACTGGGCCACCTGCTCCGAGTCGTTGCGCCGCCGCAGCTCGTCGAAGGCCTGGCGGCGGCTGACGCCCATGTCCATCTGCTGGAGGGTGATGCGGACCTCGTCCGACCACGGGCCCTCGTACTTGCCGGCCACCCGTTCCAGCGCCTGCCGGAAGCCGAGCCCCGCGCTGACCACCACCGCGAGCACGTCGAGGAAGTCGGGCAGCGTCCGCTCGATGTGGTCGCGGCGGACCCGGATCGCCGACCACAGGCCGACCTCGATCCAGAACAGTCCGAACGCCACCATCAGCAGCGCCGGTACGAGCCGGCCGCCCAGCAGCATCGCGAAGGCACCCACGGCGCCCAGGAAGCCGTACACCGCACGGCGGGCCGCGTAGCGGTCGATGGTCAGGCCGGCCGGGTTGCCGGCCATGTCGATCTGGCGGCGTTTGCGCGCCACCCGTTGGGGGCCCATCAGGCGCAGCACCAGCGGAGCCCAGCGGATGCCCATCCGGTCGACGGCCGAGCCGACCGCCGTCGTACGGGTGGCGCCGACCTCCAAGGCCAGGGCCAGGTCGGAGGGGAGTTTCACGTCGGCGCGGTAGAGGCGGACGCCGTGGAAGACGCCGAGGATCGACACCGCGGCCGCGAGCGCCAGCAGCAGAGCAGTCATGACCGGCCCTCACACATCGATCTTCGACAGGCGGCGGATGAGGACGAAGCCGAGCGTGAAGAGGCCGAGTGCGACGAGCACGGCCGTCTGGCCGATGAACGCGCCGGTCATCCGGTCCAGCGCGCCCGGCATCATCAGGTTGACCAGCAGCAGCGATCCGAGCCCGATCGCCGGTACCAAGTAGGCGGTCACCGTCACCTGGGAGAGCTGGGTGCGGATCTCGCGCCGCGTCTCCTTGCGCTGCTCCAGCGTGACCGTCAGATTGCGCAGGCTCCCCACGAGCGCCCCGCCGGCCCGCGCGGACAGGACCAGGGTGGAGACCAGGACGACCAGTTCCCGGGAGGGGAGCCGCTCGGCGATCTCGCCCAGCGACTCCTCGATCGAGTGCCCGACGGCCAGGCGGTCGGCGACCCGGGAGAGCTCCTCGCCCGCGGGGGCCTCCAGCTCCTCCGCCGCCATGGCGATGGCCGTACGCAGGGCCAGCCCGGCCTGGGTGGCGTTGGCGAGGATGCGGGCGAGCTCGGGGAGCTGGTTGATGAAGCGTTCGGTACGCCGGGCCCGCTGCCAGTTGAGGAAGGCGTTCGCCGCCCACAGGCCGGTCAGCCCGGCCACCGGGCCGAAGAAGGGGGCCAGGAAGCTCGCCGCGATCAGCCAGGTTCCGGCCACGGAGGCGAGTACGTAGACGAAGAACTCGCCCGGCGTCAGATCGAGGCCCGTCACCGCCAGCTTCACCTCGATCCGGCGGCCCAGCGCGGTACGGCGCAGTCGGCGGTCCACGCCCGTGAAGCGGCGTCTGCGGCCGGCCGGCGGGGGTGCGCCCTCCTGGGAGAGGCGTTCGACGAGGGCGGCGCGCTGGGCCCGGCCGGCGGCGTAGGCGTGGACGCCGGCGACGACGAGCACGCAGGCCAGCAGGGTGGCGCCGAGGGTGAGGAGGACGAGTGGGTTCACAGGACGGTCCGGGTGATGCGGGTGGCGAGTGCGTCGTCCGACAGGGCGACCCCGAAGGCCTGCGGGATCGGCTGGTTGTTCATGTAGAGGCGGTCCGCGATCCGCCGCGGCAGCGGGTGGTACTCGAAGCGGCCGTGGACGCGGCCGTCGGCGGCCATCGGCTGGGCCGCGAAGCGGCACACGGTGGTGAGCCGGAAGGGCTCGCGGCCGTGCGAGTCGAGGATGGCCATCTCGGTGATGCGGCGCGAGCCGTCGCCGAAGCGGGTGAGCTGGACGACCACGTTCACGGCGCTGTTGATCTGGTCCTGGAGCGCCTCGAAGGGCACTTCCACCTCGGACATCGACGCCAGAGTCTGCAGGCGCATCAGGGCGTCCTCGGCGCTGTTCGCGTGGACGGTGGCCAGGGAGCCGTCGTGGCCGGTCGACATCGCCTGGAGCATGTCGAGGGTCTCACCGCCGCGGACCTCGCCGACGATGATCCGGTCGGGGCGCATCCGCAGGGAGTTGCGGACCAGGTCGCGGATGGTGATCCGGCCCTTGCCCTCCACGTTGGCCGGGCGGGATTCGAGGCGGATCACGTGGGCCTGCTGGAGTTGCAGCTCGGCCGAGTCCTCGATGGTGATGATCCGCTCGCCCTCGGGGATCAGGCCGGAGAGGGCGTTGAGGAGGGTGGTCTTGCCCGTGCCGGTGGCCCCGGAGACGATCACGTTCATCTTCGCCTGGACCAGCCCGGACAGGAGCAGCAGCATCTGCTCGTCGAGCGAGCCGAGGGCGATCAGCTCGTGGAGGGTGAAGGCGCGCGGGAAGCGGCGGATCGTGAGCGTGGCCCCGGTCAGGGACAGCGGTGGGATGATCACGTTGACGCGTTCGCCGCTGGGCAGGCGGGCGTCGACCATCGGGTTGGCCTCGTCCACGCGGCGGTTGACGGTGGAGACGATGCGCTCGATGGTCTGCATCAGCTGTTCGTGCGAGGCGAAGCGCAGCGGGAGCTGCTCGACCCGGCCGGCGCGCTCCACGAAGATCTGGTCCGGGCCGTTGACCATGATCTCGGAGATGGAGGGGTCTTCGAGGAGCGGTTCGAGCACCCCGAGGCCGAGCGCCTCGTCCACGACCCGGCGGATCAGCTGGGCCCGCTCGACGGTGGACAGGACGGGGCCCTCGCGGCTGATGATGTGCCCGAGGACGCGCTCCAGCCGTGCCCGGCGCTCGGCGGGTGCGAGCGCGGACATCTCGGCGAGGTCGATCTCCTCCAGCAGCTTGGCGCGGTAGGAGGAGACCAGCCGGCCGTCCTCGCGCGGACCGTGGCGGTCGTCGGGGGTGTTGACGCGGGAGCGCAGGCTCATGGTCCGGTCACCTCCGGGTCGTCGTTCGGCATGACGGCGGTGGCCGTGGCCGGGTCGAGGGCGAGCCCGGGCACGATGGACTTGATCTTGATGGTCACCGTCGCGGTGACGGCGTCGCCGGTCGTGGACACGTCCACCTGCGGGGCCAAACCCCCCTTGACGGCCGCCTTCCCGGCCGCCGCCCCGCCGCGGCCGTTGCGGGCCTCGACGCGCGCCGCGGTACGGGCGGCGGTGTCGGCCTGCTCGTGGACGTACGCGACCCAGCCGAGCTGGATCCCGCACAGCGCCACGAAGAGCAGGATGGGGATGAACCCGATGTACTCCAGGGCCACCTGGCCGCGGTCGCGCGCCTCCGCGGGGGCTCGGCGGACGCCGCGGGCGCGGCAGACGCCGGGCGCCGGGCCGGAGCCGGGCGCCGGACCGGAGCCGGGCGCCGAACCGGAGCCGGGCGCCGGACCGGAGCCGGGCGCGCGGCCGGAACGGGGGTCCGGGCCGGGGCCGGAGACGGGGGTGAGCCGGTGGGGCATCTCAGTTCTCCCTCTCCTTGGCCGCGGCGGCCTCGCCCGTGATCGGGACGCCGATGCTGAGGCCCGGGTGGAACACCGGGAGGTGCAGCGTGACGGTGGCCTTGACGAGGTCGCCCGACTCCGCGCAGGACGCCTCCATGGTCCAGGCGCCGCTGATGTGCCGGCCGGCCGCTGCGGCGCACGCGCCGCCCCCGTGCACCGCGCCCGCGCGGGCCGCCTCGTCCGCCGCGTTTCCCGCCAGCGAGAACGCGTACCCGATCAGTACGCACTCCCACACGGCCGCCACGAGCAGCAGGATCAGCGGGACCGTGCCGACGAACTCGACGGCCACCTGGCCGCGGTCCCCGCGGGCGCCGGCCATGGCTCAGCCCTCCCGGCCGCGGCGCAGCCAGGGCCCGAGGGCGCCCCGGTCGCCGGCCCGCAGCCGGGCCACAGGTCCGGAGGCCCGTACGGCCAGGGCCGCGCCGGGGGCGGCGGCTTCCGGATCGGCGGCCGCGAGCAGGCCCAGTTCGCCCGCCACCGCCCACAGGGCCTGCTTCACGGTGGAGCGGTTGTCGAGGTCCTGCACCCGGCCCGCGTCGACGACGGCCTGGAGTTCCTTGAAGGCCGCCGGGACCGGGGTGCGCGTCGGCCGGGTCTTGGTGATCTTCGCGATCAGGGAGGGCTGGATCTCGGTGTGCTTGCTCCAGCGGTTGACGACCACCGCGGTGTCCTCGGCCTTGCGCACCTGGAGCCGCTCCCACATCCGGACCATCCGTTTGGCCGCGCGTACGGCGACCACGTCGGGGGTGGTGACCAGGACCGCCACGTCCGCCATCTCGACGGCGGCGGCGTTCGCGCCGGTCACCTGCGTTCCGCAGTCGACGACGACGAGTTCGTAGCGGCTGCGCAGGGCGGTGACGATGTGCCGGGCGGCCCGGTCGTCGACCTCCTCGCCGCGTTCGCCGTCGGCCGGGGCCAGCAGCAGGGCGAGGCCGGTGCGGTCGTCGTAGACCGCGTCCTGCAGGACGCGCGGGGAGATGTCCTGGATGCCGGCGAGGTCGGCGATGGAACGCCGGAACTGGACGTCCAGGTAGGAGCCGACGTCGCCGGCCTGGAGGTCCATGTCGACCAGTGCGGTACGCCGCCCCGCGGCGGTGGCGGCCAGCGCGAACTGCACCGCCGTGAAGGTGGTGCCCACCCCGCCCTTGGCTCCGCTGACCGTGACCAGCCGCCCGCCGGGGCCGGTGAACGGCTCGGGCCCGCGGCCCAGGTGGCGGCGTACGCCCACGGACCACTGGGCGGCGGACTGGACGCGGGCGGCGAGCTCCTCGTAGGCGAGCGGCAGGCCGGCCAGGCCGCGCGCGCCCGCGTCCATGGCGGCGGAGAAGAGCGCCGGGCCGGCGTCGGAGGACACCAGGACCACGCCCACCGCCGGGAAGCGCAGGGCGACCTCGCGGATCAGGTCCAGGGCGGGCACCGGGCCGATCCGCTCGTGGAGGAGGACGACCTCGGGCAGTTCGTCGATGGAGTCGGCGGCCAGCCGGGCCAGGGTGTCCAGCAGGGAGGCGGAGTCGGGGACCGGGGCGGCCGGTTCGGCGCCCGGGATCCGGCCGAGGAGGGTGGAGAGGGTGCGGGCGGCGTCCGGGTCTCCGGCCGCGGGGAGGATTCGCGTGGTCATCCGGGCCTCACCTGTCCCCGTCGAGGGTGTACGTGCGGTCGGCCGCGCCGGGCGCGGAGTCGGTGCCGGGGGCCACCAGGGCCAGGCGGACGTGCTCCGCGAAGGATTCGGCGTAGGCGACGCGCTGGGTGTCCTTGGTGTTCAGGGCGAAGGTGATCGGGACGGCCTCGGCCGGGCCCTTCTTGTCGCTGTCCCGGTCCAGCGGGGTGAGCTTGCCGACGTTCAGGACCCGGGCATTGGCCACGATGATCACCGAGCGGGAGGGCTCGGTGTCCTTGGCGCCCCTGAAGGTGGCGATGATGTTGACCTTGGCCCCGGAGTAGATCTTGCCGGCCACGCCCGTGGCGGCGTCGATCATGATGGCGATCTCCTGCTCCCCGGGCTGGAGCTGGGGTTTGTCGACGAACATGTCCGCCTGGAGCAGGGAGCCCTTCCTCAGGGTGGTGAGGGCGATCTTGTCCTTGACCTGGCCGAGGTCGGTGACGGCGGTCGCGGACAGCCAGCGCTTGGGGATGGCGACCTCCTCGAACTGGCCGGCCGCCAGGGGGCTGTACGGCGCGATGTCGGCCTTGGCGCGGTACGCGACGACCTCGGAGCCCACCTTGGAATTGACGTCACCGATCACCACGAGAACCCCGCCGAACGCCGCGAGGGCACACAGGGCCGACAGGAGCAGCAGGATGACGCCGCGGCGCTGGCGTGAGTTCATGAGCCGTACTACCTCGCCGTTCTTCGTTCGTTCGGGCCGGTCGGAGTCACGATCTGGAAGAGCTGGAGGAGCTGGAGGAGCGGGAGGAACGGGAGGAGCCGGTGGTCCCGGAAGGGCTGCCGGCGCCGGAAGCCCCGGACGCACTCGCGGGTGCGGCGGGCGGGGGCGCGGTGAGGGGTGCGGCGCAGAAGCCGCAGCGGTCGCCGATCAGCTCGAACCCGCACCACCGGCACTCCTCGCGGCGTACGGACGCCACCAGTTGGTAGAGCACGGACAGGTCCGGGATGGCCGCGGCGAACTCCACCAGCTTGGGGGTGGCCCACCAGGCGGCCGAGTCGGCCGGCAGCGGGTTCTCCATCACGCCCTGGACCCGCCAGGCGGGGGCGAGCTCGGCCGTCACCCAGTCGGAGGCGAGCTGGCCGCGCGCGAAGGTGAGGTGGGTGGCGAAGTCGGGGCCGGGCGGCAGTCCGCCGCTGCGGTGGGCCCCCGACCCGGAGCCGCCCAGCTTGAGCAGGTGCGGGGCCGGGTGGGCGAGTACGGCGAACTGCGCGCCCGGCGACCACGACTTCGCGTGGGCCTTGAGGCTCACCGCGACCCGGTCCAGCCGGGCCACCGAGCCGAGCAGGGCGCCCGCGTGGATGTAGTGCGACAGCAGCCGGGCGGCGGAGGCCACGACACCGGGACTGAAGTCGCACACGCTGAGCTGACGCAGCTGACGTACCAGCAGGGCGGTCGCGAGCGGGGGCAGATCGGTGCCGACGAGGGCGATCCGGTCGGTTTCGAGGATGGCCCGTACCGTGTGCAGCCGGCGGACGGCGGCGGGCGGAAGCCAGTCCGGGACGACGGCCACGAGGTGGCCGTGGCGCTCCAGCAGGGTGCTGGTCTCGGCGAGGGCGCCCTCCAGGTCGAGCTGCCCCGGCGGGCGCAGCACGACGGCCGGCGGCGTGTGCCGGTCAGGGGCCGGCAGCACCAGATCGGTGCTGGTGACGGCAATGGCGGTCGGCACGCGAATCCCCCTGTTCACCCCGTACGCCACATGTGTCGGTGCGCCCGCTCCCGTACGCGCGCACCCTGCGCGACCGCAAACGATCGACGCACATCCCCCGTGCTCCAGCACCATATCCGCGTCGTCCCTGGCAGGTCAGGCCCTTGGTGATTCCCGCCTTCCGACGCCCTGTCACAGGTGGCCGAAAACCCGGGCAACCAGGACCCGGGGCCCGATCAGTTCAAGCCACATTGCAAAGAGTCTTGACACGAGGATTGGTCTGGACCAACTTGGGGCGCACCGGTCTGCGGGGATCCCCCACATGCTCCTCAACACCCCCGCTGCACCACCCCCTTCGCCTTCCTTCCTCCCCCCACGGAGCCCACGTGAACCGCATACGCTCCCTCGCCCTTGTCGGCGCGGCCGCCCTCACCGCCGCGGGCCTGACCGCCCTCGCCACCGGCACCGCCCAGGCCGCCGACGTCAACGTCGCCCGCAACGGAGGCTTCGAGTCCGGTCTCGCCGGCTGGACCTGCACCTCGGGCAGCGGCGCCGTCGTCCCCTCGCCCGTCCACACCGGTTCCGGCGCGCTCAAGGCCACCCCGGCGGGCCAGGACAACGCCCGGTGCAGCCAGACCGTCACCGTCAAGCCGAACTCGACGTACACGCTGAGCGCGCAGGTCCAGGGCTCGTACGTGTACCTCGGCGCGACCGGTACCGGCACCCAGGACGTGTCCACCTGGACCCCCGGCTCGGGCGGCGGCTGGCAGAAGCTCTCCACCACCTTCAGCACCGGCCCCGGCACCACCGAGGTCACCGTCTGGACGCACGGCTGGTACGGGCAGCCCGCGTACTTCGCCGACGAGCTCAGCGTCTTCGGTCCGGACGGCGGTGGCGGCACCGATCCCGGCCCCTCCGTCCCCGGCGCCCCGGCCCGGCCCGCCGTTTCCGGCCAGAGCGCAAGCGGGCTCACGCTTTCGTGGAACGCGGTCTCCGGGGCCACCGGTTACCACGTGTACCAGGACGGCGTCCGCGTCCGGACGGTCTCCGCCTCCCCGGCCCAGATCACCGGGCTCGCCGCGGCCACCTCGTACTCCTTCCAGGTGAGCGCGTACAACGCGGCGGGCGAGGGCCCGAAGTCGGCGGCGGTGACCGGCACCACCACCGGCGGCGGGGACCCCGGCCCGAACCCGTCGGTGCCCAGGCACGCCCTGACGGGCTACTGGCAGAACTTCAACAACGGCGCCACCGTCCAGAAGATCTCCGACGTCTCCGCGCAGTACGACATCATCGCCGTCTCCTTCGCCGACGCCACCACCACGCCCGGGGCCATCACCTTCAACCTCGACACGGCCGGCCTCGGCGGCTACATGGTCGCCCAGTTCAAGGCCGACGTCGCCGCGAAGAAGGCCGCCGGGAAGTCCGTCATCCTCTCCGTCGGCGGCGAGAAGGGCACCATCTCGGTCAACGACGCGGCCTCCGCGGCCAACCTGGCGAACTCGGCGTACGCACTGATGCAGGAGTACGGCTTCAGCGGGATCGACATCGACCTGGAGAACGGCCTCAACCCGACCTACATGACGCAGGCGCTGCGCGCGCTGTCCGCGAAGGCGGGGCCGTCCCTGGTCATCACGATGGCTCCGCAGACCATCGACATGCAGTCGACGGCGGGGGGCTACTTCAAGACGGCGCTGAACATCAAGGACATCCTCACCGTCGTCAACATGCAGTACTACAACAGCGGCTCGATGAACGGCTGCGACGGCAAGGTCTACTCGCAGGGCTCGGTCGATTTCCTCACCGCGCTGGCCTGCATCCAGCTGGAGGGCGGCCTCGACCCCTCGCAGGTGGGCATCGGCGTCCCGGCCTCCCCGAGCGGCGCGGGCAGCGGGTACGTCTCGCCGACCGTCGTGAACAACGCGCTGGACTGCCTGGCGCGGGGCACGAACTGCGGTTCCTTCAAGCCCTCGAAGACCTACCCGGGGCTGCGCGGGGCGATGACCTGGTCGACCAACTGGGACGCCAAGGCGGGTGGTGCTTGGTCCGACGCGGTGGGTCCGAAGGTCCACGGACTCCCCTAGGCGGTACCTGTGGGGGTGGCCGTACGGCAGACCCGGCCGCGTGTCTGATAAGTGCACGGCGGGTCTTGACCCGGACATGCCACAAGAGCACGCTGTGCGCGTCCGCACGGCTACCCCCACACTCCCACCCAGGAGAACGCATGCGGCTCCACACCCGACGCAGGGCCGCCGTCACGGCGGCCCTGCTCGCTCTCGCGCTCGGCGCACCCGCCTACGGCATGAGCGCGACGGCGGCCCCACCGCCCACACCGTCCACCGCCACCCAGGACGAGGCGATCGCCCAGTACGAGATCCAGGGCCCGTCCACCGCCGCCGAGCGGACGGCCCTGCTCCGCACGGGCGTCTCGATCGACGAGGTCGACGCCCGCTCGGTCGTCGTCAGCGCCGACCCCCTCCAGGCCAAGACCCTGCGGGCGCTCGGTTACAAGCTGACCGCCCTGCCCGGGCCGCCGGACCGCTCCGAGCGCGGCGTGGCGGCGAGCCCGATGGACTTCCCGTCCAAGGACTCGCTGTACCACAACTACGCCGAGGCGAACGCCGAGATCGACCAGCGCATCGCCCAGTACCCCTCGATCATGAGCAAGAAGGTGATCGGGAAGTCGTACCAGGGCCGGGACATCATCGCCATCAAGATCAGCGACAACGTCGCCACCGACGAGAACGAGCCCGAGGTGCTCTTCACGCACCACCAGCACGCCCGGGAGCACCTGACCGTCGAGATGGCGCTCTACCTGCTCAAGGAGTTCGGCTCCAAGTACGGCACCGACGCGCGGGTCACCAACATGGTCAACGCGCGCGAGATCTGGATCGTGCCGGACCTCAACCCGGACGGCGGCGAGTACGACATCGCGACCGGCTCGTACCGCTCGTGGCGCAAGAACCGGCAGCCCAACTCCGGCTCCTCCTACGTCGGCACCGACGAGAACCGGAACTGGAACTACAAGTGGGGCTGCTGTGGCGGATCCAGCGGCAGCAAGAGCTCCGAGACCTACCGGGGCGCGGCCGCCGAGTCGGCTCCCGAGGTGAAGGTGGTTTCGGACTTCGTCCGCAGCCGCGTGGTCGGCGGCAAGCAGCAGATCACCGCCGCCATCGACTTCCACACGTACAGCGAGCTGGTGCTGTGGCCGTTCGGGTGGACGTACAACGACACGGCTCCGGGCATGACCGCCGACGACCTCGCCGTGTACAAGACCATCGGCACGAGCATGGCGCGCAGCAACGGCTACACGCCCGAGCAGTCGAGCGACCTGTACATCACGGACGGGACCATCGACGACTGGCTGTGGGGCAACCAGAAGATCTTCGCCTACACCTTCGAGATGTACCCGTCGGACACCGGCGGCGGGGGCGGCTTCTACCCGCCCGACGAGGTGATCGACCGCGAGACGGCGCGCAACCGGGACGCGGTGCTCCAGCTGCTGGAGAACGCGGACTGCATGTACCGCTCGATCGGCAAGCAGGCGCAGTACTGCGTCTAGCGGTCCGGACCGGGTGAACGGGGGCGCCTTCCGCCGGGAGGGCGCCCCCTGCGTTGATCCTGGAGCCGGGCGCCCGACCGGCAGCGGCCCTCGGCCTGCCGGTGGACGAAAGCGCGGCCTGCGGGGGCGGTGCGGCGCGATGTTGACCCGCCGTCGCGCGGGCTGTTAGACAGCCGAGGGCACACCCTGCAACAACCGTTGCGTACCCCGCAACGCAAGGAGGAACCTGGCATGGGCAGCGATGCAGTCCGGCGGCTCGCCGACGAACCGGTCGACCACCGCTTCAAGGGCCTGCCCCCGGACGCCGAACGCGCCCGCCTGACCGTCGGGCAGCTGGCCGCGGAGCGCCGCGACCTCTACACCGGCGGGTTCACCACCCCCGTCCTGACCCTCGACGCCGAGGCGCTGGAGCACAACCTCACCGTCCTCGGCGCCTACGCCGAGCGCCACTCGCTCGCCTTCGCCCCGCACGGCAAGACCTGCATGGCGCCCCAGCTGTTCCGGCGCCAGCTCGACCACGGCGCCTGGGGCATCACCGCCGCCGTCCCCCACCAGGCCCGCGTCTACCGCGCCTTCGGCATCCAGCGGATCTTCCTCGCCAACGAGCTCGTCGACTCCGTCGCGCTGCGCTGGGTCGCCGACGAGCTCGCCGCCGACCCGGAGTTCCGGTTCGTCTGCTACGTCGACTCCGTACGCGGCGCCGAGCTCATGGACCGGGCGCTTCGGGAGCACACCGGAGGGGCCGGGCGGCGCGTGGACGTGGTCGTCGAGCTCGGCGCGGGCGAGGGCGCCCGCACCGGCGCGCGGACCGAGGACGACTGCCGGGCCGTCGCCGACGCCGTGGCCGCGACGGCCACCCTGCGCCTGGTCGGCGTCGCCGGGTACGAGGCGGAGGTGCCCGGCGCCGACCCGGACCGCGTCCACGCCTACCTGCGCCGGCTCACCGGGCTGGCCGTCGAGTTCGACAAGGCCGGGCGGTTCTCCGCCGGCCTGGACGAGATCGTCGTCAGCGCGGGCGGCTCCGCCTGGTTCGACGCCGTCGCCGACGTGTTCGGCGAACTGCCCGAACTGTCCCGGCCCGTCCTGCGCCTGCTGCGCTCCGGGGCGTACGTCTCCCACGACCACGGCTGGTACGGCCGCCTGACCCCCTTCAACCGGGTTCCCGCGGAAGGGGGCCTGCGGCCCGCCTTCCGCCTGTGGACCCAGGTGGTCTCGCGCCCCACCGCCGGCCAGGCCTTCGTCAACGCCGGCAAGCGCGACGTCGCCTACGACCTGGGCCTGCCCGAGGCCGAACTGGTCCGCGACCCCCTCACCGGCGCCGAGCGGCCCGCGACGGGCGTCCGCGTGGTCAAGCTGTCCGACCAGCACGCCTGGCTGGAGACCGACTCCGCGGACGCCGTCCAGGTCGGGGACTGGGTGGCCCTGGGCATGTCCCATCCGTGCACCATCTTCGAGAAGTGGCCGCTGATCCCGGTGGTGGAGGCCGACGGCACCGTCACCGACTACGTGCGCACCTTCTTCTAGGCCCCGGCCGCCGCGGTGGACCTGGTGATCCGGGGGGCCCGTGTCGTCGACGGCACGGGCGGCCCCTCGTACACCGCCGACGTCGCCGTGCACGAGGGCCGGATCGCCGGGATCGGGCGGTCGCGGTCCGGCGGGCGGCGGACCCTGGACGCGGACGGCCTCGTCCTGGCACCGGGCTTCACCGACATGCACGCCCACAGCGACCTCGCCCTGCTGCGCGACCCGGACCACAGCGCGAAGGCCGCCCAGGGCGTGACCCTGGAGGTGCTCGGCCAGGACGGGCTCTCCTACGCGCCCGTGGACGAGCGCACCCTGGCGGAGGTGCGGGCCGCCATCGCCGGCTGGAACGGCCCCGGCGACGACGTGGACTTCGACTGGCGCACCGTCGGCGGCTACCTCGACCGGCTCGACCGCACGGGCATCGCCGTCAACGCCGCCTACCTCGTGCCCCAGGGCACCGTCCGCGCGTACGTCCTGGGCTGGCAGGACCGGCCCGCCACACCCCCCGAGCTCGACCGGATGCGCACGCTGGTCGCCGAGGGCCTCGCGCAGGGCGCCGTCGGGATGTCCTCGGGGCTCACCTACACCCCCGGCATGTACGCGCAGGGTGCCGAGCTGGCCGGGCTGTGCCGCGTCGTGGCGGCGTACGGCGGCTACTACTGCCCGCACCACCGCTCGTACGGGCACCGCGCGCTCGACGCCTATGCGGAGATGGTCGCGCTGGCCCGGGAGGCCGGCTGCGCCCTGCACCTGGCCCACGCCACCATGAACTTCCCCGAGAACCGGGGCCGGGCGCCCGAGCTGCTCGCGCTGCTGGACGCGGCGCTCGCCGAGGGCTGCGACATCACCCTCGACAGCTATCCGTACACCGCCGGCTGCACCACCCTCGCGGCGCTGCTGCCCAGCTGGGCGGGCGAGGGCGGCCCCGAGGCGGTGCTCGCCCGGCTGCGCGACGAGGCGTGGGCGGAGCGGATCCGCCACGCACTGGAGGTGACCGGCTCCGACGGCTGCCACGGGGTGCCCGTCGACTGGTCCGCGATCGAGGTGTCGGGCGTCACCGATCCGGCTCTGGCCGCGTACGTCGGCACGCGCCTGCCCGACTGGGACACCGCACGGCGGCTGCTGCTCGGGGACCGGCTCGGGCCGACGATCCTGCAGCACGTGGGGCACGAGGAGAACGTCCGGGCGATCATGCGGCACCGGATCCACACGGGCGGCTCCGACGGCATCCTCCAGGGCGCGAAGCCGCACCCGAGGGCGTACGGCACCTTCCCGCACTACCTCGGCCACTACGTGCGGGAGCTGGGCGTGCTCTCCCTGGAGGAGTGCGTGGCGCACCTGGCCGGGCGCCCGGCGGCCCGGCTGCGCCTGCCGGACCGGGGGCTGGTCCGGCAGGGCCACCGCGCCGACCTCGTCCTCTTCGATCCGCTGACGGTCGCGGCCGGGTCCACGTACGAGGACCCGCGCGCCCGGCCGACGGGCATCCCGCACGTCCTGATCGACGGGCGGTTCGTGGTGCGGGAGGGCCGCAGGACGGACGTCCTGGCCGGCCGGGCGGTCCGCCGCACGCCCCTCCGGGGGCGCTGACCGGGCCGAAGTGCGTTCTTGGGGCCGCCGCCGGAGGATGGGGGGACCGGGGGGGCACTTCGAGGAGGTACCCGATGGAAAGTGAATCGGACCAGCAGCCCACGGGCGACCGTCCCGCCAAGCTGTGGACGGGCGGTGAGCGGGCGTACGACCCCGAGGACCTCGTCATGGCGACGGGCGCCGACCCGACTCCGGAGCGGGTCGAGAAGGCCCGGCAGCTGATCGAGAAGGAGGGCCCGGAGGTCATCGAGCGCTACCTGCCCTAGGTCCCCGACCGGGCGGGCGGCAGCGCCGCGGTGGCTGCTGGTGGGCCCCGGTCCGGGGCAGCGCGCGCCCGGGCCGGGGCCCGGCCGTGCCCCGGGACGACCGCGGGGCGACCGCATCCAGAGGGGTGCAGGATCGTTAAGCCTGGCGGGGGTCGTTACTCGGAGGCAGCATGCAGACGGTCACCATCGACTGGGACCACCCCGCCGACCCGAAGCCGGTCCGCGAGCGGGAGCACGTACGCGACTACGTCACGACCGGCGGTCTCGACGGGCACCTCTGGCACGGGGTCCCGACGCTCCTGCTGACCACCGTCGACCGCGCCACGGGCCGCACCGCGCGGACCCCGCTGATCTACGCGGAGGACGCCGGCCGGCACCTGGTGGTGGCGGCGGGGTGGGGCGCGGCGGAGCACCCGGCCTGGTACCGCAACCTCACGGCGCACCCGGAGGTCCGCCTCCAGGTCGGCCCGGCCGTCTTGCGGGCCACGGCGCGCACGGCATGCCCGGTGGAGCGGGACGTGTACTGGCCGGCGATGACGGCCCTGTGGCCGCTCTTCGACGACTACCGGGCGGCGGCCGCACCCCGCGAGCTCCCGCTGGTGATCATCGAGTCGCTGTCGTAGACGGTCACCGCCAGGACGCCCCGCACACCGACGGGCACCCACAGCGCAGGCCACGTGACGAGCGCAACACCCGCCGCGTCCCGTCCGGACCGTACTCCGCCATTCCGCAGGCCGCAGCGGGGTGCGGCCGGGTTTTCCAAGGGCGGAGCCGGGCGTCACCCGGCCATCACGCGAAACGGGACATATCCCTCCTCCACTCCTGGCCGCAATACCGCAGCGGGCGCGCCGCCGGGCCCGTAAGCTCCCGTCATGCAGGTGATCCAGTCAACGAAACTCGCCAACGTCTGCTACGAGATCCGCGGCCCCGTCCTCGAAGAGGCGATGCGGCTCGAAGCAGCAGGTCATCGCATCCTCAAGCTCAACACCGGCAACCCCGCGGCCTTCGGCTTCGAGTGCCCTCCCGAGATCCTTGAGGACATGCTCCGCAACCTGGGCAACGCCCACGGGTACGGGGACGCGAAGGGGCTGCTCTCCGCGCGCCGCGCGGTCATGCAGCACTACCAGACCAAGGGCATCGACCTGGACGTCGAGGACGTCTACCTCGGCAACGGCGTCTCCGAGCTGATCCAGATGTCGATGCAGGCGCTGCTGGACGACGGCGACGAGGTGCTCGTGCCGGCGCCCGACTACCCGCTCTGGACCGCCTCCGTCTCGCTCGCGGGCGGCACCGCCGTGCACTACCGCTGCGACGAGCAGTCCGACTGGATGCCCGATCTCGGGGACATCGAGCGCAAGGTCACCGACCGCACCCGCGCCATCGTGATCATCAACCCGAACAACCCGACCGGCGCCGTCTACGACGACGAGATGCTGCGCGGGCTCACGGACATCGCGCGGCGCCACAACCTGATCGTCTGCTCGGACGAGATCTACGACCGGATCCTCTACGACGGCGCCACGCACACGAACACCGCCGCGATCGCGCCGGACCTGCTGACCCTGACCTTCAACGGGCTGTCCAAGAACTACCGCGTCGCGGGCTACCGGGCCGGCTGGATGGCGGTCTGCGGCCCCAAGCAGCACGCCGCCTCCTACATCGAGGGCCTGACGATCCTGGCCAACATGCGGCTGTGCGCCAACATGCCCTCGCAGCACGCCGTTGCCACCGCCCTCGGCGGCCGCCAGTCGATCGAGGACCTGGTGCTGCCCGGCGGGCGGCTGCTGGAGCAGCGCGACACGGCGTACGAGCTGCTGACGCAGATCCCCGGCATCACCTGCGTGAAGCCCAAGGGCGCGCTGTACCTGTTCCCGAAGCTCGACCCGACCGTCTACAAGATCAAGGACGACCGCCAGATGGTCCTCGACCTGCTCCGGGCCGAGAAGATCATGGTCGTGCACGGCACGGGCTTCAACTGGCCCGAGCCCGACCACTTCCGCATCGTGACGCTGCCGAACGCCAAGGACCTGGGCGACGCGGTGGTCCGGATCGGCACGTTCCTCGACGGCTACGGCCAGCCGTAGCCCATCGGAGCGGTATCAGTACCGGATCGAACACAACTTTAGAACGAATCCAATGTAGGATGGCCTCCTGACCACGCAGGAGGCCTCCTCATGTACGAGCCGATCCGTACCAAGTCGGTCGTCCACCGAGTGGGCGGCCGTCACACCGACAGCCACACCGGCTACCCGCACAGCAGTCGCGCCGAAGCGCTCGACACCCAGCTCGCCGGACATCTGGCGGCCCTGCTCGCCGTCACGGACGAGCTCGGGCTCGACGGCGAGGCCGCCCGCATCGCCGCCCAGGTGACCCGGCTGCGCGGTGGAGCCGAGCCCGCACGCGCCCCGAAGGCTCCCGCCGAGGAGCTCCCCGCACTGCACCGCAAGGCCCATGACCTGGCCGGGCGCGCCCTGGTCGTCGCCGCGTCCCGTGCCGACACCACCGTCGCGATCCTCGCCGCCCAGCGCATGGACGCGCATGCCGCCGCCCTGGCTTCCACGGACCTGGCCGGCGCCCTCTGACGGCCCCGGTCCGGGGCCGCCGAGGCCCCGGACCGGGTGCCACGCGCGCGCCGCGCTCAGGGTGCGGGCACGAACTCCGCCCCCGCGACCCCGCACCAGGCCGCGGTGGCGACCGGCCACACCGGGCCGACGGCCTCGCTGCGCTCCTGCGCGCCCGGAGCCACACCGGGGACCCGGACCAGCGCCTGCGCCGCCCGTGTGCCCGGCCCCGGCTCGGCGGTGTCGCGGAACTCCACCGTGACCACGTACGCGCCGGGCCCCGCGGGGCTGCCCGTCACCTCCACCGCCGCCACCACGCGCCGGCTCGCCGCGTCGATCCGGCACCCCGTGATCCGTACGTCCTCCACCGCGGGCCGCACCGGCGGCGGGCCCGGCTCGGCGCTGGCCCACACGTACAGGCCCAACGGGGCGAACACCAGCATTCCGGCCAGGGCCACGAGGCCGACCACCCAGCCCTGCCACTTCAATGCGCTCACGCCCATGGCACGATCCTCCCGGCCTGCCGCCCCGCCTGCCAGCACCCTCGGACCCACACAGCATTTCGAAGTGGGACCGCCTGCACACCGGACGTTCATGCAACTCCGCGCGGAATGCGGGTTTCCGTGAGCACGCTGCACCCGTGAGACGCATCCTGGGAATCGCCCTGGCGGTCCTGCTGCTCGGCGGTGTGGCGGCCGTCGTGCTCCTGGGGGACGAACGGCCGGGGACCACGGCAACGAAGACCGCGGTGCACGGCGTCATCGGATCCGAGAAGTCCGAATACTTCCGCGATCCCGACGTCGTCAAAGCCCTCGGATCCAAGGGCTACACCGTGAAGACGGCAAACGTCGGGTTCCTGGGCGATGGACCAGCTCGCCCTCGGGGACTACGACTTCGCCTTCCCCAGCAGCAGCGAACCCGCCACGGAGACCGAGGCCGCGGCCGGGGTGCAGGGAGCCCAGACCACCAGGCCGTTCTTCTCCCCTGGAGGCCGCCTACCAGCACCTGGGGCAGGGCGTCGCGGACGCCTTCACCTCCATCGTGCTGATGACGGACGGCCGGAACGCCGAGGGCGCGAACGCCGCGCACTTCGACGGCTTCTACGCGGCCCTGCCCGAGGCGCAGAAGCGCACCCCGGTCTTCGCGGTGCTCTTCGGGGACTCGGACCGCAGGGAACTCGGCCACATCACCGAGCTGACCGGCGGCCGGCTGTTCGACGCGACGAATGGGAACGGCTCGCTGGACGGGGCCTTCGAGGAGATCCGTGGCTACCAATAGGGTGCTCGGCTACCTGGAGTCGGGGAAGAACCTCGCCGGCAGCGCCTGCGGCCTGGCCGGGTTGGGTCTGGCCCCGACCGGGGCCGCGGGCCGGTACGGGCCGGCGGTCGTGGCCGGCCTGTACGCGGCGGGTGCGCTGATCGCCCCGCCCGAGCGGCCGCAGCCACCCGTGCCGGGGGGACTCGCCGAGCAGGTCGACGACGTACGACGGCAGTTGGCCCGGCTGCGGGACTGGATGGACGGGGTGGACCTGCCCCAGGAGGCCGAGGCGCTGCTCACGCGGCTGCTGGAGCGGGGGCGCTGCTGGAGCAGGGGCGGGCGGCGGATGCGGCCGCCGCGGGACCGCAGTGGGTGCAGACGCTGTCGCGGGCGATCGAACAGGACGTCCCGGAATGCGTGGACACCTACCACCGCACGCGCTGGTGGACCCGGTCACGCCGGGCGGGGAGTCGCCGGAGCGCCACCTGGAGCGGCGGCTGGCGCTGCTCCACGAGGAGGCGGAACGCGTGACGGCGGGCCTCCTGACAAGGGAGGCCCGCCGTCAGCAGGCGCACACGACCTGTCTGCAGGAGCACGAGGGCTACTGACAGACGCGACAGGTGGTCGGTGCTGCGGTGGGAACCGCTTGGTCGGGGGCTCCCACATCCGTGCGCCCTCTACGGGCGGGCTCGTTCGGGCTCGTTCAGCCCAGGCGCTCGACCAGCGCGTGGTACTGCTCCCACAGCTCCTTGGGAGTGTGGTCGCCGTAGGTGTTCAGGTGCTCGGGGACCAGGGCGGCCTCCTCGCGCCAGACCTCCTTGTCGACGGTGAGGAGGAAGTCGAGGTCCTCGGCCGGGAGGTCCAGGCCGTCGAGGTCGAGCGAGTCCTTGGTCGGCAGGATGCCGATGGGGGTCTCGACACCCTCGGCGGTGCCGTCGAGGCGGCCGACGATCCACTTCAGGACGCGGCTGTTCTCGCCGAAGCCGGGCCACACGAACTTGCCCGCGTCGTTCTTGCGGAACCAGTTGACGTAGTAGATCTTCGGGAGCTTGGCGGCGTCCGCGGAGGCGCCCACCTTGATCCAGTGCGCCATGTAGTCGCCCATGTTGTAGCCGCAGAACGGCAGCATGGCGAACGGGTCGCGGCGCAGCTCGCCGACCTTGCCCTCGGCGGCGGCGGTCTTCTCGGAGGCGATGTTCGAACCGATGAAGACGCCGTGGTTCCAGTCGAAGGACTCGGTGACCAGCGGAACGGCGGAGGCGCGGCGGCCGCCGAAGAGGATCGCGGAGATCGGGACGCCCTTGGGGTCCTCCCACTCGGGGGCGATCGTCGGGCACTGGGAGGCCGGGACGGCGAAGCGGGCGTTCGGGTGAGCCGCCGGGGTCTCGGACTCCGGGGTCCAGTCGTTGCCCTTCCAGTCGGTGAGGTGGGCGGGAGACTCCTCCGTCATGCCCTCCCACCAGACGTCGCCGTCGTCGGTGAGCGCGACGTTGGTGAAGACGGTGTTCGCGTACATCGTCTTCATGGCGTTGGCGTTGGTGTGCTCGCCGGTGCCGGGCGCGACGCCGAAGAAGCCGGCCTCGGGGTTGATCGCGTAGAGGCGGCCGTCCTCGCCGAAGCGCATCCAGGCGATGTCGTCGCCGATGGTCTCGACCGTCCAGCCGGGGATCGTGGGCTCCAGCATGGCGAGGTTGGTCTTGCCACAGGCCGACGGGAAGGCGGCGGCCACGTACCGGGCCTCACCCTGCGGCGGGGTGAGCTTGAGGATCAGCATGTGCTCGGCGAGCCAGCCCTCGTCGCGGGCCATGACGGACGCGATGCGCAGCGCGTAGCACTTCTTGCCGAGCAGGGCGTTGCCGCCGTAGCCCGAGCCGTACGACCAGATCTCGCGGGTCTCGGGGAAGTGCGAGATGTACTTGGTGGTGTTGCAGGGCCACGGCACGTCGGCCTCGCCCTCGGCGAGCGGAGCGCCGAGGGTGTGGACGGCCTTGACGAAGAAGCCGTCGGTGCCGAGCTCGTCGAGGACGGCCTTGCCCATGCGGGTCATGGTGCGCATGGCGACCGCGACGTACGCGGAGTCGGTGATCTCGACGCCGATGGCGGAGAGCTCGGAGCCGAGGGGGCCCATGCAGAACGGGACGACGTACATCGTCCGGCCCTTCATGGAGCCGCGGAAGATCCCCTTCTCGCCGGCGAAGAGCTCCTTCATCTCCGCCGGGGCCTTCCAGTGGTTGGTCGGGCCCGCGTCCTCTTCCTTCTCGGAGCAGATGAAGGTCCGGTCCTCGACGCGCGCGACGTCGGAGGGGTCGGAGGCGGCGTAGTAGGAGTTCGGGCGCTTGGTCTCGTCGAGCTTCTTGAACGTGCCCTTGGCGACGAGCTCCTCGCACAGGCGCTCGTACTCGGCCTCGGAGCCGTCGCACCAGACGACGCGGTCCGGCTGGGTGAGGGCTGCGATCTCGTCCACCCAGGCGACCAGCGCCTGGTGGTTCGTCGGGACGGAAGTGGGAGCCGCGTTGTCGCGCGCCACGATTGCTCCTTGTTGAGGGGTGTGTTTGGTGTATGCCCCGTGGGGGCTGCGACCCGGACGCTTCGCGCTCCGCTCATCCGGTGCCGACCGCACTCATCTGATCATCCGGTGGATGTGCGCATATGTCCAGGGGGCCTCTCACGTGAGCATCGCCACTCCCGTCAATCTTCCGTAAAGCGCACAACTGAAACCTACGGACCCGTAGGTAGCATGGCGTTCATGACTTCTGACGCCGCTGCCGTGGCCGTGCCGGCCGCTCCCGAGGCCAAACCGCTCATGCGCGGCTGGCTGCACACCGGGATGTTCCCGGCCGTCGTCGTCGCGGGCGTCGTGCTGATGGCCTTCACCGACTCGACCCGGGCCCGGGTGGCGTGCGGGGTGTACATCCTCACGGCCTGCCTGCTGTTCGGCATCAGCGCGGTGTACCACCGCGGCACCTGGGGACCCCGGGGCGAGGCCATCCTCCGGCGGCTCGACCATGCCAACATCTTTCTGATCATCGCCGGGACGTATACCCCGCTGACCGTCCTCCTGCTCCCGCCCTCCACCGGACGGACGCTGCTGTGGGCGGTCTGGATCGCGGCCGCGGCCGGGATCGCCTTCCGCGTCTTCTGGGTCGGCGCCCCGCGCTGGCTCTACACCCCCTGCTACATAGCGATGGGCTGGGCGGCGGTCTTCTTCCTGCCCGACTTCATGCGGGCCGGCGGCATCGCCGTCCTGGTCCTGGTGATCGTGGGCGGCCTGCTCTACAGCGCGGGCGGCGTCATCTACGGCATCAAGCGCCCCAACCCCTCCCCGCGCTTCTTCGGCTTCCACGAGGTCTTCCACTCGCTGACGCTGGCCGCCTTCGTGGCCCACTACGTGGGCATCTCCCTGGCCGCCTACGGGCGCTAGGGCCTCGGCGCCCCGCCGCGGCAGCCCCGGCGCGGTCGGCGGCGGGGCTGCCCGGCGGAGCTCCGGCGGCTTCAGTCGCGGACCGCGCCCACCTGCTGCGCCAGTTCGGCCGGGTCCGTCGTGGGCCGGGCACAGACGAAGTGGCGGCACACGTACGCCGTGGCACGGCCGTCCACGAGGGTGCGCCCGGCCAGCAGCGGGAACTCGGCCCCGCCGTCCGCCGCCTGCGGCACACCGGCCGCCACCACGGCCCCGGGAGCGGTCCCCAGCAGCGCCGTCCGGTGGAGCCGGGCCGTCGCCGGATCCTCCGGGTCACCGGCCACGGCCACCTCGCGCGGGCCGTCCAGCAGGGCCTCGGCGACCGCCAGTCCGTGCCCGATGAAACGCGGGACGCGCGGACCCAGCGCGTGCACGACCCCCAGCGCCCGCTCGGCCACCGTCCGGTGCGTCTCCGAGCCGGTGTGCGCCGCGTACGAGAGCAGCGCGCCGGCTGCGGCCGTCCAGCCGGAGGGGGCCGCCGTGTCGGTGGGGTCCTGCGGGCGGCGGATCAGCTGCTCGGCGTCGTGCGCGGTGTCGTAGAGCGACCCGTCCTCGGCGGTGAACCGGTCCAGCACCAGGTCGAGGAGGAATCCCGCGAACTCCAGCCACACCCCCTCGCCGGTGACCGACGCCAGCGCGAGGAAGCCCTCCGCGACGTCCCCGTAGTCCTCCAGCACCCCGGCGTTCGCGCCGACGTGCCCGTCCTTGCTGGTCCGGGCGAGCCGGGCCCGGCCGGCCACCGCGTCGAAGTGGACCCGCACCAGCAGATCGGCGGCCTCCGTGGCCCGCTCGACCAGGTCCGGCCGGTCGAAGTACGCCCCGCACTCGGCGAGGGCGGCGATCGCCAGCCCGTTCCACGCGGCGACGACCTTGTCGTCCCGCCCGGGCGCGGGCCGCTCGGCGCGGGCCCGCAGCAGCCGCTCCCGGATCCCGGCGATCCGCCCGGCCTCCACGGCGGGTCCGTCCTGCGGCAGCCGGAGCACGGACGTGCCGTGCTCGAAGGTGCCCTCGTCCGTCACCCCGAAGTACGCGGCGGCCAGGGCACCGTCCTCCTCGCCGAGCACCTCGGCCAACTGCTGCGGCGTCCAGGCGTAGTACGCGCCCTCCACGTGCTTGCCGCTCGCCGGGTCCTCGCTGTCCGCGTCGAGCGCCGAGGCGAAGCCGCCCTCGGCGGTGCGCAGCTCCCGGACCATGAAGTCGGCGGTCTCCAGCGCCACGCGCCGCGCGAGGTCGGAGCCGGTCGCCCGCCACACGTGGGCGTAGACCCGGCACAGCAGCGCATTGTCGTAGAGCATCTTCTCGAAGTGCGGAACCACCCAGTCCCGGTCCACGGAGTACCGCGCGAACCCGCCGCCCAGCTGGTCGTAGATCCCGCCCCGGGCCATGGCCTCGCAGGTGTCGGCGGCCATCTGCAGTGCCCCCTCGGCCCCGGTGCGGGCGTGGTGGCGCAGCAGGAACTCCAGCACCATGGACGGCGGGAACTTCGGCGCCCCGCCGAACCCGCCGCGCACGGCGTCGTACTCCCGGGTCAGCGCGAGCAGCGCCTGCGCCTGCTCCTGCGGCCCCGGGGCGCCGGCCTTGCCGTAGTCCAGCTGCCGCCCGGCCAGGTCCCGTACGATCCGCTGCGCGACGTCGGCCACCTCCTCGCGCCGCCCGGTCCAGGCGGTCCGCACCCCTTCGAGGACCTGCACGAAGGAGGGCATTCCGTGCCGCGGCTCGGGCGGGAAGTAGGTGCCGAAGTAGAAGGGCTCGGCATCGGGGGTGAGGAAGACGGTCATGGGCCAGCCGCCCTGCCCGGTGGCGGCCTGCACGGCCTCCATGTAGACGGCGTCGACGTCGGGGCGCTCCTCGCGGTCCACCTTGATGTTGACGAAGTGCTCGTTCATGGCGGCGGCGGTCAGCTCGTCCTCGAAGGACTCGTGTGCCATGACGTGGCACCAGTGGCAGCTGCTGTACCCGACGCTGAGCAGCACCGGCACGTCGCGCTCCCGCGCCTCGGCGAAGGCCTCCGGCGACCAGGGCCACCAGTCGACGGGGTTGTCGGCGTGCTGGAGGAGATAGGGCGAGGTCTCGTTCGCGAGGCGGTTCGACATGGGGCCATCCTCGCGCACCCCGCGCGGGCCCGCCTCAGGCTCGGGTGCACACGTGGACCGACATGGCGCCGGACAGGTCCATATGGCGGATGCGCAGGTCGGTGCCGTCGTAAGGGTCGGTGAGCGGCCGCGGTCCCGTGAGCACCCGGAGGTCGAGGCGGCCCCGGTGCAGGGACCAGCGGCCGGTCCAGGTCCCGGCGACGCCGGACCAGACGATGGTCCAGGTGCCGTCCTCGCGTACGGCGGCCCGCCCGGTGTCCTTGCGTCCGCCGTCGGGGCCCGGCAGGGTCGAGCGGATCGACCAGCCGCCCTTGACGAACTCGGCGAAGGCGCGGCCCGCCACGCCGGAGGCGGCGGGCGCCGGCCGGGACCCCGAGGACGAGGGCGGTACGGCGGCCCACCAGCCGGGCCGCCGCGCGTATCCCGCGCCGTACAGCAGGCAGAGGTGGGCGGCCGCGCGGGCCTCGGGCGGGGCGTGCTCGTCGCCGCGGAGGGCGGGGCCTTCGGCCGCCGCCAGCTCGTACGCCTCGGCGGCGGTACGGAGCTTCGCCTCGCCGGACGGGCCCTCGCGCAGGAGCATCAGGGTGGCGAAGCGGTCGGCGGCGTCCTCCTCGGCCCGGTCGCCGCCCTGCCGGCCGATACGCCACGAGCCCACGGCTGACGGGCGTCGCCCGAGGTGCCCAGGAGGCGGACCCGCCCGACCCAGACCGGCCCCGGAGGCCGGCGGTGCACCCTGACGGAGGTCGGGACCTGCGAGAAGAGGGGGGCTCGCCGGCCGGTGGCAGTCCGGGCGAGCCATGACGCGCCAACGCCCTCCCTGGCCCTACGCACCACCGACCACGCCGAGAACCTCCTCTCCGCAGGTCCCCTACCCCCGCCCGACCTGCCCCCGCTCACGGGGCCGATCCGGGGCAGCCCATGACGCATCTACGCCGGCCGGGGGCCGCGCGCAGCCGGAGCCCGTCAGCGCCGGTGTCAGCAGCACGGCCGCCGTCCGTACCGGCCTTCCCCGTCCTCGGTCCACCGGCCCAGCCTAGAACGTACATATATGCGCGCGGCTGACCGGCAAAGGCTCAACTCCCTCTGAACTAGCTCAGATTCCTCGCGCTGACGCGCGTCCCGGCGGACACTTGGCGCACGTTGCCGGAGCTCTCTTGAGGGGGATGCCGATGCGGGACAGCCATCGCGGTGAGGCCGAGCGGCTGTTGGAGCGGGCCGTGGACGAGGAAGCGCGGCGGGCCGCGGGGGCACCGGTCGACACGGCGGCGCTCCTCGCGCGCGGCCGGGAGGCCCTGGACGCCCTGGCGGCGAGCGCGGCCGAGGAGTACGGGGCGTACGCCCGGGCCCTGGACGAGGCCGCGGCCGCGGCCGGGGAACAGTCCCTCGGCGAGGCGTTCCGGCGCGGGAACACCTCGACCGCCCTGCTGGTGACGGCCGTTGCCGCCGTCGCGGCCGCCGGGACCGACCTCGCGCTCGGCGTGGCGGCCGGCACCGCGCTGACCGCCGGCGCCGTCACCGGCATCGCCGGGGCCGTCGCCGCCGTCGCCAAGGTGACCGCGCTGCACCTGCCCGCCGCCAACCGGCGCGCCGGGGAACTCGGCCGGCCGGGCGGGGCGGAACAGCTCAGGCTGCAGTGGCTGTCGGCGCTGGAGGTCCGCGGGATCCGGCCGTTCCTGGAGCAGCAGCGCGCGGTGGCCACCGCCGCGCGGGCACCCCGGCCGGCCCCGCAGCTGCGGGGCACCGACCGCAGCGCGCAGGCCCGGCGGCGCAGCGTACTGGAGCAGTCCTTCGGCCAACTCCCGGCACCCGAGGCGGCGTTCACCGGCCGCCGCAGCGAGCTGACCCGCATCGCGCAGTGGGTGCAGGCGGCCCGGGCCAGTACGGAGACCCGTCCGGTGGTGGTCGTCCTGCACGGCGAGCCGGGATCGGGGCGCACCGCACTGGCGCTGCGGGCCGCGGACGCGCTGCGCGACCAGTTCCGCGGGGCGTGCGTGGTGGACCTGCGCGGCGGCTCCCTCAGCGGGGAGTCCCCCCTGCCGACCAGGGAGGCGCTGCTGCACCTGCTCAACCGGCTCGGGGCACCCCGCGAGCAGCTGCTGTTCCGCGAGGGCTCCTCCGCGGAGCAGCAGGTACGGCGCCTGGGCGAGCTCTACCACCAGCACCTCCAGGGGCTGCCCGTGACGGTCATCCTGGACGACGCCTCGGACCCGGCGCAGGTCCGCACGCTGGTGCCCGAGCGGTCCGAGAGCCTGGTGCTGGTCACCGCCCGCGAGCCGCTGGAACTGCCCGGGGACCTCGCGGCCTGGGTGCACCAGCTGCCGGTGGAGCGCCTGGCGCAGCCCGAGGCGGCCGCCCTGCTCCGGGCCGGAGCCGAGGCCGCCGACGCGGCCCCGTACGCAGCCGACGCCCTGCCCGGCCTGCTCGCGCTCGGCGGCGGCCTGCCGCTGGCGCTGCGCGTCCTGGCCCCGGTCCACGCCGCCGCCCCGCAGCAGCAGGCCCACGGGGCGGGCAGCCTCGACGACGCCCTGGACCTGGCCTACGCCGCCCTGCCGGAGGACCGGCGCAGGCTGCTGCGGCGCCTGACCCTGGCCGGCCGGGCCTCGCTCGGCCCCTCCGCCGCGGCCGCGCTGATCGACGCCGACCGGGCGCAGGCCGGGCTGCTGCTGCGCGAGCTGGCACGGGCCGGGCTGCTGGACCACGTCCGCGGGGAGCGCTTCCGGATGCACGACGCCGTGCGCTCGTACGCGGCCGCACGCCTGGCCGCCGACGAGGACCGGGCGCAGGCCACCGCCGCGCACGGGCGGCTGATCCGCAACTACGCCCAGCTCGCCGACTCCGTGATCCGGATGGTCGACGGGAAGATGTCCACCCGCGCCCACCACTTCGGCGGCCACGGCTTCGCCTCGCTGGACGCGGCGCTGCGCTGGCTGGACGACGAGTCGAGCTTCATCACGGCCGCGCTGCGCCACTCCGACGGCGTGGACCAGGACGCCGTACTCGACCTGCTGGGCGCCCTGTGCGACTTCTGCCTGCTGCGCGGCGACCTGTACCGGCTCGGCGAGATCGACGAGCTGATGCGGGCCGTGGACCAGGGGCCCGGCCAAGGCCGGCTGGTGCGGTCGGTGCAGTGGCGCACCGGTATCGCGGCCCGCCAGCTCGGCGAACTGGACAAGGCCCGCACCACCCTGACCTCGGTGGTCGACCAGTACCGCGAGGCCCGGCAGGACGCGGGCGCGGCCATGGCGCTGATCTCCCTCGGCATCACCCTGCACCACCAGGGCCAGCTCCCCGAGGCCGCGGCCCGGATCCGGGAGGCACTCGTCCTGCAGGAACCGGACAAGCTGGCGGGCGACCGGGCCTGGGGCCTGCACGCGCTGGCGGCCGTCGAACGCGACCGGGCGCACCTGGCCGAGGCGATGGCCCTGCTGGAGCAGTCCCTCACCCTGCACCGCGAGAGCGAGAGCGTCCACGGCGAGGCCTGGGCGCACTTCCAGCTCGGCCAGGTCCACCTGCGGCTCGGCGAGGTCCCGCGGGCCGAGGAGGAGCTGCGGCAGGCCCTCGACCTGTACGGGCGCACCCGCGACGACCGCGGCCAGGCCTGGGCGCTGACCCAGCTGGGCCGGGCCCGGGTGGTGGACGGCGATCCCGGACCGGCGGTGGAAGGCCTGCGGGAGGCGCTGGCCCGGCACCGGGAGGCGGAGGACGCGCGCGGCGAGGCGTGGACGCTGTACTACCTGGGCCAGGCGCTGGAGGAGAGCGGCGACCGCGACCAGGCGGTCCGGGAGCTGGAACGGGCCCGCACGATGTTCTCGCGGATGCGGGACGTGTACGGGCTGGCCCACGCCCGCCACCACTCGGGCCGCGTCACCCGCGACCAGCGCGCCGCGCAGACGGGGAACCTGAGGAACTCCGGCTTCGCCCGGCAGCTGCTGGTGGACGCGCGGGCCGACTTCCGGCGGATCTCCCTGGCCCACGGCGAGGCCTGGACCTGCCTGGAACTGGCCGTCGTCGACGCAGGCAACGGGCGGGTGGCGCAGGCGCTCGGCCTGTGCGAGGAGGCGGCCCGGCTGTTCATCTCGTACGGGGACCGGCGCGGCGAGGACTGGGCCCGCTTCCTGCGCTGCACGCTGCTGCCGTACGCGGTCCCGGGCGGCGGCGCCGAGGAGGCCCGCGCCGAACTGGCCCGGCTGGGCGACGCCCCGCACCCGATGCGGGACGGCCGGCTGGAGGACTGCCTCGACGCGTACGCGGTGGCCCTGGGGCGCGGGGTGGACCCGGCGGAGGACTGGCAGGCCTGGCGCCTCGGGCTGGTCCCGAACCTGCACTCGCGGGAGATCATGGGGGTCCCGCTGCCGCCGACGGCCTCCGCCTGAGGGGGCCGTTGCCGCCGGAGCCAGGGCGGCGGCGCACGGAAGCCGCCGCCCCGCCGGTCGGCGGGGCGGCGCATCCCGGAGCGTTCGGGGGCGTTCGGGGCGTTCGGGGCGTTCCCTACGGGGCCGGCTCGCCGCCGGCCGGCCGGGCCGCCGGGTCCGGGGCTTCCTCGAAGTCGACGCGGTTCATGTGCCGGCTCATCGACTTCATCAGGCCCCATACGCCGAGGGCGAGGGCCGCGAACACGATGAAGCCCAGGAGACCGGGCGTCACCTTGTTCTTGTCGAAGGTGTCACCCGCCAGCGGGAGGAGCTGGGTCAGTGCTGCCTGCGTAGCGCTCATGACCGAGCATTCTCCCGGATGCCCGCGAACAGGTCGGACTCGGGGAGGGAGGTGTCGACGAGCGACTTCGCGAGCTCGTACTCCTCCGTGGGCCAGACCTCCTTCTGGATCTCCATCGGGACGCGGAACCAGCCGCCGTCCGGGTCGATCTGCGTGGCGTGCGCGATCAGGGCCTTGTCGCGGATCTCGAAGAAGTCCGCGCAGGGCACGTGCGTGGTGAGCGTCCGCTCGGTGCGCTCGAACTCCTTCCAGCGCTCCAGCCACTCCCCGTACGGGGACTCCATGCCCCGCGACAGCAGCGCCTCGTGCAGGGCGATGGTGCGCGGCTTGTTGAAGCCCTGGTTGTAGTAGAGCTTCTGCGGCTGGTACGCCGGGCCGAACTCGGCCTCCGGGTACTTCTCGGTGTCGGCCGCGCCCTCGAAGGCCACCATCGAGATCTTGTGGGTCATGATGTGGTCGGGGTGCGGGTAGCCGCCGTTCTCGTCGTACGTGGTGATGACCTGCGGCCGGAACTCGCGGATCTTCCGCACCAGCCGCCCGGCGGCCTCGTCCACGTCCTCCAGGGCGAAGCAGCCCTGCGGCAGCGGCGGCAGCGGGTCGCCCTCGGGCAGGCCGGAGTCCACGTAGCCCAGCCATTCCTGCTGGATGCCGAGGATCTCGCGCGCCTCGTCCATCTCCTTGCGGCGCACCTCGTGGATGTTCTCCTCGATGTACTTGTCACCCTGGAGCTTGGGGTTGAGGATCGAGCCGCGCTCGCCACCGGTGCAGGTCACCACCAGCACGGGCACCCCCTCGGACACGTACTTGGCCATGGTGGCCGCGCCCTTGCTCGACTCGTCGTCGGGGTGGGCATGGACGGCCATCAGTCGAAGCTGCTCGGTCAAGACAGGATCCTCTGTGATTCGTCAGGGCGTACGGCTCCTATAGTGACCGAATCGGGGGGTGGAAAAATTCCGGGGTGGCCCGGAACCGGCCAAGACCCTGACCTCTCGGAAGGAACGATCATGAGCGCGGTGCGCGAGGGACTGCCCGAGGGTCGCTACGGGCGGTCCGGGGACCAGCGTGCGGACCGGCGGCTGAAGATCGTCGGGTCGGCGCTCGGGGTCGGGCTGATCGCCGTGGTCGGCTGGATCGGCTGGGACTACGTGGCCGGGCAGAGCGTCAGCGCCGAGGTGATCAAGTTCCAGGTGGTGTCCGACACCGAGGTGAAGGTCCACCTGGAGGTGCGCAAGGACCCCTCCGTGACCGGTGTGTGCACCCTGAGCTCCCAGGACAGGGACCACGGCGAGGTGGGGCGTGCCGACTTCACTTTCGGGCAGAAGGACGCGCGGGTGGACGAGGTCGTCTCCTTGCGCACGACCGGCCGCGCGGTGATGATCGAACTGGTCGGCTGCCAGGCGGCCGCCGCGCAGGGCCAGGCCCGCTGACCGGCCCGGCGAGCCGCGGCTGCGGTCGGCGGGCCTCCCGGACGGACCCATCGGGCACGTGCCGCCCACCGGGCCCAATGACACACTTCATACCCATGGTGTCCTCCCCCTTTTCTTCCCGAATTGTTAGGCTCGTGGTTTCGCCCGCCGCTGGCGGCCATGTAGTCCCCTGTACCGACGAGGAGCACCCGTGACCCAGACGAGCGAGAGCGTCACCTGGCTGACCCAGGCGGCGTACGACCAGCTGAAGGCCGAGCTGGACTACCTCTCTGGTCCCGCACGCACGGAGATCGCCACGAAGATCGCAGCCGCCCGCGAAGAGGGCGACCTGCGGGAGAACGGCGGTTACCACGCGGCCAAGGAGGAGCAGGGCAAGCAGGAGCTCCGCGTCCGCCAGCTGACGCAGCTCCTGGAGAACGCCAAGGTCGGCACCGCCCCCGCCGCGGAGGGCGAGGTGGCCCCGGGCACCGTCGTCACGATCGCCTTCGACGGCGACGAGGACGACACCATGTCCTTCCTGCTCGCCTCGCGCGAGTACGCGTCCGCGGACTTCGAGACGTACTCCCCGCAGTCCCCGCTCGGCACGGGTGTGCTCGGCAAGAAGATCGGCGAGGACGCCGAGTACGAGCTGCCGAACGGCAAGAAGGCCACGGTCAAGATCCTGGACGTCAAGCCGTTCACCGGCTGATCACCCTCGGACGCGCACGAGCCCCCGACGGAGTAATCCGCCGGGGGCTCTGCGTTGTGCGAGCTCCTGCGCTACGCGGTGGCCGAGCGGTACTTGCGGACCGCCAGGGTGCGGAAGACCGCGATGATCACCAGCGACCACAGGACGGACGCGAGGACCGGGTGCTGCATCGGCCAGGCCTGGGGGGCCTCGTAGCCGGGCGGCAGGTTGCCGAAGAGCTCGCGGGCGGCCTGGACGGTGGCGCTGAACGGGTTCCACTCCGCGATGTGCCGCAGGAAGGCCGGCATGTTGTCGGAGGGCACGAAGGCGTTCGAAATGAACGTCAGGGGGAAGAGCCAGATCAGCCCGCCGGAGGTGGCCGCCTCCGGGGTGCGCACCGACAGCCCGATCAGAGCGCCGATCCAGGAGAAGGCGTAGCCGAGCAGGAGCAGCAGGCCGAAGCCGGCGAGCACCTTGCCGAAGTTCTCGTGGGTGCGCCAGCCGACGATCAGGGCGACGACGGCCAGGACGACCACGGTGAGGGTGGTCTGGACGAGGTCGGCGAGCGTGCGGCCGGTCAGGACCGCACCGCGGGCCATGGGCAGCGAGCGGAAGCGGTCGATGAGGCCCTTGTGCATGTCGTCGGCGATGCCCGCGCCCGCGCCGGCCGTGGCGAAGGTGACGGTCTGGGCGAAGATGCCCGCCATCAGGAATTCGCGGTAGGCGGCCGGTGAGGTGTTGCCGCCGACGCTGATCGAGCCGCCGAAGACGTAGCTGAACAGAACGACGAACATGACCGGCTGGATCACGCCGAAGATGATCATCTCGGGAATCCGGGACATCCGGATCAGGTTCCGCTTGGCGATCACCAGGGAGTCGCTGGCGCCCTGGACGAGGCCGCCGCGCGGGCGGGGTGCGGAGAGCTCCGGGGTCGGGGAGGTGATGGTCACTTCGCCGTCTCCTTCCGGGCCTTGCGGCCCTTGGCGTCTTGCGGTGGCGCCTCGCCGTTCTCCTCGTCGGCCAGGGCGGCGGCGTGGCCGGTGAGGGAGATGAACACGTCGTCGAGGGTGGGGCGGCGCAGGCCGATGTCGTCGATCTCGATGCCCCGGGCGTCCAGCTCGCGGATGACCTCGGCGAGCAGCTTGGCGCCGCCGGTCACCGGCACGGTGAGCTTGCGGGTGTGCTCCTCGACGGTGGTCTCGCCCTTGCCGAAGCCCGCGAGGACGGCGCCGGCGTCGGTTATGCGCTCGCGGTCGTGGACGACGACCTCCACCCGCTCGCCGCCCGTGCGGGCCTTGAGCTGGTCGGAGGTGCCGCGGGCGATGACCTTGCCGTGGTCGACCACGCAGATGTCGTGGGCGAGGTGGTCGGCCTCCTCCAGGTACTGGGTGGTGAGCAGCAGGGTGGTGCCGCCGGCGACGAGCTCCTGGATGACGTCCCAGAGCTGCTGGCGGTTGCGCGGGTCGAGGCCGGTGGTGGGCTCGTCCATGAACATCACGGGCGGGCGTACGACGAGGGCCGCGGCGAGGTCGAGGCGTCGGCGCATGCCGCCGGAGTACGTCTTGGCCGTACGGTCGGCGGCGTCGGCGAGGTTGAAGCGCTCCAGCAGCTCGCCCGCCCGGGCCTTCGCCGCCTTGGCGCCCATCTGGTACAGCCGGCCGACCATCTGGAGGTTCTCGCGGCCGGTCAGGTACTCGTCGACGGCGGCGAACTGGCCGGAGAGGCCGATCGCCCGGCGGACCTCGTTGGGGTGCTTGAGGACGTCGATGCCGGCGACGACGGCCTTGCCGCTGTCGGGCTTGAGGAGGGTGGTCAGGACGCGCACGGTGGTGGTCTTGCCGGCTCCGTTGGGGCCGAGCAGACCGAGCACGGTGCCTTCGGGGACGTCGAGGTCCACGCCGTCCAGAGCCCGGACATCGCCGAAGGTCTTGACCAGGCCTTCGGCGTAGATGGCGCCTGGCATAGAGGTTCTCCCAGTGTGAAGTGTGATTCGTATTCCTCAGCGGACTGTCACGTCACTGATCCGGTACTCAGCCCATGACCCTGTACCCGGCGCTGTGCAGCGACCGCGCGACCTCGGCGCAGTGTTCCGGACCCTTCGTCTCCAGCTGCAGCTCCACCTCCACCTCGGTGAGCCCGAGCCGCGGGTCGGTCCGTACATGGCTCACGTCCAACACGTTCGCATCCACCACTGACAACACGGCCAGCAGTCCGGCCAGCGCCCCCGGCCGGTCGGCCACGCGCAGCCGCAGCGACAGGTAGCGGCCGGCGGCCGCCATGCCGTGGCGCAGGATGCGCTGGAGGAGCAGCGGGTCGACGTTGCCCCCGGACAGGACGGCCACGACCGGGCCGCCGCCGTAGAGCTCGGGCTCGCTCAGCAGTGCGGCCACCGGGCTGCAGCCGGCCGGCTCGACGACGAGCTTGGCCCGCTCCAGGCACAGCAGCAGCGCGCTGGAGAGCGCGTCCTCGGAGACCGTACGGACCTCGTCGAGCAGTTCGCCAATGATTTTGAAGGGGACGTCGCCGGGGCGGCCGACCCTGATGCCGTCCGCCATCGTCACGGGGTTGTCGACGGACACGGGGTGCCCGGCCTTCAGCGAGGGCGGGTACGCGGCCGCGCCGGCGGCCTGGACCCCGATGACCTTGACGTCCGGCCGCAGCGCCTTCACGGCGACGGCGATGCCCGCGGCGAGGCCGCCGCCTCCGATGCCCACGAGGATCGTGCGGACCTCCGGGCACTGCTCCAGGATCTCCAGGCCCACCGTGCCCTGGCCGGCGATGATGTCGCGGTGGTCGAAGGGGTGGATGAAGACGGCTCCGGTGCGGTCGGCGTGCTCCTGGGCGGCCGCGAGGGTCTCGTCGACGACCTGCCCGTGCAGCCGTACGTCGGCGCCGTACTCCTGGGTCGCGGCCACCTTGGGCAGGGGCGCCCCGACCGGCATGAACACCGTCGAGCGGACCCCGAGGAGGGAGGAGGCGAGGGCCACGCCCTGCGCGTGGTTGCCGGCGCTGGCGGCGACCACGCCGGCGGCCCGCTGCTCGGGGCGCAGGCCCGCGATGCGCACGTACGCGCCGCGCAGCTTGAAGGAGCCGGTGCGCTGGAGGTTCTCGCACTTGAAGTGGACCGGGGAGCCGGTGAGGGCGGAGAGGTGCCGGCTGCCTTCCATCGGGGTGACCCGGGAGACGCCGGAGAGCATCTTCTGGGCCCCCCGGACGTCGTCGAGGATGACCTGCGGGACGGGCTGGGGCACGCGGTAGCTCATGCCGCCAGTCTCGCAGTCCGTGCGGGGCGCGGCTCAGGGCCGCGGTGGAGGGGTCGTACAGGGGCGAAATCCCGCCATCCGGGACAGGTCCGCGGGCCGCGTCGGGACTGCCCGTACCAGTTCTCGTACGCGGCGTACGGGCGCCCGCACGGCCGCGTACTCTGTCCCCCATCCTTGTCGGCCCCACGCGAAGAGAGCTCACGGCCATGCCCTCCATCCCGGCCAATTCCGACCTGTCCAAGGCGGCCGAGACGCCTGCCGAAGCCGGTCTCCTCGACGCGCTCCAGCACCAGGTGGCCGTTTTCGCCCGCCGCGCCGAGCAGACCCGCCTGGGCGGGGTCGGCCAGGCCCGCAACTCGATGGACCGGGCCGCCTACCTGCTGCTGAACCGGCTCGACCTGGAAGGCCCGATGGGCGTCAAGGCGCTCGCGGGCGGCATGGGCATCGACTCCTCCACCGTGACCCGGCAGGTCGCGCCGCTGGTGGACGGCGGGCTGGTCAAGCGCACCTCGCACCCGGAGGACGGCCGGGCCGTGGTCCTCGCGCTGTCCCCGCGCGGGCAGGCGCGGCTGGAGGAGGTCCGCTCCTCGCGGCGCGAGCTGATGGCCCGGGTGACGGACGACTGGACCGAGGAGGAGCGCGAGTCGTTCACCGCGCTGCTGACCCGTTTCAACGTGTCGCTGTCGGAGCTGATGGGCGCGGTCGCGGAGGCCGGCCCGGCCTCCTGAGCCGGGTCGCGGACCGGGCGCGTACGACCCCTTGACCGGGGTGGTGGCGCTGCCCGCACCATGTGTCCTGTGGACGACCACCGGCCGGGCGCCTACGCGGAGTTCGAGGCCTTCGTCGCGGGGGCGGCGGGGCGGCTCCTGCATGTCGCGCTGCTGCTGACGGCCGAGGCGCCGGACCGGCCGGCCGCCGCGCGGCGGCTGCTCGCGGGGGCGCTGGCCCACACGTACGCGAACTGGCGCAGACTGCGCGGCGACGACCCGTACGCCGCCACCCGCCAGGAGCTGTGCACGGCCTTCGCCCGCACGGGCCGGCGCCTGCACGGCGGTCCCGGGGTCCTCGCCCGGCTCGGCACGCTGGAGCGGCTCGTCCTCGTGCTGCGGGTGTACGAGGGGGTCGCGGAGGAGGTCACCGCCGCGCAGCTGGGGCTGCCGGTCGAGCGGGTACGGGTGCTGTGCAGCCGGGCGGTGGCCGCGATGCGCTCCGGACAGGCGGCGGCATGAGTGTCCCGGACCGTAAGGAAGCCCAGGTCAGGCGGCTGATGGAGGGCCCGTACCCGGTGGTTCCGGCCGGGCTCGCGGCGAGCGCCGCGGCCCGGGGCGACCGGCTGCTGCGGCGCCGCCGGGCGCTGCGCCGGGCCGGCTGGACGCTGCTGTGCGCGGCGGCGGTGGCCTTCGCGGTGTGGGCCTCGCTGACCCGCCCGTGGGAGGTGCCGCCGAGCGATGTCTCCCCGCCCCTGGAGGGCTGGTAGCCACCGCCCGGCGGCGCACTTCTCGTCCGGGCCCGGGCCCGGGTACTAGCCGAGGGCCTGGGTCAGGTCCGCGATCAGGTCGTCGGCGTTCTCGATGCCGACGGAGAGGCGGACCAGGTCCGCGGGGACCTCCAGGGCCGAGCCGGCCACCGAGGCGTGGGTCATCAGGCCCGGGTGCTCGATGAGGGACTCGACACCGCCGAGGGACTCGCCCAGGGTGAACAGCCTGGCCCGGTTGCAGACCTCGACCGCCGCGGCCTCGCCGCCGGTGACCTGGAAGGAGATCATGCCGCCGAAGTTGCGCATCTGCTTGGCGGCGATCTCGTGGCCGGGGTGCTCGGGCAGGCCCGGGTAGAGGACCTTGTGCACCTTGGGGTGGCGGGTCAGCACCTCGGCGACCTTGGCGGCGTTCTCGGCGTGGCGGTCCATGCGGACGGCGAGGGTCTTGATGCCGCGCAGCACGATCCAGGAGTCGAAGGGGCCGGCCACGGCGCCCATCGCGTTCTGGTGGTAGGCCAGCTCCTCGCCGAGCGCCGCATCGGCGGTGACGAGGGCGCCGCCGACGACGTCGGAGTGGCCGCCCATGTACTTGGTCAGGGAGTGCACGACCACGTCGGCGCCCAGGGCGAGGGGCTGCTGGAGGTAGGGCGAGGCAAAGGTGTTGTCGACCACCAGCTTGGCGCCGGCCGTGCGCGCGATGTCGGCGACGACGGCGATGTCCGTGATGCCGAGCAGCGGGTTGGAGGGGGTCTCGACCCAGATGGCCTTGGTCTTCGGGGTGAGGGCGGCGCGTACCGAATCGGGGTCCGAGGTGTCGGCCACCGACCACTCCACGCCCCAGCGGGAGACGACCTTCGCGAAGAGGCGGAAGGTTCCGCCGTAGGCGTCGTTGGGGATGACCACGTGGTCGCCCGGGGTGAGCAGCGTACGCAGCAGGCAGTCCTCGGCGGCGAGCCCGGACGCGAAGGCGAGGCCGCGCCGGCCGCCCTCCAGCGCCGCGAGGTTCTCCTCCAGCGCGGTACGGGTGGGGTTGGCGCTGCGGCTGTACTCGTAACCGCCGCGCAGGCCGCCGACCCCGTCCTGCTTGTACGTGGACACCTGGTAGATCGGGGGTACGACCGCGCCGGTCAGCGGGTCCGCCGTGTTGCCCGCGTGGATCGCGCGGGTCTCGAAGCTCTGGTGCTCGTGGCTGTCGTCGCTCATGAGGCAGATGCTATGCCCCGCTTGCGCCGCGGGCCTCTTTCGCATTGGCGTTTGACCCCGGTGGTCTGGTTCGCTGGGGGCCATGGAGATTCTCTGGTTCCTGCTCGCGATGGGCCTGCTGCTGGCCGCTTTCAGCCCGTACCTGCGGCGCAGGCGGGGCGGCGTACAGCTGGTCGAGCCCGGAAGCCCCGACGCGGCGGACCCGGAGAACTACGGCTTCGCCCGCCAGGAGCAGCTGGACGTGCGCGTGCCGGGGCCCGACGAGGACCTGATGGACGCGCTGGAGGCGGTGCAGCGCACCGGGCGCTGGCAGGCGGCGTCGCAGCTGCTGGCCGGGACCCCGAAGGAGGGGGAGCTGCGCTGGCAGCGCGTCCAGGCCTTCGGCGGGGCGGCGGCGCTGGAGCTCGTCCGGCAGCCGGGCAGCGGCGCGCAGTGGCTGAAGGCGTGGCGGCTGGAGGCCGAGAAGGACGCGGGCGGGGCGCAGGTGCACGCCGAGCTGCTGGTGCAGCAGGCGTGGCGGCATTCGGGCGGGGTGGGCTCGGCGGACCACCGGATCATCCTGGAGGAGGCCCGGGAGGCGTGCCGCAAGGCGGCGCTGCTGGCGCCGGGCGACCCGGTCCCGCACATCACGGAGCTGGCGGTCGCGCGGGCGCTGGGGTATTCGGAGGCGGAGTTCGACGCGCTCTGGGCGAAGATCATCGACGTGGCTCCGGCGCACATGGGCGCGCATCTGGCGGCCCTGCACTACTGGTGCGAGAAGTGGCACGGCTCGCGGGAGCAGGCCGACGCCTTCGCCCACGCCGCGGCGGCCCGGGCCCCGCAGGGCTCGCTGCTGGCGGCCCTGCCGCTGTTCGCGGTGTACGAGCACGTCCCCGAGGTCGTCCTGACCAACTTCTGGCGGGGCGCGGTCGTGGCGCGGGCGGTGGAGGGTGCGCTGTACGCGGTGCACACGGCGCGCCCGGACGATCCGATGCTGGCGCACGTACGGCACATGCTGCTGTCGTTCCTGGTGCCGATGGAGCGCTGGGCGGAGGCGATGGAGCAGGTCCGGCACGTGGACGGGTACGTGGGCGCCCTGCCGTGGTCGGTCTCGGCTGATCCGGCGGCGCAGTACGCGGTGTACCGCGCGCTGGCGGTGGCGGGCTACGAGGCGAACGGCGGGTCCCCGGCCACCCTGCCGCACTGAGCCGGCGGGGCCGGCCGGAGCCCGGCCCGGCGGCACCCACGGCCGCCCCCCTCGGCCATAAGGTTGCTGTAAGTGACAGGTACCGCGCATGATGCGCCGAGCACGGCACGCGCCGTGCCCGCGGCGCCTGCGCCGCATCCGACACCTGCACCGCTTCATCCCGTGGGGGGACCCCGTCCGTATGGGCGCTTCACTGCGCGCGCTGCGCGCCCTCGTTCTGCTCGCAGGCTTCTACCTGCTGGGCCTCGTCCTGCTCGCCGTCCTCGCCGCCGTCGACTGGGCCACCGTCACCTGGCTGCACGGCGGCGTCGCCGGCAAGATCCTCATCGTCTCGGTGGTCCTCGCGGTCCCGATCGTGCGCGGCATGTTCATGCTGCGCACCCCCAAGGGCGAACCGCAGCCCGGCGTCCCCGTCACCGAGCAGCAGGAACCCGTGCTGTGGCGGACCGTCCGCGAGATCGCCGCCGAGGTCGGCACCCGCGCCCCCGACGAGATCCTGCTGATCGACGAGGTCAACGCGGCCGTCGGCGAGGACGCCCGGCTGCTGGGCCTGCTGCCCGGCACCCGCCGCCTCTACCTCGGACTGCCCCTGATGACGGGCCTGGACGAGATGCAGCTGCGCGCCGTGCTCGCCCACGAGATGGGCCACTACGCCAACCTCGACACCCGCCTCACCCCGCTGATCGCCCGCGGCCGCGCCCAGCTGATCCGCACCATCGGGCACTTCCACGACCGCGCCGACACCAAGGTCGCCAAGGAGCGGGCCCGCCAGGAGAAGGCCGCCGAGAAGCGCCTCGCCAAGGGCAAGAAGGCCAAGGAGGTCGACACGGCCGGCCAGGGCGCCATGTACCGCGCCATGGCGAAGATCTACACGGGTTACGCGCACTTCTACATGCGCGCCACCCTCTCCGGAAGCCGCCGTCAGGAGCTCGCCGCCGACCTGGCCTCCGTCCGCGTCGCCGGCCGCGACTCCGCCGCCTCCGCCCTGCGCGAGCTCAACGTCCTGGCGCCCGCGCACCGGTTCTACATGGACTCCTACGCCACCCTCGGCGTCGGCGCGGGCCTGCTGCCGCGCCCCGGCCAGGTCTTCGGCGGTCTGCGGCACCTGCTCGACGCCCGTACGGAGGAGCTGGACGACCTGCGCAGCGAGCTGCCGCAGGAGCCGACCTCCCCGTACGACTCCCACCCCGCGCTCGCCGAGCGCGTCGCCCGCATCGAGGCCCTGCCGGACGACGGCCGCGGCGGCCAGGCGGCCCGCCCGGCGCTGGAACTGCTCGCCTCCCCCGAGGCCGCGCTGGCCGCGCTGGAGCAGGCGGTCCTGACCCCCGAGGCCCTCGCGCTCACCCGGGTGGACTGGGCGGAACTCGTCCACGAGAGCATGACCCGGTACGTCGGCGAGGGTGCCCAGGACATCCGCGAGGCCGTCGTCGCCGAAGGCGCCTCCCCGGAACTGGCCGCCCTCCTGGACGCCGTCGACGCCGACCCGGCGCTGCGCTGGCGGATCGCGGACCGTTTCCCGAAGTCCGAGGAGGCCGCGGCCGCCACCGGCCGCGCCGCCCGCGAGTTCGCCCGCCCCGTCCTGCGGCGCGCGGTGAAGCAGCTGGTCACCGCCGAGCTGACGGCCCGCGGCGCGGCCCGCTGGCAGCTGTCCTGGTCCGACTCGGCCGCCTTGCAGTACGCGGCCGAGGGGTTCGAGGACCGGCTGGAGCCCGCCCTGGACGCGCTCGTCGCGGACCTGCCCGACACCGAACCGCTGCGAAAGCTGGTGCTGCTCTGATGCTCGGTCTGATCATCTTCGCGCTCCTCCTGCTCGGCGGGGCCGCGTACCGCTTCCTCACCGCCCGGACGAAGACCCGCCCGGCCGGGACCGCCGCCGCCCGGGCGGCGGCCACCGATGCCGAGAAGGCCGAGAAGAAGGCGCGGCAGGCAGCCGCGGTCGTCGCCCTGGGCTTCGTCGCCGAGGCCGACCTCGACACCGACAACGCCCAGCCGGTGCCCCCGGAGCGGACGGCGGCCGTCGCGGCCGTCCGCGCCGGCGACTGGCAGGCCGGAGCCGCCTACGTGGCGGCGGCCGGCTCGGACTGGGAGGAGCGCTGGCAGCGCGTCCGCGCCCTGGCGGAGGTCGCGGCGGAGGACGACGCGTTCCTGCTGGCCTGGCGGGCGGAGCACCCGTCCGACCCGACGGCGGCCCTGGTCGAGGCCGACGCCGCGGTGAACGTCGCCTGGAACGTGCGCGGCAGCCAGTCCGGCAGCCGCACGACCCAGGAGCAGTTCCGGCTCTTCCACGAGCTGCTGCTCAAGGCACAGGAGTCCGCGCACGCGGCCCAGCGGATGGCCGACCCCGCCGACCCGGTCCCGTACATGGTGGAGCAGCCGATCGCGCAGGGCCTCGGCTACCCGCACGAGCAGTACGAGGAGCTGTGGGGGCAGATCACCCGGCGCGACCCGAAGATCCTCAGCGCGCACACCACGGCCCTGCAGTACTGGTGCCGGAAGTGGCGCGGCTCGCACGAGCTGGCACTGGCCTTCGCCCGCGCGTCGGCGGCTGCCGGTGCACCCGGTGAGCTGCTCTCCCTGCTGCCGCTGATCGCCTACTTCGAGCAGCAGACCTACGAGGAGGACCTCAAGGCGGACGTGTTCCTGAAGGAACCGGAGGTCCTCGCCGCCGTCGACGCGGCGCTCGCCGACCTGGCGGCCGCCTCCGCGGACGACCGGCGGGCGGTGCGGCTGCGCCACCTCCTGGCGTGGATGCTGTGGATGCAGGACCGCGACGAGGAGGCGGTCGTGCAGTTCCGGCACGTCGACGGGTACGTCGGCGCGCTGCCGTGGAGCTATGCGGCCTCGCCGCGGAACCGGTACGTGACGGCCCGCGACTGGTGCGTACGCGAGGTCACCCCGGGCCTGGCGTAGGTCCGGGGTCGCGGGCACGGGGCGGGCGGGGAGGAATCCCGGCCCGCCCTTTGCCGTTGAAGGAAGACCACGAGGAGGAACCCATGTTTTCGTACCGCCGTACGCCCGAGCTCCCCACCCGCGAGGAGGCCCTGGCCGGCCGCGCGGAACCCGTCTTCGGCCTGCCCGAGAAGCACACGGTGCTCGGCAACCCGCTGGCCGGTCCCTACCCGGCCCATCTGGAGGTGGCCGACTTCGGGCTGGGCTGCTTCTGGGGCGCGGAGCGCACGTTCTGGCAGACGCCGGGGGTGTGGACCACCCTGGCCGGCTACCAGGGCGGCTTCACCGAGAACCCGACGTACGAGGAGGTGTGCTCGGGCCGGACCGGCCACACCGAGGTCGTGCGGGTGGTCTTCGACCCGTCGCAGGTCTCGTACGCGGCGCTCCTGAAGCTGTTCTGGGAGTCCCACGACCCCACCCAGGGCTTCCGCCAGGGCAATGACGTCGGCACCCAGTACCGCTCCGCGGTCTACACCCACTCCCCCGCCCAGCAGGCCGCGGCGGAGGCCTCCCGGGAGGCCTACCAGCAGGTCCTGACGGCCTCGGGCTACGGCCAGATCACCACGGCGGTCCTCCCGTCCGCGGAGCGCCCCTTCTGGCCGGCGGAGCCCTACCACCAGCAGTACCTCGACAAGAACCCCGGCGGTTACTGCGGCATCGGCGGCACGGGCGTCTCCTGCCCGGTGGGCGTGGCCAGGGCCGACGGCTGAACACCGGCGTCGCGCGACGCTGCCGCAAGCACCGTGGCGGGACCGACGGCCGTCGCTCCCGCCCACCGGTCAGGCACCCGCTGTCAGTGCCGGGCCCCACAATCGTCCCCGTGGATGTGAGGTCTGACTTTGCGCTGCAGCTCCAGCTGCAGCACGTCGCCGAGCGCGCCCTGGATCCCCGGGTCAAGGATGCGCTCGAAGCCGTTCTCAAGCACATGACCGGAGGCCGGAGCCGCAGTCGCAGAGGCGGCAGAGCACTCGTCACACTGCTGGAGGAGGTTCGCTCGACGGCAGCGACGACGGATGAGTGGCAGGTCGTGCGGCTGATCCAAGACTCTTTGGACTACGCCGAAGGCCGCATCCTCCGACCCGATTTCGAGGAGCGGTACCGGCTGTTCCAGCGATCGACACAGCCGCCCGGCTCTCACCAGGACTACCTGGCGCGGACGCTGTCCGCGACTTTGAAATTCTTCACGCAACTGGCAGGCGACTACCTCGGTCAGCACCCTGAGGCTAACCCGGGCGAGCTACTCGCCCATGTCGAGGCCGTCGGCCGGGACGCCCGGTACATGCAGCAGTCGCAGGAGCGCCCCGGGCGGTATCGGATCCTTCGTGGCAGCAGCGAGGTGGCCGCGTGGCTTGAGCAGGTCTTCCACGGGCGGGTGGACGTGGAAGACCCGGAGCAAGCCGCCCGCCGCATCGTGATGTCCCCCGACTCTCTGGCGATCCTGGCAGCGGACAAGGAGGGTCAACTGCTCCTGCAGGCCGCAGAAGTCCGGCGGCGCCGACAGGGCCTCAAGAAGCTGCGCAAGGCGGTGGAAGATCCCGGAGCGAGCGAGGGAGACCTGCAACGCGCCCTGGACGGGCAGTACTGGATCTTCGGTGGACAGTTCGCAAGCCAGGCGGTGCGGCGCAGACTTGTACCCGGTGACGAGGTCGACATCCCGCTGATACGCGGCGACGGCTCCCTCCACATCGTGGAGTTGAAGCGCTCCATGGGCCTTCGCGGCTCTCTGGTCAAGAGACACCGGGGATGCTGGGTGCCGACGGCCGACGTGCACGATGCAGTGAGCCAGGCAGTGAACTATCTGGTCGGCTTGGACGAACACCGCCTCCGGATCAGGGATGAACTGGGCATCGAAACGCGCCGGGCGAGCGCTCTCGTATTGATCGGCCACCCCTCCGTACAGCCAGACGTGGCCGAGGAGGACATCAATGAAGCGTTGCGCACGCTCAACACGCACATGAGTCGCGTTGACGTCGTCACCTACAAGGAGTTGGCCGACAATGCAGAGCGCGCGCTGAGCGGATGGGCATGAGGACCTGCCGGCCGCGCCGCCGTGCGCCCGTTCGGCCCTGCGCGGTGCCACCTGGCGCAGCGGTCCCGGGGCCGTCACCCCGGGACGTGAGCGCCGGCCGGGTCAGATGGTCGTGGTGTCGATGACGAAGCGGTAGCGGACGTCGCTCGCCAGGACCCGCTCGTACGCCTCGTTGATCTGGTCGGCGCGGATCAGCTCGATCTCCGAGCCGAGTCCGTGCTCGGCGCAGAAGTCCAGCATCTCCTGGGTCTCGGCGATGCCGCCGATCATGGAGCCGGCCAGGGTCTTGCGGCCGCCGATGACGGAGAACAGGTTGAGCTCGACCGGCTCCTCCGGGGCGCCGACGTTGACCAGCGCGCCGTCGACCTTCAGCAGGCCGAGGTAGGCGTCGAGGCCGATCGGGGCGGAGACGGTCGAGATGACCAGGTCGAAGGTGCCGGACAGCTCCTCGAAGGTCGCCCTGTCGCTGGTGGCGTAGTAGTGGGAGGCGCCCAGCCGCAGGCCGTCCTCCTTCTTGCGCAGCGACTGCGACAGGACGGTGACCTCGGCGCCCAGCGCGTGGGCGATCTTCACGCCCATGTGGCCGAGGCCGCCGAGTCCGACGATCGCGACCTTCTTGCCGGGGCCCGCCTGCCAGTGCTTGAGCGGGGAGTACAGGGTGATCCCCGCGCACAGCAGCGGCGCGGCGGCGTCCAGGGCGAGGCCGTCGGGGATGCGGACGGTGTAGTTCTCGTCGACGACGACGTGCGTGGAGTAGCCGCCGTAGGTGGGCTCGCCCTGCTTGTCGCGGCCGTTGTACGTGGCGGTCATGCCCTGTACGCAGTACTGCTCCTGGCCGCGCAGGCAGTACTCGCACGCGCGGCAGGAGTCCACGAAGCAGCCGACCCCGACCTGGTCGCCCACCGCGAACTTCGTGACCTCCGGGCCGACCTCGGTGACGACACCGGCGATCTCGTGGCCGGGGACCATCGGGTAGATGCCCTCGCCCCAGCCGTCGCGGACCTGGTGGATGTCGGAGTGGCAGATGCCGGCGTACTTGATCTCGATGAGCACGTCGTGTGCGCCCACGGGGCGGCGCGGGACGGTGGTGCGCTCCAGCGGGGCCTTCGCGGCGGGTGCGGCGTAGGCGGCGACCCGAGTGGTCTGCGTGGTCGTGGTCGTGGTCCGGGTGTCCTGGGTGTCGGACATGGTTGTGCTCCTCATACGGCGAAAGGTCCTGGGGCCGGCCCCCACGATGCCGGACCGCCGACCGGCCACCCAGCCCCCTGCCCTGCCCAGGACTGGCAGTCCTACCCATGGCGGGGTCAGGAACGCACCCCCCGCCGCCGCGGGCCGTCCCGGGATACTGGCCGTATGGACCAGCTTGATCAGCGCACCGAACTGGGCGAGTTCCTGCGTACCCGGCGCGCCCGGCTGCGCCCCGAGGACGTCGGGCTGCCCGACCTCGGCCGCCACCGGCGGGTGCCGGGCCTGCGGCGCGAGGAGCTGGCGCAGCTGGCGGGCGTGTCGGTGGCGTACTACACGCGGCTGGAGCAGGGCCACGGGCAGAACGTCTCGGCGGAGGTGCTGGACGCGATCGCCCGGGCGCTGCGCCTGGACGGCACGGAGACCGACCACATGACGCACCTGGCGCGGCCGCGGCCGCGCCGCCAGCGCAGCAGGCCTCCCCGCCCGCAGCAGGTGCGTCCGCAGCTGCGGACGCTGCTGGAGGCGATGGACGGTGTGCCGGCCTACCTGGTGGGGCGGCGGCAGGACGTGATCGGCTGGAACCGGCTGGCGGTGGCGGTGTTCGGCGACTTCGGGGCGCTGCCGCCGCAGGAGCGCAATCTCGTCCGGCTGGTGTTCCTGGATCCGGCGAGCTCGGCCCTGTACGCGGAGTGGGAGTGCCGGGCCTGCGAGGTGGTGAGCAACCTGCGCATGTACGCCGGCCGGCACCCCGAGGACGAGCAGCTGCCCGCGCTTGTCGGGGAGCTGTCGGTGAAGAACGAGGAGTTCCGCAGGCTGTGGGCGGCGCACACGGTGGCGGACAAGTCGCACGGCGTGAAGCGGCTGCGGCATCCGCTGGTCGGCGAGCTGGAGCTGTCCTTCGAGACGCTGACGCTGCCGGACGACCCGGAGCAGTCCCTGGTCGCCTTCCACGCCGCCCCCGGTTCCCCCTCGGCGGACGCCCTGCGGCTGCTGTCCTCGTGGGCGGCCGGCCCGGTGCCGGCGGAGGACCCCGCTAGAGGCTGAGCTGGAAGACGGCCGCGGCGCGTTCGCGGCGGTAGCCCAGGGCCTCGTTGACCGCGCGCATGGGCATGTTCTCGTCGGCCACCGAGGTGGCGATCTCGCGCAGGGAGGGCCAGCGGGCGGGTGCGTGCGCCAGCATGTGCAGTTTGACGGCGCGGCCCAGGCCCCGGCCCCGGTGGGCGGGGACGACGGCGGTGTCGTACTGCAGGGCGCGCGGGCCGGCCGGGTCAAGGAGGACCAGGGAGCTGTACGCGGCCACTTCGCCGCCGGGGGTGACGGCCGCCGCCATCAGCATCCGGCCGCCCCGGTCGAGCACCACCTGCTGGACGCTGTGCAGGCGCTCGGGGGTCCAGACCGGCGGCCTGGCGTCCATGTCCCCGCTCGGCGCGTCCTCCATCACCCCGTGGGCGCTCGCCGCGGCCGCCGCCCAGGTGTCGGGTACGAGCCCGTCCCAGAGCACCAGCTCGTAGCCGGGCGTCCGGGCGGCCTCCACGCGGTGACCGGGCACCTGCTGGACGTACCAGGCCAGGGGCAGGACGTTGTGGAATCCCCGCGACCGCGCGAAGGCCTCGCCCGCGCCGCCCAGGTCCAGGACGGTGCTGACCGAGCTGCGGCCCTGCGCGGCCAGCTCGGCCCGGACCTGCTCCCACAGGGCCTGGCCCAGGCCCCTGCGGCGGGCGTCGGGCCGTACCACCAGCGCGTCGAGGTGGGCGGTGTGCGCGTTGCCCGGGTCCGTGAACAGCTGGAGCGAGGCGACGCCGCCCTCCGCGGCCCACAGGGCGAAGCGGCTGTTCACGGACGGGACGCGCAGCCGCCCGGCGATCTCCGCCGCGGTCGGCGCGGGCACGTCCGGCAGGTCGGCGGTGTGGGCTTCGGCCACGACGGCGGACCAGGCCTGCGCCTCGGCCGCGGAGAGGGGCGGGGTCAGGGCGTGGATCGCGGGGGAAGTCATGATCGGGACCCTAGCCGCGGGCCTGCCCCGCCGCCCGGTGTTTTCCGGTGGTCCCGGGTGCTCGTCGCCGCGTGCGCACGCGGCGGGAGACACGGACGGCGGGGAGCCCAGGGGGCTCCCCGCCGTCCGGCCGGGTTCGGGTCGGCTCTTCGTCACCCCGGGCCAGGAGGGGTCAGACGGCCGAGCCGGCCTTCCACTCCGCCCAGCTCATGTTCCAGCCGTTGAGGCCGTTGTCGGGCTTGATGGTCTTGTCCGGGGAGTTGATCACCGTCACGACATCGCCGATGAGCGAGTTGTCGAAGAACCAGGCAGCGGGCTGGTTCGGGTCGCCGGCGCCCTTGGCGTCGTTCAGGCCGACGCAGCCGTGGCTGGTGTTCACGCTGCCGAAGATCGAGTCGGATCCCCAGTAGTTGCCGTGGATGAAGGTGCCGGAGGTGGACAGCCGCATCGCGTGCGGGACGTCCTTGATGTCGTACTCGCCCTTGCCCTCGTCGTTCTTGAAGCCCACGGTGGAGCCGTCCATCCGGGTCTCCTTGAACTTCTCGGAGATCACCATCTGGCCGTTGTAGGTCGGGTTGTCCGGGGAGCCCGCCGAGATCGGGATGGTCTTGAGGACCGCGCCGTCGCGGGTGACCGTCATCTTCTTCGTCTTCGTGTCGACCGTGGAGACCTGGCTCCGGCCGATCTTGAAGGTGACGGTCTTGTTCTGCACGCCCTGCACGCCGGGGGCGCCCTGCACCCCGTCCAGCGCGAGCTTCAGGGTGACGGTGGAGCCCGCCTTCCAGTACTGCTCGGGGCGGAAGTCCAGCCGCTGCGCGTTGAACCAGTGGCCGACGACCTCCTGGCCGCTGCTGGAGCTCACGCTGATCGCCGACTGGACGGCCTTCTGGTCCTTGATCGGCTTGTTGAAGGTGATCGAGACCGGCATGCCCACGCCGACGGTCTGGCCGTCGTCGGGTATGAACGAGCCGACGAAGCTGTTCTCCGGGGAGACGGTGGTGAACGAGGCGTTCTCGTGCGCCTCCTTGCCGTCCGCGTCCTTCGCCGTCGCCGCCAGGGCGTACTTCGTGGAGCGCTTGAGGGCGCCCTCGGGCTTCCAGCTCTTGCCGTCGGCGGCTATCTTGCCGGGCACCGCGGTGCCCTCGGAGGTCTTCAGCTCCACCGAGGTGAGCGTGCCGTCACTGACGGCGACGTTCGTGGCGTCGTTCAGCCCGACGTTGGTGGCGCCGTCCTTGGGCGTGATCGTGATCTTGGCCTTGGAGGCGTCCTTGGCCGCCGCCGCGTCCACGTCCGACTGGGACTTGCTCGTCGCGTCCCCGTCGCCCTTGGGCTTGTCGTCCCCTCCGCCGTTGCAGGCCGAGAGCACCAGTACGCCACCGAGAACGGCGGATATGGCCACCAGTGACCTTCTCCGCCGCTTGCTGTCCGTCCTCACACGCCACTCCATCGTTGCCTGAACCCCCGAGCCTCGGGGCAGGGGGACAGGCCCCCTGCCTCGCACACCAGTCAACGCGTTGAAGGCCCGGATCGGTTCCACATCCGTTCGGATGTGGGCAACCCCACGGTCAGGCGTTGTCGGCTGTCTCTTCGTCGAAGTCCCCATCTTCCTCGTCCATGTCCCACTCCATGGACTCGGGGTCGTATTCGACGGGCTCGCTGCTCCAGGAGGCCTGGGCCAGCTCCACGCCGGGGATCTCGACGACCAGGTCAGTGGGGTCGACGAGGTAGGCGAGGGCCTCCGACTCGTCCTCGCGGACGGCGGTCTCGGCGTGGCCGCGCTCCTCGTCCGGCATGAATTCGTCGGCGTCGATGTGCGCGAGCGCGGCTGCGGTGAGCGCCTCGGAATCCGGTACTTCCAGCACCAAATCCACCCGAAGCCGTACGTACCGTGATGTGTCAGAAGGGTTCATACGACGGAGCGTAAGCCCGCGCAGGCCCCGACTTTCCCACGACCCGCCCTTGTCCGTAGCATCACCGCACACGGCCAATTCGCTGCTTCCGCAAGGGGGATCGCCCCGTGTCCGCACGCCGACCGCTGCTCACCGCTCTCGGAGCGACCACCCTCCTCGCCGCCCTCTGGTTCGTCCCGTCGGCGAACGCCACCGCGCCCTGGGCCGCGGGGTCCGGTTCCGGCGCTCCCGAGCCGGCGAACGCGGCCGCCGCCGGGACGGTGACCGCGCTCTCCCACGCGGACGCGCAGGCGGACCCCCAGGCCGGCCCCGGCGCGGGCCGGGGCGCCGACCCGCAGACCGCCGGGCAGGCCTCCCTGGCCCTCGCGGACACCGGCGGCATCGACACCACCCCGTACCTGCTGGGCGGCACGCTCTGCCTGGGCCTCGGGGCCGGCTTCGTCACCTACTCCGTACGCCGCTCCCGCACCGCCTGACGGCGTCCGCGCACGCGCAAGGGGCCGCCCCCGGGATCGATTTCCGGGGGCGGCCCCTTGCGCGTGTCCCGCCGGCGGCCGACGGCCTCAGGCGAGCGGGCCCGTCACCGGCTCCACCGCGGCGACCAGCCCGCCCGTACGGACGAACGCGTCGGCGGCGGCCAGGTCGGGGGCGAGGAAACGATCCGGCCCGGGGCCCGCCACACCGGCCGCGCGCGCCGCCGCGATGGCGGCCCGGCTGGCCGGGGCCGGGGTGAGGCCGTGGCGCAGCTCTATGGCCCGGGTGGCCGCGTACAGCTCGATGGCGATGATCCGGGTGAGGTTGTCGATGGCCGTACGGAGCTTGCGCGCGGCCGACCAGCCCATCGAGACGTGGTCCTCCTGCATGGCGGAGGAGGGGATCGAGTCGGCGGAGGCCGGAACGGCCAGCCGCTTCATCTCGCTGACCAGGGCGGCCTGCGTGTACTGGGCGATCATCAGCCCGGAGTCGACGCCCGCGTCCTCGGCGAGGAAGGGCGGCAGCCCGTGCGAGCGGTTCTTGTCGAGGAGGCGGTCCGTGCGGCGCTCGGCGATCGAGCCCAGGTCGGCGGCGGCGATGGCCAGGAAGTCCAGGACGTACGCGACCGGCGCGCCGTGGAAGTTCCCGTTGGACTCCACGCGCCCGTCGGGCAGCACCACCGGGTTGTCGACGGCCGAGGCCAGCTCCCGCGAGGCCACCAGGGCGGCGTGCGCCATGGTGTCGCGGCCCGCGCCGGCGACCTGCGGGGCGCACCGCACCGAGTAGGCGTCCTGCACGCGCGGGGCGGTCTCCTCCTGGTAGTGGCGGACCAGCCCGGAGCCCTCCAGGACGGCGGCCATGTTAGCGGCGGAGGCGCCCTGGCCGGGGTGCGGGCGGATGGCGTGCAGCTCGGGCGCGAGGACCTTCTCGGTGCCGAGCAGGGCCTCCAGCGTCAGCGCGGCGGTGATGTCGGCGGAGGTGTAGAGCCTGCCGAGGTCGGCGAGGGCCATGATCAGCATGCCGAGCATGCCGTCGGTGCCGTTGAGGAGGGCCAGGCCCTCCTTCTCGCGAAGTTCGACCGGCTCGATCCCGGCCTCGGCGAGCAGCTCGCCGGCGGGCCGGACGACCCCGTCGGGGCCCTCGGCGTCCCCTTCGCCCATGAGGGCGAGGGCGCAGTGGGAGAGCGGCGCCAGGTCGCCGGAGCAGCCGAGGGAGCCGTACTCGTGCACGACGGGCGTGATGCCCGCATTGAGCATGTCGGCCATCGCCTGGGCGACGGACGGCCGGACACCGGTGTGGCCGGAGGCGACGGTCTTCAGCCGCAGGAACATCAGGGCGCGCACGACCTCGCGCTCCACGCGCGGGCCCATGCCGGCGGCGTGCGAGCGGACGATGTTGCGCTGGAGCTGCGCGCGCAGCTCGGGGCTGATGTGCCGGGAGGCGAGGGCGCCGAACCCGGTGGACACCCCGTAGACGGGTTCGGGCTTGGCGGCGAGGGCATCGACGATCTCGCGGGCACGGGCGAGGGCGTCGAGCGCCTCCCCGGACAGCTCGACGCGCGCGTTGCCGCGGGCTACGGCGATGACGTCCTCGGCAGTGGTCCCGGACGTCCCCACCACGACAGTGTGCATATCCATATTCAGCACCCTACGGACTGAATCGCTTCATGTCACTAGCGACTTTCACGAGGGACCCTTACGCCTTCGCGCTCCGACCCGGGCATCCGCTACGCCCGCCCCCGGAAGCGCCGCCGCTCCCCGGGCGCCTCCTGCTGGGCGGCATCGGCCAGCCGGACCACGGCGGTGTCCCGCCCGGCGACGACGGGCCCCGGCGAACGGGCGGCCTTCGCCTTGTACTGGGCGGCGTCGGCCAGCCGGAACAGCCGCCGCGAGGAGGTCACCGGCCCGATCGGGTCCCCCGTCGAGGCCACCCCGCAGGCGACGCCCTCCCCGAGCTCCAGCCCGGCGGCCCGCAGGCAGAGCTCATCGGCCACCCGGACCACCTCGTCGGCCTCGGGCCCCGCGCTCACCAGGCAGAACTCGTCACCGCCGAGGCGGGCCACGAGCGCGCCGGGCAGCATGGCCCCGCAGAGGCTGAGCACCGACCCGAACCGCTCCAGCAGCCGGTCGCCCATGGCGTGCCCGAGGGTGTCGTTGACCTTCTTCAGCCCGTTCAGGTCGCACACCACGAGGCTCACCGCGATCCCGGTGCGCCGGTGCTCCTCCAGGGCCTCGTCGAGCCGCATGTCCACCGCCCGGCGGTTGGCGAGCCCGGTCAGCGGATCGGTGAAGGCGAGCCGCCGGGCCTCCTCCAGCCGGTCGCTCTGGGCCAACCCGGCGGCCACGACCGCGGCGAGGACGGTCGCGAACTCGGCGTCGTCCTCGTCGAAGTCGGGCAGCCCCTCGTCCCGGGCCACGTACAGCTCGCCCCAGGCCCGCCCGCTGAGCACGATCGGCGCGACCACGCAGCTGCCGCGGCCCCGCCGGCACAGGGCCTCACCGCGCCGGCCCGGGCGGCCGGCGCCGGCGTTCTCGACCCAGGCGTGGGGACCGCCGCCGCCGGCCCACCGCTCGTGCAGGAACTCGGTGATCTCCGGGAAGTCGTGGACGGGGTACGACTCGTCCTCGGGGAACTCCTCCTCCCCCGGCCGCCGCCCGCCCTCGTTGACGAGGACCCGCAGCCGGCCCCGCTCCCGCTCCCAGGCGGAGATCGCGGCGAAGGACCCGTCCATCGCCAGGCGCGCACCCCGGGCGGCCGCCCGCACGCTGTCCCGCGGCGCGCACGCGGCGGCCATGGCCTGCGCAAGGCCCACGACGGCTCGCAGCCGCCCGTCGACTCCCATCACCCCAGCCTAGGGACATATGTCCGGTTCGGTGACGCCCGACTGCGGCATCAGGGGTGTCCGGCTCCCGCCGCCCACGGGAGCCGCCCGGCGGTGGTCCGGGCTACACCCCGGGCCAGTTCGGCTTGCGCTTCTCGTTGAAGGCGGCCACGCCCTCCGCCCGGTCCCCCGAGAAGGCCACCGTCCGCCACGCCGCGTCCTCGATCTCCAGGCCGGCCGCCAGGTCCATCCCGTGCCCCAGCCGCAGCGCCCGCTTGGCGGCCCGCAGCCCGACCGGCGAGTTGGCCGCCATCCGCGCGGCCAGCGCCAGCGCCTCGTCGCGGTCCTGCCCGGCCGGCACCACCGAGTCGACCAGGCCGAGGGACAGGGCCTCCGCCGCCTCCACCCGCCGGGCCGTGAAGATCAGCTCGGCCGCGCGGGCCGCGCCCACCCGCCGCGGCAGCAGCTGCGTGCCGCCGCCGCCCGGGATCACGCCCACCGACACCTCGGGCAGGCCCACCACCGCCGTCTCGTCGGCCACGATCACGTCGCAGGCCAGGGCCAGCTCGAAGCCGCCGCCCAGCGCGAAGCCGTGCACCGCCGCGATCGTCGGCACGGGCAGCTCCAGGACGCCGCCGTACGCCCCCCGCGTCGTCGGCCGCTGGCGGACCAGCTCGGCGTCCGAGAGGGAGTTGCGCTCCTTGAGGTCGGCCCCGACGCAGAAGGCCCGCTCGGCGGTGGAGGACAGCACCACCACCCGTACCGACGGGTCCGCCGACAGCTCCGCGCAGGCGGCGCCGATGGCCCGCGCCATGTCCGTCGACACCGCGTTCATGGCCTTCGGCCGGTCCAGGACCAGCTCCACGACCCCGTCGTCGCCATGCCGACGTACGCTGACGAACTCCGACTCCACCGACACTGGACCCTCCCGGTTAACGAACGTTATCCCGGGATCTTAGGCTTCCGCCGCGTCAGCGACCAGGGCTCCACGACCCCCAGGCCACGCACCGGCCGCTGCCACATCGGCTGGAGCGCGAAGCGGTACGCACCGCCGCCCTCCTCGGCCTCGGCCTCCTTCTCCGAGACCGGCGCGGCGCCCGTACGGCCGAGTTCCTCCGCCATCGCCCCGTCCACCAGCACCGCGTCCTTCGGCGCTATCGAGGTCAGCCGGCTCGCCAGGTTCACCGTGGTCCCGAAGACATCGCCCATCCGGGTCGTCACGGTCCCGAACGCTATCCCGACCCGCAGCTCCGGCATCTGCGGATCGGCCTCCATCGTCTCGATCAGCCGCAGCGCGATCTCCGCCGCCGTGGCCGCGTCGTCGGCGGCGTACAGGACCTCGTCGCCGAGCGTCTTGATCAGCCGCCCGCCGTGCGCGGCCACCAGGTCGGCCGAGGTGGTCTCGAAGGACTCGACGAGCTCACCGAGCTCCTCCTCCTCCAGCCGCCGCGTCAGCCGGGTGAAGCCCACCAGGTCCGCGAAACCCACCGCGAGCCGCCGGTCGACCATCTCCTCGTCGTCGGCGACCTGCACCACCCGGCCGGTGGCCGCCGCCAGCTGCCGGCGCCACACGTAGACGAGGAACTCCTCCAGCTCCGGCAGCAGCAGCTCGACCAGCGGGTACGTGACCTCCGTACGGGTCATCCCCGGCTCCGGCGGCTCCGTCAGCCCCTCCAGGAAGGAGTCGATCTGCCATTCGGCCAGCCGGGCGGTGGTCTGCCCCGTGGAACGCGCCACCTGTACCGCCATCGGCTCGCTCAGCAGCCCCGCCTCCACCAGGCCGGCGAGCCGGCGCAGCGCCAGTACGTCCGCCTCGGTGAGGGCCTTGGCCTGGCCGATGTCCGCGAAGCCCATGGCCCGCCAGAAGCGCGAGGCGAGCTCCATCGACACCCCGGCGCTGCGGGCCGCCTGGAACGGGGTGTACCGGCGCTCGGCACCCAGGATCAGCTGCTCCAGCCGGATGGCGAGCGGGTCCGCCGTCGGCTGGACGGTGTGGTCGACCTCGTGGAGAGGGGTGTGCTGGTCGCGCCCGATGGGAGTGCCCGGGCCGGGAGACCCGGAGGGGGACGCGCCGGACGTAGGGTCGTCGACGGTCAAGGGCCGCCTCCTGTCCATTCCGTGCGCACTGCCCTGCCGAACCGGGTGATCACCGCGAGCACCGGGATCGCCTAAACCATACGGCAGGTGTGCCGTAGCTCACTCCTTCTGTCCGGGGCTCGCTCGCCTCCGGGGCGCTCGGGCCCGCGTGCACGGGCGCGCCCCCTCGGCTCACTGCCCGTGCGGGCTTCACCACGGGGAAGCCCGCCGCGCGGCAGTGGAACGGGAGGCGGCTAGTGCACCGAGCGCAGGTGGACCACGTCGCCCGCGCCCACCGCCTCGTGGGCGTCCTCGGCGGTGCGGATGACCAGGCGGCCGTCCGTGTCGACCGCTTCGGCCGTCCCGGTGAGGGTGCGGCCCCCGGGCAGCTCGGCCCGGACGTGGCGGCCGAGGGTGGCGCAGTGCGTCGCGTACGCCTCCTGCAGGCCGCTGGCGGCCGGGTCGCCGCCCGCGGCCCGCCAGTCCCCGTACCACTGCTCCAGGGAGCGCAGCACGGCCTTCAGCAGCGGCTCCCGGTCCGTCACCGCCGCCTTGGCCAGCAGCAGGGACCCGGCCTCCGGCACCGGCAGCTCCTCCGCGGTCAGGGACACGTTCAGCCCGATGCCGAGGACCACGCCGTCGGCCACCCGCTCCGCGAGGATGCCGCCCGTCTTGCGCTCGGCGCCCCCGACGCTGACCAGCAGGTCGTTGGGCCATTTGAGGGCGGTGTCCACCCCGGCGCCCCGGGACAGCCCGGTGGTGACGGCCACGCCGGCCAGCAGGGTCAGCCAGCCCCACCGCTCCTGCGGGACGGTGCCGCCCGGCTTCAGCAGCACGGAGAAGAACAGCCCGGACCGCGGCGGGGCGACCCAGCTGCGGTCGAGGCGCCCGCGCCCGGCGGTCTGCTCCTCGGCGACGAGCACGGCCCCCTCGGGGAGCTCCCCGGCCCGGGCGGCGAGATCGGTGTTGGTGGACCCGGTGGCGGTGACCACCTCCACGGAGGACCACAGCCCTTCCCCGGTGACCAGGGACCGCTGCAGGGCGGCGGCGTTCAGCGGCGGCCGTTCCAGGCTCGACCAGCGGTCCGCGGAGGGTCCGGGGGCAGCTGCTCCTGATGCATCTGATGGCGTCATGCAACCCAGATTAGGTGTGTCAAACGCCGCACTGCCGAGCGCCATGCCCGCCGATACGCTACGCACCAGTAGCCAGCAGTAGTCAATCAATTGACCTGGCAGTTGACACCACACAGGGAGCCGCGACCCCGATGTCACAACCCTCAGAGCCGATCGACATGCACACGACCGCGGGCAAGATCGCGGACCTGCAGCGCCGCATCGACGAAGCCACCCACGCCGGGTCCGCGCGGGCGGTGGAGAAGCAGCACGCCAAGGGGAAGCTGACGGCGCGTGAGCGGGTCGCCCTGCTGTTGGACGAGGGCTCGTTCGTCGAGCTCGACGAGTTCGCCCGGCACCGGTCGACCAACTTCGGGCTGGAGAAGACCCGCCCCTACGGCGACGGCGTCGTCACCGGCTACGGCACGGTGGACGGCCGTCCGGTGGCCGTGTTCTCGCAGGACTTCACCGTCTTCGGCGGCGCCCTGGGCGAGGTCTACGGCCAGAAGATCATGAAGGTCATGGACTTCGCGCTGAAGACCGGCTGCCCGCTCGTCGGCATCAACGACTCCGGCGGCGCCCGCATCCAGGAGGGCGTCAGCGCGCTGGGCATGTACGGCGAGATCTTCCGCCGGAACGTGCACGCCTCCGGGGTGATCCCGCAGATCAGCCTGATCGTCGGCCCCTGCGCCGGCGGCGCCGTGTACTCCCCCGCCATCACCGACTTCACCGTGATGGTCGACCAGACCTCGCACATGTTCATCACCGGTCCGGACGTCATCAAGACGGTCACCGGCGAGGACGTGGGCTTCGAGGAGCTGGGCGGCGCCCGCACCCACAACTCCACCTCGGGCGTGGCCCACCACATGGCCGGGGACGAGAAGGACGCCATCGAGTACGTCAAGTCCCTGCTGGCGTACCTGCCGTCGAACAACCTCTCCGAGCCGCCCGCCTTCCCGGAGGAGGCGGACACCGAGGTCTCCGACGCCGACCGCGAGCTCGACGTACTGATCCCGGACAGCGCGAACCAGCCGTACGACATGCACACCGTGATCGAGCACGTGCTCGACGACGGGGAGTTCCTGGAGACGCAGTCGCTGTTCGCACCGAACATCCTCACCGGCTTCGGCCGGGTCGAGGGCCACCCCGTGGGCATCGTCGCCAACCAGCCGATGCAGTTCGCCGGCTGCCTGGACATCAACGCCTCGGAGAAGGCGGCGCGCTTCGTGCGGACCTGCGACGCCTTCAACGTCCCGGTGCTCACGTTCGTGGACGTACCGGGCTTCCTGCCGGGCACCGACCAGGAGTACAACGGAATCATCCGGCGCGGCGCCAAGCTGATCTACGCCTACGCCGAGGCCACCGTCCCCCTGATCACCGTCATCACCCGCAAGGCCTTCGGCGGCGCGTACGACGTCATGGGCTCCAAGCACCTCGGCGCGGACCTGAACCTGGCCTGGCCGACCGCGCAGATCGCCGTCATGGGCGCCCAGGGCGCGGTGAACATCCTGCACCGCCGCGCCATCGCGGAGGCGGAGGAGGCGGGCAACGCCGAGGAGACCCGGGCGCGGCTCATCGCCGAGTACGAGGACACCCTCCTCAACCCGTACACGGCCGCCGAGCGCGGCTACATCGACGCGGTGGCCATGCCGTCCGAGACACGGGCGCACGTGGTCAAGGGGCTGCGTCAGCTGCGCACCAAGCGGGAGTCCCTGCCCCCGAAGAAGCACGGCAACATCCCCCTCTAGGAGGTCAGTCCTGTGGTGATCAAGGTCGTCAAGGGGAACCCGACCCCCGAGGAGCTGGCCGCCGCACTGGCGGTGGTCCAAGCGCGCGCGGCGGCGCTGGCCTCGGCGCCGCCGGACGCGCAGCGGGTGGCGGACGCGTGGGCGGCGCCGTCCCGGGTCGCGCGGCGCACGCTGCCGCAGCCGGGGCCGCGGGCGTGGGCCCGTACGTACTGGCCCGGCTAGACGGCCCGGGCGCAAAGATGGCGTGAACCGGGGGTGGCGCCTGAGTACCCGTACTCAGGCGCCACTGCGGTGCCCGGGGCCAGGATCGGGGCATGCTCTGGTCAGACCCGAAGAACGAGCCGCCCGAGGACATGCGCGACGCGCAGGCGATGCTCCGGCGGATGACCGTGGTGGTCGCCCTCGCGATGCTGGTGGTCGTGTACGTCCTGGGCGTGGGCTTCTAGCGGACGTCCGGGGCGTGCGGCGGCGCGGGCCGGGCCGCGGGCCGGGCGTCCGGCCGTGCCGCGGGGTGCGGGGCCGCGCCTACGATGGCGGACATGACTGCCGAACCCCGCGCCCGCGCCCTGGTGCTCGCCTCTGCCTCCCCCGCCCGGCTGAACCTGCTCCGGCAGGCCGGGCTCGCTCCGCACGTGATCGTCAGCCACTTCGACGAGGACGCGCTCAGCGCGGAGACGCCTGCCGAACTGGCCCTGGCCCTCGCCGAGGCCAAGGCCGACGTGGTGGCGGCCCAGGACGAGGCGGCGGGGGCCCTCGTGATCGGCTGCGACTCGGTGCTGGAGCTGGACGGCGAGGCGCTGGGCAAGCCGGCGGACGCCGAGGAGGCGACCGCCCGCTGGAAGGCCATGCGCGGGCGGGCCGGGGTGCTGCGCACCGGGCACTGCGTGATCGACACGGCGACCGGGCGCCAGGTCTCGGCCACGGCCTCCACGACGGTCCGCTTCGGCGAGCCGACGGACGCGGAGGTGGCCGCGTACGTGGCGAGCGGCGAGCCGCTGCACGTGGCGGGGGCGTTCACCCTGGACGGGCTGTCGGCACCCTTCATCGAGGGCATCGACGGCGATCACGGCAACGTCATCGGGCTGTCGATGCCGCTGCTGCGCTCCCTGCTGGGGGAACTGGGCGTGTCCATCACGGACTTGTGGGCCTGAGCTCCTGGAGATCCGCCTCAGGGCCGCTCTGGGCCGCGTAGAGCGTCAGGGTCAGCACGAGCAGGCACAGGATCAGCATCATCGCCGCGAAGGCGCCCCAGCCGACCAGGCCGACGGCGAGGGCGCCGAGCAGCCCGTGCGTGACGGCGGCGGTGATGAGGACGATGCGGGCGAAGCGGCCCGGGGCCCGGTCGCGCAGGGCGGCGTGGGCCAGGAGCGCGGAGCACAGCAGGAGGAAGGCGCCGATGCCGGCCCCCATGGCGTACGTTGTTGCGGACATGACATCGGGGTCCATGCCGGCGACGGACATCGACTGGTTCTGCGTGGTCCGGCCGAGGACGATGTGGACGAAGACGAGCAGCACGGCCTCCGCCGCGATCACGAGCGCCGCCGCGGCGGCCACGAGTCTGCGCAGCACGACACTCCCCACCCCGCACACCACCCCTCACAAGCACAAGCCTGTTCGACGCCTGGAGGCTACTAACGGGTAAACGTGCGGACAAGGGGTCGGGCCGCATCGTTACGGGGACACGCCGAGCGGAAGGCGATCAAGCAAAGAAAACATGGGCCGTTCGTAGGGACTCGACAAAGAATCACCCGGGGCGGCTGACCCGGCGGACAGAGACCTCGTATGTCTCACGGGGTTACTGTGCAGTCGGGGATCCCCCTGACCTGGGGCACCACAAGGCCTTTCCGGCTCAAGGTGGACTCGAATCACACTCCGTGTGGGCAAGGTCACCTCTGGATAAGGGTCGAAAGGCCGTGTGGGCTGTCCCTAAACTCAGCTTGTTTCAAGGAGGGAGCCATCGTGCGCAAGGTGCTCATCGCCAACCGTGGCGAAATCGCTGTCCGCGTTGCTCGGGCCTGCCGGGATGCCGGAATCGCAAGCGTAGCCGTCTACGCCGATCCGGACCGGGACGCTCTGCATGTCCGCGCGGCCGACGAAGCTTTCGCGTTGGGCGGTGACACCCCGGCCGCCAGCTACCTGGACATCTCCAAGGTCCTGCAGGCCGCCGCCGACTCCGGCGCGGACGCCATCCACCCCGGATACGGCTTCCTCTCCGAGAACGCCGACTTCGCGCAGGCCGTCATCGACGCGGGCCTGACCTGGATCGGCCCGCCGCCGCAGGCCATCCGGGACCTCGGCGACAAGGTCGCCGCCCGGCACATCGCGCAGCGCGCCGGCGCCCCGCTGGTCGCCGGTACGCCGGACCCGGTCTCGGGGGCCGAGGAGGTCGTCGCCTTCGCCAAGGAGCACGGCCTGCCGATCGCGATCAAGGCCGCCTTCGGCGGTGGCGGCCGCGGCCTGAAGGTCGCCCGCACCCTGGAGGAGGTGCCGGAGCTCTACGACTCCGCCGTGCGCGAGGCCGTCGCCGCCTTCGGGCGCGGCGAGTGCTTCGTCGAGCGCTACCTCGACAAGCCGCGCCACGTCGAGACCCAGTGCCTGGCCGACACCCACGGCAACGTGGTCGTCGTGTCCACCCGTGACTGCTCGCTCCAGCGCCGCCACCAGAAGCTGGTGGAGGAGGCGCCCGCGCCGTTCCTCTCCGAGGCGCAGAACGCGGAGCTGTACGCCGCCTCGAAGGCGATCCTGAAGGAGGCCGGCTACGTCGGCGCCGGCACGGTCGAGTTCCTGGTCGGCACCGACGGGACGATCTCCTTCCTGGAGGTCAACACCCGTCTCCAGGTCGAGCACCCGGTCACCGAAGAGGTCACCGGCATCGACCTGGTGCGCGAGATGTTCCGCATCGCCGACGGCGAGGAGCTCGGCTACGGCGACCCGGCGATGCGGGGTCACTCGTTCGAGTTCCGCATCAACGGCGAGGACCCGGGCCGCAACTTCCTCCCGGCCCCCGGCACGGTGACGAAGTTCGCCCCGCCGAGCGGCCCGGGCGTCCGCCTGGACGCGGGCGTCGAGTCCGGCTCGGTCATCGGCCCGGCCTGGGACTCGCTCCTGGCCAAGCTGATCGTCACCGGCGCCACCCGCGAGCAGGCGCTGCAGCGCGCGGCGCGCGCGCTCGCCGAGTTCGAGGTCGAGGGCATGGCCACGGCCATCCCGTTCCACCGCGCGGTGGTGACCGACCCGGCGTTCGCCCCCACGGACGGCACCCCGTTCACGGTCCACACCCGCTGGATCGAGACGGAGTTCGTCAACGAGATCCCCGCCTTCTCGGCCCCCGCGGCCGAGGACGTCGACGAGGAGCCGGGCCGCGAGACGGTGGTCGTCGAGGTCGGCGGCAAGCGCCTGGAGGTCTCCCTCCCGTCCTCGCTGGGCATGACCCTGGCCCGCACGGCGGCGGCGGGCGGCGCGAAGCCGAAGCGCCGCGCGGCGAAGAAGTCCGGCCCGGCCGCCTCCGGCGACACCCTGGCGTCCCCGATGCAGGGCACGATCGTCAAGGTCGCGGTCGAGGAGGGCCAGCAGGTCAACGAGGGCGACCTGGTCGTCGTCCTGGAGGCCATGAAGATGGAACAGCCCCTGAACGCCCACCGCACGGGCACGATCGTGGGCCTGACGGCGGAGGTCGGCGCGAGCCTCACGTCGGGCGCGACGATCTGCGAGATCAAGGACTGACCCCCGCCCCACCTCCGAGGCCCGGGCCCCCCGAGGGGGGTTCCGGGCCTCGCCCGTTCCGGACGGGGCACGCACCCGGCCCCGCACAACGGGCCGTCGGGCCCTCGGCATGCCGGGCACAACGGGCAGCCGCCGAACAGGCGAACCAGGACACACGCCGGCTGCCGGACAGCCGGGCGTACCGGTCGAGCCGGGCACAACAGACCGGCCGGACAACACGCCGGGCCACCAAGCCGCGCACGCCAGGCCACCAGGCAGCCAGGCACCACCCGGCAACCGGCCCGGCCACCCCCCAGGCCGGAGGTCAGGTCAAGCCGCCCCCGCCCCCGCCCCGCCTCAGCGGCGTCGGAGGTCGGCCACTCGGGGGCGGTCCGTGGGGGGCTGGTCCAGCATGGTGGCGGGGGCGCTGCGGAGTTGCGCCGTCGGGCCGCCGCGGCGTTGCACCGGCAGCGGTGACTCGCGGCGTGGGCGGCGTCCGACCATGCCGTCACCGCCGCCGGAGGCCACCGCCCCCGCCACCGTGATCTGCACGCCCTGGTCCGCCAGCGCCTGGAGCTCCGTCGCGGCCCGGTCGTCGTGCGCCGGCGGCTCGTCCGTGACCAGCCGCGTCATCACGTCCGTCGGCACGGTCTGGAACATGGTGTCGGTGCCGAGCTTCGTGTGGTCGGCCAGGACCACCACCTCGGCCGCCGCCTGGACCAGCGCGCGGTCCACGCTCGCGGACAGCATGTTGGACGTGGACAGCCCGCGCTCGGCGGTCAGACCGCTCCCCGAGAGGAAGGCCCGCGAGACCCGCAGCCCCTGGAGGGACTGCTCGGCTCCGCTGCCGACCAGCGCGTAGTTGGAGCCCCGCAGGGTCCCGCCGGTCATGACGACCTCCACCCGGTTGGCGTGGGCCAGTGCCTGCGCGACCAGGAGGGAGTTGGTGACGACGGTCAGTCCGGGCACCCGGGCGAGCCGACGGGCCAGCTCCTGGGTCGTGGTGCCCGCGCCGACGACGACGGCCTCGCCTTCTTCGACGAGGCCGGCCGCGACATCGGCGATGGCGGTCTTCTCCGCCGTCGCGAGATGGGACTTTTGCGGAAACCCGGACTCCCGCGTGAAACCGCCCGGCAAGACCGCACCGCCGTGCCGGCGGTCGAGGAGTCCTTCTGCCTCCAGTGCCCGCACGTCCCGCCGTACGGTCACTTCGGAGGTCTGGACGACGCGGGCGAGCTCCCGGAGCGACACCGCTCCGTTGGCCCGCACCATTTCGAGAATCAATTGGCGACGTTCTGCAGCGAACACGAAACTGACAGTAACCCGGGCGACCGTCTGCTTTCAGCTCCTTGCACCGGAATACCGAAGTTGTCCATAAGGCGGGGTGAGTAGTGGTATACGCGGCCCGTCGGTCAGGTGAACACCGGCCCCCGCACCCCGCACCCCGCCCCAACTCCCATGTGGGAGGCGGGCGTTGCCGCCCTTACGCCTCGACGCCCGCCTTCCGCGTGTGCAACTGCCGTGCCACCTCGGCGATCGAACCGGACAGCGAGGGGTACACGGTGAACGCGTTTGCGATCTGCTCGACCGTCAGGTTGTTGTCAACGGCGATCGAGATGGGGTGGATGAGCTCGCTGGCGCGCGGCGACACGACCACGCCGCCCACCACGATGCCCGTGCCCGGACGGCAGAACAGCTTCACGAAGCCGTCCCGGATGCCCTGCATCTTGGCCCGCGGGTTGCGCAGCAGCGGGAGCTTCACCACCCGGGCGTCGATCTTGCCCGCGTCCACGTCGGCCTGCGTGTAGCCGACGGTGGCGATCTCGGGGTCGGTGAAGACGTTCGACGAGACCGTCTTCAGGTTCAGCGGGGCCACCGCGTCGCCGAGGAAGTGGTACATCGCGATGCGGCCCTGCATGGCGGCGACGGACGCGAGCGCGAAGACCCCGGTGACGTCGCCGGCCGCGTACACGCCCGGCGCCGACGTACGGGAGACCTTGTCGGTCCAGATGTGGCCGGAGTCCTTCAGGCGGACCCCGGACTCCTCCAGGTTCATGCCCTGGGTGTTGGGCACCGCGCCGACCGCCATCAGGCAGTGCGTGCCGCCGATGACCCGGCCGTCGGAGAGGGTGACCTCGACCCGGTCGCCCACCCGCTTGGCGGACTCGGCGCGGGAGCGCCCGATCACGTTCATGCCGCGGCGGCGGAAGACGTCCTCCAGGACGGCGGCGGCGTCCGGGTCCTCACCGGGCAGCACGCGGTCGCGGGAGGACACCAGCGTGACCCGGGACCCGAGCGCCTGGTAGGCGCCCGCGAACTCGGCACCGGTGACACCGGAGCCGACCACGATCAGCTCCTCGGGGAGCTCCTCCAGGTCGTAGACCTGCGTCCAGTTCAGGATGCGCTCCCCGTCGGGCATCGCGTCCGGGATCTCGCGCGGGTGGCCGCCGGTCGCGATCAGCACGGCGTCGGCGGTGAGGATGGTCTCGGTGCCGTCGGCGGCGGTGACGATGACGTCGCGCGTGCCGTCGATGCCCTGCGGGCCGCCGAGCTTGCCGCGGCCGCGCACGACGCGCGCACCGGCCCGCGTGACGGAGGCGGTGATGTCGTGCGACTGGGCGAGCGCGAGGCGCTTGACGCGCCGGTTGACCTTGCCGAGGTCGACGCCCACGACCCGCGCGGCCTGCTCCAGGGGCGGGGTGTCGTCGGCGACGACGATGCCGAGCTCCTCGTACGACGAGTCGAAGGTCGTCATGACCTCGGCGGTCGCGATGAGTGTCTTGGAGGGTACGCAGTCGGTGAGGACCGAGGCGCCACCGAGGCCGTCGCAGTCGACGAGAGTCACCTCCGCGCCGAGCTGGGCCCCTACCAGGGCCGCCTCATACCCGCCGGGTCCGCCGCCGATGATCACGATCCGGGTCACGAAAACTCCGCCTCACGTCTACCCGGCCGGCTGCCGCCCCGGCCGGGGCTTCCGGGGGGTCTCCCCGGGGGATGCATTCCGTGCTCCATTGTCCCGCACGCTTCAAGGTGCTTCTCCCCCGGTCCGGCCCGCCGTACTTCATCCGGGGGGACCCCCGGGGCACGCCGCCATCGCCGCCCCTCCCGTACCCTCGACCTCATGTCGCTCTACGCCGCGTACGCCGGCAACCTCGACCCGCGGCTGATGACGCGCCGCGCCCCGCATTCGCCGCTGCGCGGAACGGGCTGGATCAACGACTGGCGGCTGACCTTCGGCGGCGAGCAGATGGGCTGGGAGGGCGCCCTCGCGACGGTCGTCGAGGCCCCGCGCCACCAGGTCTTCGTCGCCCTGTACGACATCGCGCCGCTGGACGAGGACTCCATGGACCGGTGGGAGGGCGTCGGCCTCGACATCTACCGCCGGATGCGGATCCGCGTGCACACCCTCGACGGCGAAGAGGCCGCGTGGTGCTACGTGCTGAACGGCTACGAGGGCGGCCTGCCCTCGGCGCGCTACCTCGGCGAGATCGCGGACGCGGCCGAGTCGGCGGGCGCCCCGCACGACTACGTGATGGAGCTCCGCAAGCGCCCCTGCTGAGGTCCTCGCCGAGGGCTTCACCGAAGGCACACCGGAGGCCCGTCGGAGGCTTCGCCGCGCTCGCGCGAGGCGCCCCACCGCCCATCGGGGACGTTTCGGCGGAAACGACAAGGCAACGATCCGAACACCGTGAGCTGCGCCATCTACGCGCGTAGGCTCAGAGCGGTTACGCTCGTCAGCGTGAACGCATCTGTTACCGACCCCTTCGCCGACGCCGCCGCCGCGGCCGCCCGCCTGCGTGAGCTGACCGGCGCCGAGACCCACGATGTCGCCCTCGTCATGGGCTCCGGCTGGGCCCCTGCCGCAGAGGCGCTCGGCGCCCCCGAGGCCGAGTTCCCCGTGACCGAGCTGCCCGGCTTCCCGCCCCCCGCCGTCGAGGGCCACGGCGGCAAGATCCGCTCGTACAAGATCGGCGACAAGCGCGCGCTGCTCTTCCTCGGCCGGACCCACTACTACGAGGGCCGCGGCGTCGCCGCCGTCGCCCACGGTGTGCGGACCGCCGTCGCCGCCGGCTGCAAGACCGTCGTGCTGACCAACGGCTGCGGCGGTCTGCGCGAGGGCATGAAGCCCGGCCAGCCGGTCCTGATCAGCGACCACCTGAACCTGACGGCCGCCTCGCCGATCATCGGCGCGAACTTCGTGGACCTGACGGACCTGTACTCGCCGAAGCTCCGCGCCATGTGCAAGGAGATCGACCCCACCCTCGAAGAGGGCGTGTACGTGCAGTTCCCCGGCCCGCACTACGAGACCCCGGCCGAGATCAACATGATCCGCGTCATGGGCGCCGACCTGGTCGGCATGTCCACCGTGCTGGAGGCCATCGCCGCCCGCGAGGCCGGCGCCGAGGTGCTCGGCATCTCCCTGGTCACCAACCTCGCGGCGGGTCTGTCCGGCGAGCCGCTGAACCACGAAGAGGTGCTGCAGGCCGGCCGCGACTCGGCCGCCCGCATGGGCACGCTGCTGACCCAGGTTCTCGCCCGTATCTGAGCGACCGTACGAGAGGTAAGGCGGAAGTAGTGCAGGAAGTGCAGGACGACCTGATCGCACGGGCCCAGGCCTGGCTGGCCGAGGACCCCGACCCGGAGACGGCGCAGGAGCTGGCCGCGCTGATCGAGGCCGGTGACACGGCCGCCCTCGCGGACCGCTTCTCCGGCACCCTCCAGTTCGGCACCGCCGGACTGCGGGGCGAGATCGGCGCGGGTCCGATGCGGATGAACCGCTCGGTGGTCATCCGTGCCGCGGCGGGCCTCGCGGCCTACCTGAAGGCCCAGGGCCACGCCGGCGGCCTGGTCGTCGTCGGCTACGACGCGCGGTACAAGTCGGCGGACTTCGCCCGCGACACCGCCGCCGTGATGACCGGCGCCGGGCTCCGTGCGGCCGTCCTGCCCCGGCCCCTGCCGACGCCCGTCCTCGCGTACGCCATACGGCACCTGGGAGCCGTCGCCGGCGTCGAGGTGACCGCGAGCCACAACCCCCCGCGGGACAACGGCTACAAGGTCTACCTCGGCGACGGCTCGCAGATCGTGTCCCCCGCGGACGTGGAGATCGCGGCCGAGATCGCCCGCGTGAGCACCCTCGCGTCGGTGCCGCGGCCGGAGTCCGGCTGGGAGCAGCTCGGCGACGAGGTCCTGGAGGCCTACCTGGCCCGTACGGACGCCGTGCTGACCCCCGGCTCCGCCCGGGGCGTGCGGACCGTCTACACGGCCATGCACGGCGTCGGCAAGGACGTCGTCCTGGCGGCCTTCGCCCGGCACGGCTTCCCGGAGCCGGTGCTGGTCGCCGAGCAGGCCGAGCCGGACCCGGCCTTCCCGACGGTGGCCTTCCCGAACCCGGAGGAGCCGGGTGCGATGGACCTGGCCTTCGCCAAGGCCGCCGAGGTTGGCCCGGACGTCGTGATCGCGAACGACCCGGACGCGGACCGCTGCGCGGTGGCCGTACCCGACGCGGCGGCGGGCGGCTGGCGGATGCTGCGGGGCGACGAGGTCGGCGCGCTGCTGGCGGCCCACCTGGTGCACAAGGGCGCGCGGGGCGTCTTCGCCGAGTCCATCGTCTCGTCCTCCCTCCTGGGCCGGATCGCGCAGGCCGCGGGCCTCGGGTACGAGGAGACCCTCACCGGCTTCAAGTGGATCGCCCGGGTGGAGGGCCTGCGCTACGGCTACGAGGAGGCGCTCGGCTACTGCGTGGACCCGGAGGGCGTCCGGGACAAGGACGGCATCACCGCGGCCCTGCTGGTGGCGGAGCTGGCGTCGGAGCTCAAGGAGCAGGGCCGGACCCTGACCGACCTGCTGGACGACCTGGCGATCGAGCACGGCCTGCACGCCACGGACCAGCTGTCGGTGCGCGTCTCGGACCTGTCGGTCATCGCCTCGGCGATGGCGCAGCTGCGGGCGCAGCCGCCGGTGGCGCTGGCGGGCCTGCGGGTGTCCTCGGCGGAGGACCTGACGCGGGGGACGCCGTCCCTGCCGCCGACGGACGGCCTGCGGTACTACCTGGAGGGCGACTACGCGGCCCGCGTGATCGTGCGGCCGTCGGGTACGGAGCCGAAGCTGAAGTGCTACCTGGAGGTCGTGGTGCCGGTCGCGGACGCCCCTGACCTGGCGGCGGCCCGCACCCGCGGCCAGGAGGTCCTGGACGCGATCAAGAAGGACCTCGCGGCGGCAGCCGGCATCTGACCCTCCGTCCGGCACGGCCCCGACGCCGCCGCTTCCCCTCCTGCGCACCGGGCTCCGTCCGCCGGGTGCGCAAGGCCGGAGCCCGGGCTCCGGCCCCACGGCCCCCCGAGACCCGTCTCGGGGGGCCGCTGCCATCTCCGGCGAGCAGAGGGGGCCAAGCCACTACCCCGGGGGGCGGAGAAGGCGGGACGGCACCCCCCACGCCCCTGACCCGGCCCGGACCGGCCCCGGAAACGGGAGCCGACCGACCAGTGGACGGAACCTGCGAAAAGAGGGGGCCAACCACCACCCCAGGGCGGCGCAACAGGCAGGACAGCACCCCCACGCCCCCCGACCCGGACCGGCCCCGGAAGCGGGAACCGGCCGGTCAGTGGTCGGAACCTGCGAAAAGAGGGGACCAACCACCACCCGAGGGCGGCCAGCAGGCAGGCGGCACCCCCATGCCCCCGGCCCGGACCGGCCCCGGAAACGGGAGCCGACCCATCAGTGGTCGGAACCTGCGACAAGAGGGGCACCACCGGCGGCGTTGACAGACAGCAACCCCCACGCACCCGCACCGACGCACGGGCCCCCTCTCCTCGCAGGTTCCCACCCCCGACCCACCCCGACCCCGCATCCGGGGCCGGTCCCGGTCACCGGCTGGTGCCCCTGGCCCCCGCCTACGCGCCCACCACCCCCGCCCCCGGGGGCCAATCCGCACAGACGGCCGAGTCGGGACGTACCGCCCCCAGGGCCCGGCCGCGCCGACAGCAGGGCAGCACAAACGGGCCCCCGGCCCGGACCGGCCCCGGAAACGGGAGCCGACCGGTCAGTGGTCGGAACCTGCGAAAAGAGGGGGCCAGCCACCACCCGAGGGCGGCCAGCAGCCAGGCGGCACCCCCATGCCCCCCCGGCCCGGACCGGCCCCGGAAACGGGAGCCGACCGACCAGTGGTCGGAACCTGCGACAAGAGGGGCACCACCGGCGGCGTTGAAAGACAGCACCCCCCACGCACCCGCACCGGCGCACGGGCCCCCTCTCCTCGCAGGTTCCCACCCCCGGCCCACCCCCACCCCGCATCCGGGGCCGGTCCGGGTCACCGGCTGGTGCCCCTGGCCCCGCCTACGCCCGCACACCCCCGCCCCCGGGAGGGGAAAGCCGACGGGGACGCCGGCAGGAGGGCCTCAGGGACGGACCGTGTGGGCGGCGCGTACGGACCCGTGTGGGCGGCGCGTACGGACCCGTGTAGGCGGCGCCTACCGACGTGTGGGCGGCGCGTCAGGAAGGGGACGCCGAGGGGAGCACCACGTCGCCCAGCGTGGCGACCGATTCCGGGCGGGAGCGGACCGCTTCGGTGCACTCCCACGCCCGCGGCGGATCCGCGTCCGGGCCGCCCAGCACGACCGGCCCCGGCCCCGCCGAGACGGCCTCGCTCTCCGCCAGCGTGCACACGATCTGCGACAACGCCACCGGCGGCAGGTCCTCCGGTTTGCGGCTGAGCCGGATGGTGCCCGCCGGGTCACCGGTCCGCGCCGGGGCGACCGCCAGGCCGTCCGGCACCCCGGTCGAGAAGCCGGCGTCCCGCTCCTCCGCCGACGGCTCCCGCTCCAGCGCCTCCAGCAGCGCCTGGGCCGCCAGCGACGCCGGATCCTTGGTGGGCTTCTTCTCCGGTATCGGCACCACGCGCTCGACGCCCACCAGCTGCGAGCCGCACACCAGTTCAACCGTCGCCCGGAAGCCCTGGACGCCGTTCTGCTCGACCGGGACGTCGCACGACACCCGTGACGGCGCCGCGCCGACGTCCACCGGCACCGTCGTCGCCCGGATCCCGCAGCCCGACGTCACAGCGGACGTCAGCAACACCACCAGCACCGCGCCAGGCAGGGCCTTACGCGTCCGTGCCCGCATCACCGGCGATCACCTTCCCCACGTCCACCGGCAGCCGCAGCGTGAACAGCGCGCCGCCCTCCGCAGCATTGGCGGCGGTGATGTCCCCGCCGTGGATGTGCGCGTTCTCCATGGCGATCGACAGGCCGAGCCCGCTGCCGTCCGACTTCGGCCGGGAGGCGCTGGCCTTGTAGAACCGGTCGAAGACGTGCGGCAGCACCTCCTGCGGGATACCCGGCCCGTTGTCCTTGACCGCGATCACCAGCCACTCGTCCTCCACCCGCACCGACACCCGCACCGGCGAGCCGCCGTGCTTGAGGGCGTTCCCGATCAGGTTGGCGAGGATGACGTCGAGCCGCCGCGGGTCGAGCCGCGCCACGATGCCCCGGTCGGCGTCCAGTTCGACCGCGTCGAGCCAGGCCCGCGCGTCGATGCACGCGGTCACCTGGTCGGCGACGTCCACGTCGTCCAGCACCAGCCGGGCCGTCCCCGCGTCGAAGCGGGTGACCTCCATCAGGTTCTCCACCAGGTCGTTGAGCCGCCGGGTCTCGCTGACCACCAGCCCGACCGCCGGTGCGATCATCGGATCGAGGTCCTCGACCTCCTCCTCCAGCACCTCGGCGACCGCCGTCAGCGCCGTCAGCGGCGTGCGCAGCTCGTGCGACATGTCGGCGACGAAGCGCCGGCTCGCCTCCTCGCGCGCACTCATGTCGGCGACCTTCTTCTCCAGCGCCTCGGCCGTCTTGTTGAACGTACGGGACAGGTCCGCGAGTTCGTCCGTCCCCGACACGTCCAGCCGGTGGTCCAGCTCGCCCTCGCCGAGCCGGCGCGCCGCGTCCCCCAGCCGCTGAACGGGCTTGAGCACGGTCCGCGCGGCGGCCTGCGCCAGCAGCGCCGAGCCGAGCAGGGCGAGCCCGGTGGCGATGGTCAGCGACCAGCCCAGCGCGTTGAGGTCGTCCCGCTCCTGGGCGAGGGACTTGTACATGTAGCCGGTCGGCCCGCCGCCCACGATGCGCGTGCCGCCCACCAGGTACGGGTTCCCGCGCGGCTTCGTGCGCTGCCAGTACATGTGGTACTCGGCGTCGTTCGCCGCCGTGGTCTTCTGCCGGTCGTTCACCGCGTGCTGGAGGGACTTCGGCACGTCGTCCAGCCCGAAGGAGTCGGGCCCGGCCGCACCGAACACCTGGCGGTGGTCCTTGCGCTCGTGCACCAGCAGCACGCTGTAGCCGGGGCTGCTGCCCGCCATCAGTTCGGCGGTGCGCTGCAGTTCCTCGGCCGTCGGGTCGGCGGGCAGCGCCGCGGCCCGGTTCTGCATCTCCTGGCGGAAGTCGCCGAGGGCCGCGTCCTGGGTACGGGTCAGCACGGCCTCGCGGTTGAGCCAGTACGCGATGCCGGAGGCGGAGACCGCGGCCGTCAGGGCGACGAGCGCGAACACGACGAGGAGGCGCAGCCGCAGGCTGGTCCAGCGCCGGCCCGCGAACGGGGGTGCGGTCACTGCGGTGAGTCCAGGCGGTAGCCGACTCCGCGGACGGTCCGGATCAGGGTGGGCGAGGAGGGCACTTCCTCCACCTTGGCCCGCAGCCGCTGGACGCAGGCGTCCACCAGCCGGGAGTCGCCGAGGTAGTCGTGCTCCCAGACGAGCCGCAGCAGCTGCTGGCGGGAGAGCGCCTGTCCGGGCCGGCGGCTGAGCTCCAGCAGCAGCCGCAGCTCCGTCGGGGTGAGCTGGAGGTCCTCGCCGTTCTTCGTCACGGTCATCGCCGCCCGGTCGATGACCAGGGACCCGAAGACCGCGGAGTCGCTGGCCTCCCGCTCGCCGCGGCGCAGCACGGCACGGATGCGGGCGTCGAGCACCCGGCCCTGGACGGGCTTGACGACGTAGTCGTCGGCGCCGGACTCCAGTCCGACGACGACATCGATGTCGTCGCTGCGGGCGGTGAGCAGGATGATCGGCAACTGGTCGGTGCGGCGGATCCGCCGGCACACCTCGAAGCCGTCGATCCCGGGCAGCATGACGTCGAGCACGATCAGGTCCGGCCGCTGCTCGCGCAGCAGTTTCAGGCCGTCCTCGCCCGTCGCCGCGGTGGCCACACGGTGGCCCTGGCGGGACAGGGAGAGTTCGAGGGCCGTGCGGATGGCGTCGTCGTCCTCGATCAGCAACAGGAAAGGCACGGGCTCATTCTGTCCCATCGGCCGTTGGGAGTTCGACCGTCGGGCGCGGTGGATGTCGCCACGGTCGCTGTGACAGGCCTGTGACAGTCGGCGGACACCCCGGTTAAGTCGGCCGGGCAGGCTTCTGTCAACGAAACAGGGACCCAGCAGGATCCGAAGCAGACTCCACGACGGGGGGCGCGAGATGAACACGCTGCACAGCACCAGCACCAGCGCGGTTGTCACGCGGCTGCACGATGTGAACCGCCGGGCGGGTGTCCGTACGGCGACGGTCGCCCGTCCGCGGCCGGCGCACACGGTGGCCATCGACGCGAACACGTACCGCACGCCCTCCTCGGCGCCGGCCCCGTCGCCCTCCTCCACCTCGGAGGCGGAGTTCACGGCCTACGTCCAGGAGCGCCGGGCGGCCCTCTACGCGACGGCCTTCCACCTGACCGGCGACCGCTACGAGGCCGAGGACCTGCTGCAGAGCGCGCTGTTCTCGACGTACCGGGCGTGGGACCGGATCAGCGACAAGGCGGCCGTCGGGGGGTACCTGCGGCGGACGATGACGAACCTGCACATCAGCGCGTGGCGCCGGCGCAAGCTGAACGAGTACCCGACGGAGGAGCTCCCGGAGACGGCCACCGACACGGACGCGATGCGGGGTACGGAACTGCGCGCGGTGCTGTGGCAGGCACTGGCCCGCATCCCGGAGCCGCAGCGCACGATGCTCGTGCTGCGCTACTACGAGGGCCGTACGGACCCGGAGATCGCGGAGATCCTGGGCATCAGCGTCGGCACGGTGAAGTCCAGCATCTGGCGTTCGCTGCGGCGCCTGCGGGACGACGAGGTGCTGAGCTTCGGCCGCGACGAGGCGGAGTCCTTCGAGGAGCTCGTCGCCTGACGGAGCCACAGGACGGGGCCGCGAGGCCCACACGGACCACTGGCCAGGGGGGCCGCCCTTCGGGGGTGGGGCGGGGGCCACGGGGGGAGAAGGCGGGATCGAGCGGCCGGGGGTCCGCACGGTCCCGCCTTTTCGTCATGCCCGGCGGCGAGGTCGCCGGCGTGCGCGGTTACGCGGGCGCCGCGGCGGCCCGGTGGCGGCCGGCTGCGGCGGCCGCCAGACGGCCCAGCGCCTCGTCCCGGCCGCAGGCGTACGCGCCGAGGGCGATGTGGCGGGCCACGATGCTCCGCTCGGCCCGCATCAGCCGGTAGCCCCGGCGCAGCAGGAAGAGCACCGACTTGCGGCCCTCGCGCAGATCGCGGGCGAGGCGGCGGCGGAAGGTGGTCGACGGGCGGCCCCGCAGGCAGATCGCGTCGGCCAGCAGCCCGAGCTCCTGGCAGCGGGCCGCGATGTCGGCCGCGAAGATGCCCTCCGCGATGAAGAGCGGGGTGCGGGCGATGTCCAGCGTCTCGGTGCCGGTGCGCGCGGAGGTGGCGATGTCGTACACCGGCACCTCGGTACGGCCCGCGCGGCACAGCTCCGCGACCGCCGCCACGGCGACGTCCGCGTCCCAGGACAGCGGGGAGTCCCAGTCGATGTCGGAGCTTCCCTCGACCACCGGCAGGGTCGGGTCGTCGCCCTCCTTGTAGAAGTCGTCCAGGCGCAGCACCGGAAGCCCGGAGCGGGCGGCGAGCGAGGACTTGCCGGACCCCGAGGGACCGGTCAGCAGGACGACACGCGTCGGCAGAGGAGAGGAACTCACGGGACACCAGTTTGAATCCTCCCCCGCGAAAAAACAAAAGGGGGATTTCTGACTCACGCAGCCTGACAGTCCAGCGGCCTGTCAGGTCTTCCGCGATCAACGCCAGCCGGGTCGAGACCTGCCCGGACGAGCATCACGTATGCGGAATTCTTGTCCCGGGGAGAGACCGCTCCGCATGCGGTGCAGGTGTAGGTACGTTCCGACAGCGGCAGTGCGTGCTTGGCTCTCGCTCCGCACCGCCCGCAGTCCATGGTCGTGTGCGCCGGGTGCACGAGGTGGAGTTCCCGGCCGTGTTTGCGCGCCATGCTGATCAGTTCGTGCTTGGTCGCCGAGACGGCGGCATCGGCCGCCTTGCGGGCCATGGCGGACCGGAAGAGGAACTTCGGCCGCCTCGACACCGATCACCGCGCCGGTCAGGGCCAGTGGCTCGGTATGCACCCTGACGACGAAGGAGGCGTGCCAATGACCGAGACAGTCCCGGTACACGCGGACGCTGGAGGGGCAGGCGGGCAGCTCACGCGACCACACGACCGTCACGACGATGCCACCCGCCAGATGCAGACGGCCGTCCGCCAGCCGGAATCCACGACGGGTGTAATGGAGCGTAGGGGCCGCCAGGCCTTTTCTCTTGAAACGCGGCAACCCGGCCCGTTGCCGGACGGGGAGTCCGGCTTTGACGTCCTTCACGGCCTTGGCGCGAGACTTGGCGAAGTCCCGGACCACCTGCTGCTGCGGCACGCTGGAGCCCTTGCGCAACCATTCCTCGCGGCCACGCGCCTCGGTGAGCATCTTGTCCAGCCGTGCCGGACCGCATTCTTCCCCAGCCTGACTCGCCTTTTTGGAGTGGGCGGCACATTCGTTCCAGATCCAGCGGCACCTGCCCCACTCGCCCAGGAGGGCATCGAGCGCGGCGGACGACACGCGGAGCCGGAAGGTGTACCGGGCGTAGCCGGGCCCCTCGATCGCAGCCGGTTCCGTCATGAAGCGAACGTAGCGGCGGGCCTCGGCTCTGCGTACCGGAAAGGCATCGGTGCCCACGAACGAGTGAGCTCGTCAGCGTTGTCCTACGGCGAGTTGGTGTCCAGCACTCCACGTCATTACGCTGCGTGCGCACGCGACTACGACCACAGGCGGGAAACCATGGCACGTCACGCAGCCCCCCAGCGCTCCACCGGCTCCACGCTGCGCACCGCAGGCCTCACCCTCTCGATGGCCGGCGCGGCCCTCGCGGTGGCCGCGGGCGGCGCACAGGCGGGGGAGCTCTCGGTGCCGGCGGCCCTGGCCGGGGTCACCGACCCGATCGCGAACCTCAAGGTGAACCCGCTGGCCCACACCGGCGTGGATCCGCTGGACAACGGCATCGGCGCCAAGGTCGCGGACTTCCCCGCGCTCGGCACCGGCATGGTCACCGGCACCCTGACCCAGGGCCCCTCGGTCGGCGAGCTGCCCCAGGCCGCGGCGTCCTCGCTGCTCGGGCCGCTGCTCCCGGGTACGAAGTAGCCGGCGGAGGGCCGGAACCCGGAAGAACGGACGGCCCCGGCAGCGCTGGACGCTGCCGGGGCCGGTTCTCGCGCGGGCCGTCCTCCTAGTAGGACGAGCCCGACGCGCCCAGCGAACCCGTGGGGTGCCAGACGGTCTTGGTCTCCAGGAAGGCCGTCATCCGCGCCGTGCCCGGGTCGGCGCTCCAGTCGTCCACAGGCTGTGGACGCAGGACGCGCTTGAGGTTGTCCGCCGCGGCGATCTCCAGCTCCTTCGCGAGCGCCGCGTCGGCACCCGCCAGGTCGATGGCGTTGACGTCCTGGTGGGCCGCCAGGTGGGGGCCCATTTCGGCGGCCTTGCCGGACAGGATGTTGACCACACCGCCCGGCAGGTCGGACGTGGCCAGCACCTCACCGAGGGAGAGCGCCGGCAGGGGCGCCTTCTCGCTGGCGATGACGACCGCGGTGTTGCCGGTGGCGATCACCGGGGCGACCACGGAGACCAGGCCCAGGAAGGACGAGTCCTGCGGGGCGACGACGGTGACGACACCGGTCGGCTCCGGGGTGGACAGGTTGAAGAACGGGCCCGCCACCGGGTTGGCCCCGCCCGCGATCTGGGCGATCTTGTCGGTCCAGCCCGCGTACCAGACCCAGCGGTCGATCGCCGCGTCGACGACCGCAGCCGCCTTGGACTTGGACAGGCCCTCGGCCTCGCCCACCTCGCGGACGAACTGGTCCCGGCGGCCTTCCAGCATCTCGGCGATGCGGTAGAGGATCTGCCCGCGGTTGTAGGCGGTCGCGCCCGCCCAGCCGCCGAAGGCCTTGCGGGCCGCGACGACCGCGTCACGGGCGTCCTTGCGGGAGGCGAGGGGGGCGTTGGCCAGCCACCTGCCCTTGGAGTCGCTCACCTCGTACACCCGGCCGCTCTCGGAACGCGGGAACTTCCCGCCCACGTACAGCTTGTAGGTCTTGAAGACGGAAAGACGCGTGGTCGTCGACTCAGACATCGAGGTAAGCCTCCAGGCCGTGGCGACCGCCCTCGCGGCCGAAGCCGGACTCCTTGTAGCCGCCGAAGGGCGAGGTCGGGTCGAACTTGTTGAACGTGTTGGCCCACACCACGCCGGCGCGGAGCTTGTTCGCGACCGCGAGGATGCGCGAGCCCTTCTCCGTCCAGATGCCGGCGGACAGGCCGTACTGGCTGTTGTTGGCCTTGGCGACGGCCTCGTCGGGCGTACGGAAGGTCAGCACGGACAGCACCGGGCCGAAGATCTCGTCGCGGGCGACGGTGTGCGCCTGGGTGACGTTGGTGAAGAGCGTCGGGGCGAACCAGTAACCGGCGGACGGCAGCTCGCACGCCGGGGACCAGCGCTCGGCGCCCTCGGCCTCGCCGGTCTCCGCGAGGGCGGTGATCCGGGCCAGCTGCTCGGCGGAGTTGATCGCGCCGATGTCGGTGTTCTTGTCCAGCGGGTCGCCGAGGCGCAGCGTGGACAGGCGCCGCTTGAGGGAGTCGAGCAGCTCGTCGTGGATCGACTCCTGGACCAGCAGGCGCGAGCCCGCGCAGCAGACCTGGCCCTGGTTGAAGAAGATGCCGTTGACGATGCCCTCGACGGCCTGGTCGATCGGCGCGTCGTCGAAGACGATGTTGGCGCCCTTGCCGCCCAGCTCCAGGGTGACCTTCTTGTCGGTGCCGGCGATCTGGCGGGCGATGGCCTTGCCGACCGCGGTCGAGCCGGTGAAGGCGACCTTGTTGACGTCGGGGTGCGCGACGAGCTCGGCGCCCGCGTCCCCGTAGCCGGGAATGATGTTGACGACGCCCTTGGGCAGACCGGCCTGGCGGCAGATGTCCGCGAAGAACAGCGCCGACAGGGGGGTGGTCTCGGCGGGCTTGAGGACGACCGTGTTGCCGGTGGCCAGCGCCGGGGCGATCTTCCACGCCAGCATCAGCAGCGGGAAGTTCCACGGGATGACCTGGCCGGCGACGCCGAGGGGGCGCGGGTTCGCGCCGTAGCCGGCGTGGTCGAGCTTGTCGGCCCAGCCCGCGTAGTAGAAGAAGTGCGCGGCGACGAGCGGGAGGTCCGCGTCGCGGGTCTCCTTGATCGGCTTGCCGTTGTCCAGGGTCTCCAGGACGGCCAGCTCGCGGCTGCGCTCCTGGATGATCCGGGCGATGCGGAAGAGGTACTTGGCGCGCTCGGAGCCGGGCAGCGCGGACCACTTCTCGAAGGCCTTGCGGGCGGCCCGGACGGCGCGGTCCACGTCGGCGGCGCCGGCCTGGGCGACCTCGGAGAGGACTTCCTCGGACGCCGGCGAGACGGTCTTGAAGACCCTGCCGTCGGCGGCGTCGGTGAACTCACCGTCGATGAAGAGGCCGTAGGAGGGGGCGATGTCGACGACCGCGCGGGACTCGGGAGCCGGCGCGTACTCGAAGAGGGAAGGCTTGTTCATGATGGTCTCAGTCCACCGTCACGTAGTCGGGACCGGAGTAACGCCCGGTGCTCAGCTTCTGGCGCTGCATGAGCAGGTCGTTCAGCAGGCTGGAGGCGCCGAAGCGGAACCACTCGTTGGTCAGCCAGTCCTCGCCCACGGTCTCGTTGACCAGGACCAGGAACTTGATGGCGTCCTTGGTCGTCCGGATTCCGCCGGCCGGCTTCACGCCGATCTGGATTCCAGTCTGCTCCTTGAAGTCGCGGACGGCTTCGAGCATCAGCAGGGTGTTGGCGGGGGTGGCGTTGACCCCGACCTTGCCGGTGGAGGTCTTGATGAAGTCGGCTCCCGCGAGCATGCCGATCCAGGACGCGCGGCGGATGTTGTCGTACGTGGACAGCTCGCCGGTCTCGAAGATGACCTTCAGCCGGGCGGCGCTGCCGTCCTCGCGGACGCACGCCTCCTTGACGGCCTTGATCAGCTCGTACGTCTCCAGGTAGCGGCCGGCGAGGAAGGCGCCACGGTCGATGACCATGTCGATCTCGTCGGCGCCGGCGGCGACGGCGTCACGGGTGTCCGCGAGCTTGACGGGCAGCGCGGCGCGGCCGGCCGGGAAGGCGGTCGCGACGGACGCCACCTTGACGTCGGCGCCGTTCAGGGCGGCCTTGGCGGTGGCCACCATGTCCGGGTAGACGCAGACCGCGGCGGTCATGGGGGTCGTACGGTCGGTCGGGTCGGGGATGACGGCCTTGGCGGCGAGGGCCCGTACCTTGCCCGGGGTGTCCGCACCCTCAAGCGTGGTCAGGTCGATCATCGAGATGGCCAGGTCGATGGCGTACGCCTTGGCCGTGGTCTTGATCGAACGGGTACCGAGCGCGGCCGCGCGGGCCTCCAGGCCGACGGCGTCTACGCCGGGCAGCCCGTGCAGGAAGCGGCGCAGCGCACTGTCGGACGTCGTCACGTCAGCGAATGCGGTGAGGGTGGTGGGCATGGTCACCAGATGAGCATATCTACGCGCGTAGCGACCTGTCACCCCCCGCCGGTGCACATCTGTGCGGGACGGTCCACATCCGGGCGCGGCGGGCGCCGGCGGGGCACGGCCGCTGCGGACCGCTGACCTCCGCTTTTGCTGTTACACGGCGAAGACGGGAACCCCATGATCCAGTCGAACAAGATCCGTAAATTTCTCTTCAGCAGCCCGCCAGACCTCACCGGATGAAAGCCTCGGCAGAGAACCCGTAGAGAAAAAGGGGCATGCGACTCTCCCACCGATCCGCGACACAGCTTCAGGAGTCGTTATGCGTTCCGCCCTCCGCACCTCGATCGTCACCGCCGCCCTCGCCGGGGCCCTGCTCGCGCCGGCCGCTACGGCGCTCGCCGCGCCGGCCCCGCAGGCCGCCGGCCCGGTCTCGGCGGTGACGACGGTCTCCGCGGCCGCGTCGGGCAAGGACCGCTACGACGGCGAGGTCGTGCTGGTCGGCAAGGACCGGATCGCGGTGCTGCGCAACGACGCCGAGGGCCCGGAGGTCTGGATCCGCGCCGTCTCCGAGAACTGGAAGCCGGCCGACGGCTGGGCGGGCCACGTCCTCGCGAAGCTGGACCTCTCCCACCGCGTCGCGGTGATCGACGGCACCGAGTACAAGCTCACCGACGCGGGCCGCTACGGGCTCAACGTCCACCGGCAGGGCGAGGGGGCTTCGGACTTCTACCTGCTGCCGGAGGCCGTCCCCGCCACCACCCCCTCCACCAAGCCGTCCACCGGTCCTTCGGCCGGGCCCTCGGCCAAGCCCTCCGCCCAGCCGACCGCCAAGGCCCCGGCCCCGGCCCCGGTCAAGCAGGCCGCCGACGTGAAGCCGCAGACGGGCGCGCAGACGGTGGTCGTCCCCAAGGGCGGAGTCGCGGCCGGCGCGGAGCTCGCCGCCGAGGACACCGACAACAGCACCACCGTGGCCGCCGGCGCCGGTCTCGTCGCGATCCTCGGCGCGCTCGGTGCGGCCCTGGTGGTCCGCTCCGCCGCGCCCGCAACGGCGCCTGAGCACCACCCGCCCCACCCCTCCCCTGTTCCTCCCCGTTTCCTCCTTCCGGCGGGCCGCCTCCACGGTGGCCCGCCGGGCCCGTTTCCCGGAGCGCCCCATGGCCCGTCCCGTCCGCCCCCTGCTCGCCACCGCCCTGCTCGGTCCGCTCGCCCTCGCCGCCCTGACCGGCTGCGGCGGCGCCCCTGCCGCGCCCACGCCCCCGCCGCACATCGCCGCGCCCGCCGCGGCGCCCGCGCCCGACCCGGCGTCCGCCGCCGCGACGGCGTCGACGGGCGCCGTCACCGCGCTGCCCGCCTCCGAGCCGGTACGGGTGCGGATCCCCGCGGCGGGCGTGGACGCGGGCCCGCTGCTGAAGCTGGGCCTGGCCGCCGACGGCACGGTCGAGGTGCCCTCCGTAGCCGACGGCGACAAGATCGGCTGGTACACCAAGGCCGTCACGCCCGGCGAGACCGGACCCGCCGTGCTGATCGGGCACTTCGACACGGCGCGCGGGCCGGCCGTCCTGCGCAACGTCTCCCGCATCCGCACCGGTGACCGGATCACCGTCACCCGGGCGGACGGCACCACCGCCGTCTTCGGCGTGCGCGAGCTGGAGCAGGTCGACAAGAAGAGCTTCCCGACGGCCAAGGTGTACGGGAACACCGCGCGCCCGGAGCTGCGGCTGATCACCTGCGGCGGGGAGCTCACCGACGGCCACCGCCCCGACAACATCATCGTGTACGCCGATCTCGTGGGCTGAGACGGCGTGAGGCACAATCGGGCGCATGAGCAGCCAGCAGCCCACCGACGAGCCGGTGTACGACGACCGGGTCTACCGCTCCCCCATGGCCATCGTCACCGGAGTGCTGCTGCTCGCGCTCATCGCATGGCTGTGCGGGGACGCGGTGGTGCGGGGCACGGGCAACACCCCGTGGTTCGCGCTGGCGATCGCCCTCTTCCTGGTTCCGCTGACGGTGGCGTTCACCATCCGCCCGGCGGTCTTCGCCAACGACGACCGGATGCGCGTACGGAACCCGTTCCGGGTGATCGAACTGCCCTGGGCCGCGGTGGACGCCGTGCGCGCCGGGTACTCCGCGGAGGTGCTGGCCGAGGGGTCGAAGTACCAGCTCTGGTCGGTCCCCGTCTCGCTGCGCGAGCGCAAGAAGGCCAGTCGGCAGCAGTACAGCCGCCGCGGCGGGCTCACCGGCAAGGGGCTGGCCGCCCCGGAGCAGCCGGGCGCGGCCGCGGAGCCGCGGCGGGCCCATGCGGACCGGGTGGTGGACGAGCTGCGCGAGCTGGCCGAGCGCGGCGCCTCCCGTACGGGCGCCCAGGGCAGTGCGAGCGTGCACTGGTCGTACGAGATCATCGCGCCGGCCGTGGCGGGTGCGGTGCTGCTGATCGTGCTCTGGGCGACCCGCTGAGCCCGCGGCGCCGTCACCGTGCGTGAGAGCGCGGGCACGGGCTCCGAGGGGCCGGGGCGCCGCCGTCTTTTCGGTCGGTCACCCGAACCGGCCGGAACCACGGCCACCGGGAGCTGCGTCCTCGCAGGTGTGCAGCGTCAAGAGGTCGGCCACTGCGCCGCCACCGCCATACACCTCCGGCTCCGGCTCCTGGGCGGGGGCCTGCTGGTCGCTCATCTGCTCCTCGTCGGCTGGCTCACTCTGCGTCCGCTGGACGTGCCCTGGGCGGCGGCCGCCAATCTGACCCCGCTGGAGGGGATCAGGGCCGATCTGGCGTACGGGCCGCTGGGGGCCGCCCGGCGGATCGGGGAGGCGCTCGCGCTGCTCGCCCCGCTGGGGGTGCTCCTGCCGCTGGTCAGCGGAACGCTGGCGCCGTCGCCGCTGGCCGCGTGGTCCTCGCTGGTGCGGACCGCCGCCGCGGGCGTGCTGGTCTCGATCGGCATCGAGATGATGCAGAGCGGCGTTCCCGGGCAGGTCGTCGACGTGGACTCGGTCCTGCTGAACACGGCCGGGGTGGTGCTGGCGCACGTGGCCGTCGTACCGGTGCTGCGGGCGCGGCTGCGGCGGTCCCTGCACGCGCGGCGGTCTCAGGGGTCCACCCCGAGAATTACCAGGGTCGGGCTCGGACCGTGGACCGAGGTGTTGTCCGCGGTTCCACGGGAGTATTGAGGCATCGCGGGAAAAGGTCCCGCGACGGCCCCAGAGGAGAATCCATGAGCGCCCTTGTTCGCCCCCGTGACGGCCGCTGGATCGGCGGCGTCTGTGCCGGACTGGCGCGGCGGTTCGGTATTTCCGCGAACACGATGAGGCTCATCTTCGTCGTTTCGTGTCTGCTGCCCGGCCCGCAGTTCCTGATCTATCTGGCGCTGTGGGTGCTGTTGCCGAACGAGAAGTCGGCTTCCACCGCGTGGTGATCAGCGCGCGGCGCGCACCTTTTCCAGCTGCTTGTCCGCCACCTCGTGCGGTACCTGCGCCTTCTGCCGGCCGGCGGCCACGTTGAGGGCCATCAGCCGCACGACGGTGGAGCCCTGGCGCACCACGACGAGGTGGACTTCCGCGGAGACGCCCTGGGCGGCGGCGGTCGTGGTCCAGCTGACGCTCTCGTCGCCGGACGTCCGGTATTCGGCGGGCCGCACCTCGCGGTAGCTGCCGCTCTGTTTCCCGACGGTGGCGGTGAAGCCCGTCCCGCACGCGGCGACCGCGTCCTTGAGGCGGGTGATCAGGCTCCTGGCGTCGCGCTCGGCGTAGGAGCTGACGGAGGCGGAGACGGCGAGTCCGACCTGCTTCTGTGAGCCGACGCCCCGGTTGACGGTCTCCTGCGCGGCCGGGTCGGGTTTGTCGCCCATGATGTCGGCCAGCGGCTGGCAGGCCTTGCGGTCGGCCTGCGGCTGTCCGTCGGGGGCGTTGGGGTTCTTGCCCTGCGCCGAGATCTGGTACCCGGGTACGTCGCCCTGCTCCAGCGCGGACCGCTCCAGCCTGCTCGCGGCGGCCTTGGGCGCGGCCGGACCCGTGGAAGAGGCCGGCGGGGAGCTCAGGGGGGCGGAGTCCTTGGGGTCCGGCGCCTTGTCGGACGGGGCGCCCTTGCTGCAGCCCACGGCCCCCAGGAGGAGGGCGGGCAGCAGTGCGGCGGCGGCCGCCGTGACCGTGGCGCGTGCCTTCAGGCGCATGACCGATGACCTCTCTCCCCCGCCGTCGGCGGGCGGTTGACGGTGATCGTGGCACACGGCACGACGTGGCACACACCCGGTCGAACCGGCGTGCGCCACGCGTGCGCGCGTACGAATCCGGCGCGGATCAGCCGCCGAGGGCGCCACCGATGGGCAGGCCGCCGAGGGTGGGGCCGATCGCGTTGGCGAGCTCGCCGATCGGGGCGGCCGGGTCGCTGGACTGCTGGCCTTCCCCGGAGCTCACCTGCTGCTGGCTCGTGAGCCCCTGCGCGGCACCGGTGACCGTGCCCAGCGCGTCGGAGAGACCGACGGCGGGGACGGCGGCGGATGCGGTGCCGGCGGCGACGGCGGCGAAGGCGGCACCGAGGGCGGCGACACCGAGAGTCTTGGCAGCTGACTTCTTCATGAAGATTAGTCCTTGCGAAGGGGAACTGAGCGGCTCCGCAAACTAGTCACTTCAAACCCCGGCCCGCAAACATCCGTAAATATGAGAAAGCGTCCGGGAATTGTTCTTCCCGGACGCTTTCCGTCTGTCAGGCCGTGGCCTAGGCCGATACGGAGCCGCTGGTCGAAGCGGTCTGCCGGAACAGCCATTCCGACTTCAGCTCGGCATAACCCGGCTTGATCACGTCGTTGATCATGGCCAGTCGTTCATCGAAAGGAATGAACGCCGACTTCATCGCATTGACGGTGAACCACTGCATGTCGTCGAGCGTGTAGCCGAAGGTGCCGACCAGGTGCTCGAACTCGCGGCTCATGCTGGTGCCGCTCATCAGGCGGTTGTCGGTGTTGACCGTCAGCCGGAAGTGCAGCTTGCGCAGCAGGCCGATGGGGTGCTCGGCGTAGGAGGCGGCCGCTCCGGTCTGCAGGTTCGAGGTGGGGCACATCTCCAGGGGGATGCGCTTGTCCCGGACGTACGAGGCCAGGCGGCCCAGCGTCACGGAGCCGTCCGCGGCGACCTCGATGTCGTCGATGATCTTCACGCCGTGGCCCAGGCGGTCGGCGCCGCACCACTGGAGCGCCTGCCAGATCGACGGCAGACCGAAGGCCTCGCCCGCGTGGATGGTGAAGTGGTTGTTCTCGCGCTTGAGGTACTCGAACGCGTCGAGGTGGCGGGTGGGAGGGAACCCGGCCTCGGCGCCGGCGATGTCGAAGCCGACCACGCCGTTGTCGCGGTAGCGGTTGGCGAGCTCCGCGATCTCCAGGGCGCGGGCGGCGTGGCGCATCGCGGTGAGGAGGGCGCCGATGCGGATGCGGTGGCCGTTGGCCTTCGCGCGGCGCTCGCCCTCGCGGAAGCCCTCGTTGACGGCCTCGACGACCTCTTCGAGGGTCAGCCCGGCTTCGAGGTGCTGCTCGGGGGCGTAGCGGATCTCCGCGTACACCACGCCGTCCTCGGCCAGGTCCTCGGCGCACTCGGCGGCGACGCGGAACAGTGCGGCCTTCGTCTGCATGACGGCGCAGGTGTGCGCGAACGTCTCCAGGTAGCGCGGGAGGGAGCCGGAGTCGGCGGCCTCGCGGAACCAGATGCCGAGCTTGTCGGCATCGGTCTCGGGCAGGTTCTCGTAGCCGGCCTCGCGGGCCAGCTCGATGATGGTCCCGGGGCGCAGTCCACCGTCGAGGTGGTCGTGGAGCAGCACCTTCGGGGAGCGGCGGATCTGATCCGGGGTGGGCAGGTTGGGGGTCTCGCTCGTCATCTGCGCACTCTAACTCCTACGCGCGTAGAGCACCGCGTCGGCGGCGGGGGTCGATATGTAACAGAGACCGTACGGACGGGTGGCGTACACCTGTCGGTCTGAGACTGTTCCGCCATGGCACAGCATGCGCCGCCGGCGCGCGGGGCCCGCCTGGGGCGGGCGGCCGGCGTGAACGGCCCGGTCTCGACGGACACGACGGTCAACGGGGCGGTCCTGCTGCTCCCCGGCGCCTCCAGATGGCCCCCCGGCCCGCTGCGTGCGCTCACCCGGGCCCTCGCCCGGGCGGGCCGGCCGCAGGGCCTGGTCGCACACGCCGTTCTCCACGGCCGCGGGGCCGACCGCGAGGAGGACGCCCGGTGGGCGGCGGACGAGGTGGTGCGCAGGTACGGGGACGTACCGGTGTGCCTGGCCGGCTACGACGCGGGCGGCCGGGCGGCGCTGCGGGCGGCGGGTCACGACGCCGTCAACTCGGTCCTGGCGCTCGCCCCTTCGCTGGGCGGGGCGGCGGCGGACGGCTCGCCCGAACCGGTCAAGCAGCTCTCGGGGCGGCAGGTGCTGATCGTGCACGGCACGAACGACGCCCACAGCGACCCCGAGGCATCGTTTCGGCTGGCGGCGCAGGCGAAGAAGGCGAACCGGGCGACGTGCCGGTTCGAGGTGCACTCCGACGGGCACCGGTTACGGGAGCACCAGGCGGAAGTCGTGGCGCTGGCCGTGGACTTCGTGCTCGGCGCGATGGTCACGGGCCGGTATTCGCGACCGGTCACCGATGCGCTGGCGGCCCCTCCGCCGCTGGGTCTGCGGATGCCGCTGGCCTCCGGTTTCGGGCGTTCGCTGAGGGGGTGAGGGGCGGGGGCCCCGAGCGTAAGGTGAGGAGTGGACTCGGGGAGCCCTCTTTCCGGGAGGTACCGCCATGGCGCCGATGGTGCGCAGGAGCTTCGACAGCGCCGACGAGACCCGTCCGTTCACGGACGGCAAGGGCAGGCTGGACCTGATCCAGGCGGAAGGCGGGCCCGTGGGCCGCGCCGTGTTCGAGCCGGGGTGGCGCTGGTCGGAGCACATCAAGCCGCTGGCCGGGACGGACAGCTGCCAGTCCGCCCACACCAGCTACGTGGTGAGCGGCCGGATGAAGGTGGTCATGGACGACGGGGAGAGCGAGGAGTACGGCCCCGGCGACTTCATGCAGGTCTCGCCCGGGCACGACGCGTGGGTGCTGGGGGACGAGCCGTGCGTCGCCGTCGACTGGACCGGCTTCGGGAACTACGCGAAGGCCTCGGGCGGCTAGGGCCTGTCTTCCGGATCCGGCCGGGCCCGCGGCGCCTGGTCCGGCACCGGCGGGGCGCTGCGGTGGTCGCGCCGGTCCGTCCGTGCCTGCCGCTCCGCCCCCTCACGGTCGGACGGCGCCGATGGACCGGCGTGACCACCACGGTGCGCGCCTGCCCGGCTGGGCGCTCCCCCGTACCGGCGTTCCCCTGCACCGGTGCCTCCACTGTGCCGGTCCGGCATGTGCCGTAACCGCCGGTTCGGGCGTCGTCTTGCCGCCTTGCGGGAACACGAGGGGTTTACAAACATCCGCAAGCCGGGACGAATATGCCCATGCCAGCCGACGCAGTCGAGCCCACGTACGGAGGCGATCTGAGCCCCGCCGCCCGGCGGCTGTACGCGTACGCCGTCGAGCGGCACTCGTTCGCCGCGGCGGAGGCCACCGCGGCCCTCGGAGCCGGGGCGGGTGCGGCGATCACCGAGCTGGCCGCCGCCCACCTGCTCCAGCGGGCCCCCGGCAGCGGGCCGGAGCGGTGGTGCGCGGTGGCGCCGAGGGCGGCGGCGGCCCGCGCGCTGGCACCGCTGGCGCTGCTCGTCCGGGAGACCCACGACGAGATGGACCGGCTGCGCGGGCGGCTGGAGGCGCTGGTCCCGGCGTACGAGGCGGGGGCGGCGCACCGGCGGCGCGGCAGCGCGGAGCAGTTGGAGCTGGTCACCGACCTGGGGGCGGTGCGGGGGCTGATCGCGGAGCTCGCGGCGGCGTGCGAGCGGGAGCTGCTGACCTCGCAGCCGGGCGGGGGCCGGCCGCTGGAATCGCTCCAGGAGGCGATCGGGCGGGACGAGTCACTGCTGGCCCGCGGGGTGCGGATGCGCACCATCTACCAGCACACGGCGCGGTATTCGCGGCCGACGGCGGCCTACGTGGAACGGGTGACGGCCCTCGGGGCGCAGGTGCGCACGCTGGGCGACGGGCTGATGCGGATGCTGATCTTCGATGCGCACACGGGCCTGATGGAGGTGCCGGACCGCACCGGAGCGGCGCTGGTGGTGCGCGAGCCGAGCGTCGTGCACTTCATGACGTCCGCCTTCGAGCGGTCCTGGCTGGGAGCGGAGCCCTTCCCGACGACGGTGAGCCCGGACGCGGCGCGCTCGCTCTCCGACGAGCTGCGCCAGACGATCGTACGGCTGCTGTCGGAGGGGCTGGAGGACAAGGTGATCGCCCGCCGGCTGGGCATGTCGGAGCGGACCTGCCAGCGCCACATCGCGGAGATCATGCGGGCGGTGGGCGCCAAGTCGCGGTTCCAGGCGGGCTACTTGCTCTCCGCCGCCGCTCCGGTACCGGTTCCGGAGGACAAGGCCGGGTCCTGACCGGGCCCGCCGGCCAGTTCGGGGATCAGCCGGCCGCGCCGGGACAGCAGGAAGCGCTTGAACGCGGCGACGGGCGGGGTGTCGGGGTGTCCGTCGAGCCAGGCCACGCCGATCTCGCGGACCGCGCGCGGCGCGGTCACCGTCAGCTCGACCACCCCGGGGCGGGGCACGGCGGGCGGGGGCAGCAGGGCCACGCCGAGTCCGGCCGCGACCAGCCCGCGCAGGGTCTCGGCCTCCTCGCCCTCGAAGGCCACGCGGGGGGTGAACCCGGCTTCCGCGCACAGGTCGTCGGTGATGCGGCGCAGGCCGTAGCCGGGCTCCAGGGTGACGAAGGTTTCCTCGGCGGCCTCGGCGAGGCGGATGCGCTTGCGGGTCGCGAGGCGGTGGTCGTCGGGGACGACCAGGCGCAGCCGCTGCTCGTCGAGGCGGCGGGCGACGAGGTCGGGCGCGTCGGGCAGGGGCGAGGTCAGGCAGAGGTCGAGTTCGCCGGCGCGCAGCCGCTCCAGCATGGCCTCGCCGTAGTTCTGGACCAGGGAGAAGCGCACGCGCGGGTGGTCGGCGCGGAAGGCGCGGATCAGGCCGGGTACGGTCTCGGGGCCGAGGGTGTGCAGGAAGCCGAACGCCACTTTGCCGTAGGCGGGGTCGGCGTCCTGCTGAACGGATCCGGCGGCCCGGGCGATCTCGGCGAGGGCCTGTTCGGCCGAGGCCAGGAAGGTCCGGCCGGCCGTGGTGAGCGCGACCGTACGGCCCTTGCGGGCGAACAGCGTGACGCCGAGGTCCTCTTCGAGGCGGACCATGGCGCGCGAGAGGGTGGACTGCGGGACGCCCAGCTCGTGGGCGGCGCGGGTGACGTGCTCGTGACGGGCGACGGCCGCGAAGTAGGCCAGGCGCGGGGCCAGCAGAGTTGTCACCGCCATGTCTTCTTCGTAACGGTTCGTTGACATGCGCCCCTCTGAGCTGTGCTGATGCGGCAGTGGATCGATTATCGCGAATCTGTGCATTGGACGCATGAAACGGGCCGGGTCTACGGTCGTTGCATGCCTCCCGTTCATACCGGGGCACCTGTCATCCCGGGTGCCTCCATCGCGTCGTCCCCGCACCCCGCCGCAGCCCCGGCGCCCCGCGCCCCCGGCCGCCCCGGCTACCGCCGGATGAGCCTGGCGCTCTTCGCCGCCGGACTGGCCACCTTCGCCCTCCTCTACTCCACCCAGGCGCTGCTGCCCGCGATCTCGGACGGCTTCGGCGTGACGGCGGGTCAGGCCAGCTGGACGGTGTCCGCGGCCACGGGCGCGCTCGCCCTGTTCGTACTGCCGCTGAGCGCGCTGTCCGAGCGGTTCGGCCGGACCCGGATGATGACGGTGTCCATGGTCGTGGCCGTCGGCGTGGGACTGCTCGTGCCGTTCGCCCCGGGCCTGGAGTGGCTGGTGGCGCTGCGCGCCGTGCAGGGCGCGGCGATCGCCGGCATCCCGGCCTCCGCGATGGCGTACCTGGCGGAGGAGGTCGAGGCGAAGGCGCTGGTGGGCGCGATCGGCCTGTTCGTGGCCGGCAATTCCATCGGCGGCATGAGCGGCCGCCTGGTCACCGGCTGGGCCGCGCAGGCGTGGGGCTGGCGGGGCGGGCTCGCGGCCGTCGGCGCCATGGCGCTGCTCTGCGCGGTGGCCTTCCTGGTCCTGCTGCCCCGGGCCCGGTTCTTCCGCCCGGCCGGGGCGGCGCCGCGCGCGGTCGCCTCCGCGGTCGCCGGCCACCTGCGCGATCCGCTGCTGCTGCGGCTGTACGGGATCGGCGCGCTGTTCATGACGGTGTTCGGCGCCGTCTACACCGTGATCGGCTACCGGCTGGTGGAGGAGCCGTTCTCGCTCGGGCAGGGCGTGGTCGGGTCGATCTTCCTGATCTACCTGGTGGGTACGGTCTCCTCGGCGGCGGCCGGGCAGCTGGTGGCCCGGGCCGGGCGGCGCGGCGCACTGTACCTGGCGGTGACCACGACGGCCCTGGGGCTGCTGCTCTCACTGTCGGACCGGCTGCCCGCGATCCTGCTCGGGCTGGTGCTGATCACCGCGGGCTTCTTCGCGGGGCACGCGGTGGCGTCCGCGGCGGTCAGCCGCACGGCGAAGACGGCCCGCGCGCAGGCCTCGGCGCTGTACCAGTCGGCGTACTACCTCGGCTCCAGCGCGGGCGGCACGCTCGGGGCCCTGGCCTACCACGGGGCGGGCTGGGCGGCCACCGTGGGCATCGCCCTGCTGGCGGTCCTCGGCGTCGTGTCGATCACCCTGTACGGCTCCCGCGCGGCCCGCGCCGAGCGGCGCCACACCGCGCTGGCCGCCGCACGCTGATACGGCCGCGCGCGTACCGCCCGTACGGCATCGGTACGAGGTGAATTACGGAGCCCGGAGGCCAACCCGCGCCGGGCTCCGGCGCGTTGCGCCTCCCCGCCGGGAAGAAGTGGGGCGGGAGGCCGACATGACATCCATGCGGGTGCGTACGAAGCGACACGGGGCGGCACTGGCCTGCGCGGCACTGGCGTTGGCGGCGCCGCTGGTGGCCGTCGGGGGCGGGACGGCACGGGCCGCCTCCTGCAACCTGACCACCGGGCCGTACCAGCGGCAGGTCGAGCAGTTCCTGGGGCGGCCGGCCGACGGGAGGCAGTCGGCGGCCGACTGCAGTGCCATCCGGTCGTTCCAGGCCGCGCACGGCATCACCCCGACCGCCGGCTACGCCGGGCCGCTGACCTGGCAGACGATGAGCACGATGCTGGCCCAGCGGGCAGCGGGCTCCGCCCCCAACCGGGACGGCAGCTGCCCGGTGAACCTCGGGCGGATCGCCTGCGTGGACCTGACCCGCCAGCTCAGCTGGGTCCAGGACGGCGCCGCCCTGCGCTACGGCCCGGTCCCGGTGCGCACCGGCAAGGACGGCACCGAGACCCGGACGGGCCTGCAGAAGATCTATTACCGCAGCATCGACCACTGGTCGACGCTCTACGACGTGGCAATGCCCTACGCGCAGTTCTTCGACGGGGGCATCGCCTTCCACTCCACCACGAAGAGCATGTGGAACCCGCCGGGCTCGGGCGGCTGCGTGAACATGAGGCCGGCCGACGCCAAGGCGTACTGGAACCTGCTCGGCAACGGCGACGACGTCTACGTCTACGGCCGCAAGCCCGGCACGTAAGGGCTTCCGGCTGCCGTTGTCGGACCCCTCGGGTAGTTTCCGAGGTATCGGACCGACCTGGGGGAACGACAGCCATGAGCGAGCTCGCGACGACGCCACCGGAGCCGGACCTCGATGCGGCGATGGACCGCTACCGGGTCGAGCTCACCGGCTACTGCTACCGCATGCTCGGCTCGTCCTTCGACGCCGAGGACGCGGTGCAGGACACGTACGTCCGCGCCTGGCGCGCCCACGAGAAGTTCGAGGGCCGCTCCTCGCTGCGGTCGTGGCTGTACCGGATCGCCACGAACGTCTGCCTGGACCAGCTGAGTGCCGGGAACAAGCGGGCCCGCCCGATGGACCTGAGCGCCCCGCAGCACCAGGCCTCGGCCGTGCTGAACGAGCGGCCCGAGGTGACCTGGCTGGAGCCGGTGCCGGACGCGCGGGTGGTCCCGCAGACTGCGGACCCGGCGGAGATGGCGCTGGCGAAGGAATCCGTACGGCTGGCGTTCGTCGCGGCCCTGCAGCACCTGCCGGCGAAGCAGCGGGCGGTGCTGATCCTGCGGGAGGTGCTGGCCTGGAAGGCGGACGAGGTCGCGTCGCTGCTGGAGACGACGGTGGCCTCGGTGAACAGCGCCCTCCAGCGGGCCCGGGCCACGCTGGCCGGCCGGCACATCCGGGAGAGCGAGCCGGCGGACCCGCTGGACGCGGACCAGGCGAAGCTGCTGGAGCAGTACCTGTCCGCCTTCGAGGCGTACGACATCGCGCGCCTGACCACGCTGCTGCACGAGGACGCGGTGCTGTCGATGCCGCCGTTCGACCTGTGGCTGCAGGGCCCCGCGGACATCGCGGCCTGGCACCTGAACCAGGGCATCGGCTGCAAGGGCTCGCGCCTGGTCCCGACCACGGCGAACGGCCTGCCGGCCTTCGGCCAGTACCGGCCGCGGGAGGACGGCAAGCCGGGGCACGTCCCGTGGGCGCTCCAGGTGCTGGAGGTCTCAGAGGGGCGGATCGTCGGGCTCAACGCCTTCCTGGACACCGCCCGCTGGTTCCCCCTCTTCGGCCTCCCCGAGGAGCTCGACGAGTCCTACGAGGTCCAGTAGGCCCCGCAGCCCGGGCGTGGCGCCGGTGAGCCGGAGGCGGATGCCGTGCCGCCGGGCGGCGAGGGCCAGCCGGGCGAGCGCGTCGACGGTCCCGAGTCCGGGCCGCGTCAGCGCGCTCACGTCGCACAGCACCTCGCGGGGTCCGTCCCGGGCGAGCACGCCGATGCGCTCCCGGAGCGCGGCTGCTTCCCCGGGCAGCAGAACGGGCCCGGGGACGGTCAGGAGGTCGGGGTCTGCGGTGTCCACATGACGGTGGACCCCACCGGGCCCCGGAACTCATCGGTCAGGGCGTCGGGAAGGCGGAGGTGTCCAGCTTGAGGTCGAAGGGCGCGGGGAGATGGAAGGTCTCGCCGAACTTGCCTGCCTGGAGCACCCGGTACAGCCCGCCCTTCGGCTCGCCGTACAGGGTGATGGTGGGGCCACCAGTGGCAAAGGCGTCGATCAGCAGGTAAAGCGGGACGGCGGCTTGGGCGTATCCCGCGAGCTTGGCGACGCGGTCGTTGGAGGCGTTCGACTTCGATGTCACTTCGACCGCCAGTTCCGCGATGGCGGCCGGGACGAAGGCACCCCCTTCGAGGACAGCCTCTTCAGGTACGACCACCAGGTCCGGGATGTACAGGCCGTCGCGTGACGGGATCGCCACGTTGAGGGTCTGGTAGACCTCCAAGGTTTCCGGAAGCACCGTCATGACGGCCCGTTGGACCTTGACGGCGATGGCGTTGTGGTGGTTGACGGGCGGTGGTGCCACGGTGACGATCCCCTCGATGATCTCCACCTTGCAGCCCTCCGGCGCGTCCGTCCCTTCCCAGAGACGGACGAGACCCTCCCAGCTGTCGCCGCTGACCGGCTCGTGCTGGACCGTGAGTGCGCTCATGGTGTGCTCCTCAAGCTGTTGGCACCGATCCCAGCATGCCGAACGGGACCGGCAGGGGTCCACCGGTCCCGTTCACCCGGAAGGGAAGCCGCAGGTCAGGCGATGCGGTCCAGCACGATCGGCGTGGCGGAGAAGGCCGTGCCCGCCGGGGCGGTGTCGTACGAGCCCTCCAGCGCGGCCAGGGCGTACTCGAACTTCTCCGGGGTGTCCGTGTGGAGGGTCATCAGCGGCTGGCCCGCGGTCACCGTGTCGCCCGGCTTCGCGTGGAGCTCGATGCCCGCGCCCGCCTGGACCGGGTCTTCCTTGCGGGCGCGGCCCGCGCCGAGGCGCCAGGCGCCCACTCCCACCGCGTACGCGTCGAGCCGGGTCAGGACGCCCGAAGCCGGGGCGGTGATCACGTGCTGCTCGCGGGCCACCGGCAGGGCCGCGTCGGGGTCGCCGCCCTGGGCGGAGATCATCCGGCGCCACACGTCCATCGCGGAGCCGTCCGCCAGGGCCTTCGCGGGGTCGGCGTCCTTGATGCCCGCCGCGTCCAGCATCTCCTTGGCCAGCGCGATCGTCAGCTCGACCACGTCCGCGGGGCCGCCGCCCGCCAGGACCTCCACCGACTCGCGGACTTCGAGCGCGTTGCCCGCGGTCAGGCCGAGCGGCGTGGACATGTCGGTGAGCAGGGCCACCGTCTTGACGCCCGAGTCGGTGCCCAGGCCCACCATGGTCCGGGCGAGCTCGCGCGCGTCCTCGATGTTCTTCATGAATGCGCCGCTGCCGACCTTGACGTCCAGGACGAGCGAGCCCGTGCCCTCGGCGATCTTCTTCGACATGATCGAGGAGGCGATCAGCGGAATGGCCTCGACCGTGCCCGTCACGTCGCGCAGGGCGTACAGCTTCTTGTCGGCGGGCGCGAGGCCGTCGCCGGCCGCGCAGATGACCGCGCCCGTGGTGTCCAGGACGTGCAGCATCTCCTCGTTGGACAGCAGCGCGCGCCAGCCCGGGATGGACTCCAGCTTGTCGAGGGTGCCGCCGGTGTGGCCGAGGCCCCGGCCGGACAGCTGCGGCACGGCCGCGCCGCAGGCGGCTACGAGCGGGGCCAGCGGCAGGGTGATCTTGTCGCCCACGCCGCCGGTGGAGTGCTTGTCGGCGGTCGGGCGGGACAGGGAGTCGAAGTTCATCCGCTCGCCCGAGGCGATCATCGCGGCGGTCCACCGCGCGATCTCGGCCCGGTTCATGCCGTTGAGCAGGATGGCCATCGCCAGGGCCGACATCTGCTCGTCGGCGACGATCCCGCGGGTGTAGGCGTCGATGACCCAGTCGATCTGCTCGGGGCTCAGCTCGCCGCGGTCCCGCTTGGTACGGATGACGGAGATGACGTCCATGTGGTGCTTCCTTCTACGCGCATAGAGGTAAGGGGAAAGACGGAAGGGCGACGGCCCTCCGCCCCGGGAGGGGGCGAAGGGCCGTCGGTACGGCTATCTCAGGTGGTCGGGCCCGAAGGCCTGCGGCAGCATCGCCGAGAGCGGCATGACGCCCTCGGGTGTCTCCACCTGGAGCTCGGGGCCGCCGAACTCGAAGAGCAGCTGGCGGCAGCGTCCGCACGGGACGAGGATCTCGCCCTTGCCGTCCACGCACGTGAAGTGCGTCAGGCGGCCGCCGCCCGTGGCCTGGAGGGAGGAGACCAGCCCGCACTCGGCGCACAGGCCGAGGCCGTAACTCGCGTTCTCGACGTTGCAGCCGACCACGGTGCGGCCGTCGTCCACGAGGGCGGCGACACCGACCGGGAAGCCGGAGTACGGGGCGTACGCCCGGGACATGGCGTCCCGGGCGGCGGCCCGCAGGGCCTCCCAGTCCACGCTGGTCACTTGCCCTGGCCCTTGCGGTAGGGCAGACCGTCGGCCTTGGGCATCCGCAGCCGCTGCGCCGACAGGGCGAGCACCAGCAGCGTCGTGACGTACGGGGCGGCGTCGACGAACTGGCTCGGGACGGCGTCGGTCAGCGCGTACCAGAGGAAGAGGCCCACCGAGCAGGCCGCGGCGATGCCGGCCTGGAGGTACTTCTTCTTGTACAGCTGCCAGACGAGGACGAGCACGAGCAGGATCGCGAGGAGCAGCAGCATCGCGTGGACGTTCTCGGCGCCACCGCGCAGGCGGAGGCTGTAGGTGAAGCCGAAGAGGCCCGAGCCGAGGGCCATGCCGCCCGGCATCCAGTTGCCGAAGATCATCGCGGCGAGACCGATGTAACCGCGGCCGCCGGTCTGGCCCTCCTGGTAGATGCCGGTGGAGACGATCGCGAGGAACGCGCCGCCGAGGCCGGCCATCGCGCCGGAGACGATCACGGCGATGTACTTGTACTTGTAGACGTTGACGCCGAGGGACTCGGCGGCGGTCGGGTTCTCACCGCAGGAGCGCAGGCGCAGACCGAAGGCGGTCCGCCACAGGGCCCACCAGGTGAACGGGACCAGCAGCACGGCCAGGACGGTCAACAGCGACAGGTTGGTGACCAGGCCGCCGAGCACGCCGGCGACGTCCGAGACCAGGAACCAGTGCTTGCCCTGGAGCGTGGCGAGCGAGTCCGACAGCCCCGGCACGGTGATCTCCGTGATCGGCTCGATGCGCGGGGACTGCTTGGAGGAGCCGCCCGGCGCCTTGTCGAAGGTGTAGTTCGACAGGTACTGGGTGAAGCCCACGGCCAGGATGTTGACGGCCACACCGGAGACGATGTGGTTGACGTTGAACGTCACGGTGATGATCGCGTGCAGCAGGCCGCCGAGGGCGCCGCCGACGATGCCCATGACGACACCGGTCCACGGACCCCACTGGTAGCCGGCCCAGGCACCGAACCAGGTGCCCAGGATCATCATGCCTTCGAGGCCGATGTTGACCACGCCCGCGCGCTCGGCCCACAGGCCGCCGAGGCCGGCGAGCCCGATCGGCACGGCGAGCTGGAGGGCGCCGGAGACCTGGCCGACGGACGTCAGGTCGTCGGCGCCGGAGACGACCCGGACCAGCGAGATCAGGGCGAGGCCGCCCGCGATGATCAGCAGGATCCAGGGCAGGGTGAGCTTGCGTCGGCCGCCGTCCTTCTTGGGCGCGGCGCTCGTCGCGGAAACGGTGCTGGTGCTCACGCCGCGACCTCCTTGTTGTCGGTCTTGAGGGCGTGCCCGGCGGCCAGCTCTTGGCCGACCTTCTGCTGCTGGCGGCGGATGCCGTAGCGGCGGACGAGCTCGTAGCTGACGACGACGGCGATCACGATCAGGCCCTGCATGATCGTGCCGATCTCCTGGGCGTAGCCGTTCTGGTCGAGACCGGCGGAGGTCTGCTTGATGAAGGCGAGCAGGAAGGCCGAGAAGAGGATGCCGAGCGGGTTGTTGCGGCCGAGCAGGGCGACGGTGATACCGGTGAAGCCGATGCCCAGGGGGAAGGACAGGTTGTACGTGTGGGACTCGCCGAGCAGCAGCGGCATGCCGGTCAGACCGGCGACCGCGCCGGAGATGAGCATCGCGGTCATGATCATCTTCTTGGGCTCGACACCGGAGGCCTGGGCGGCGGACTCGCTGGCGCCGGAGGCGCGCAGGTCGAAGCCGAAGCGGGTCCGGTTCAGCACGAACCAGTAGACGATGCCGAGCGCGAAGGCCACGAAGGTGAAGCCGTAGATGTCGCCACCAGGCAGGGACAGGGCCGGGAACCAGCCGGACTCCGGGATGTCACCGGTGGTGAGGTCGTTCGAGCCGGCCGGCTGGACGCCGAGGTTCTTCGGCAGGATCAGCCAGGCGATCAGCGAGGTCGCGATGGCGTTGAGCATGATCGTGGAGACGACCTCGCTCACGCCGCGGCGCGCCTTGAGGATGCCCGCGATACCGGACCAGAAGGCACCGGTCGCCATGGCCACGACCACGATCAGCAGGATGTGCAGCGGACCGGGCAGCGAGACCGACGCACCGACCACGGCGGACACCATCGCCGCGAGGCGGTACTGGCCGTCGACGCCGATGTTGAAGAGGTTCATCCGGAAGCCGATGGCGACGGCCAGGGCTGCCAGGAAGTAGATGCCGGCCTGGTTGACGATCAGGACCTGGATGTCCTCGTAACCGGCCTGGTCGATCATGATGCGCAGCGGCTCGATCGGGTCCACGCCCGAAGCGGCCAGCACGATCATGGTCAGCACGAAGGCGCTGAGCAGTGCGAGCGCGGGGCCGGCTACCGCGAGGAGCAGCCGGTCCTTGTCGAATTTCTTCATCGGGCCTCGTCCTCCGTCGTGTCACCGTCGGCAGCGGCGGAAGGGTTGTCGGTGGCTTCCAGGTGTCCGCGGGCGGCACCCGTCATGGCGGTGCCGAGTTCCTCGGGCGTGATGGTCGCCGGGTCGGCGTCCGCGACCAGGCGGCCGCGGTAGATCACGCGCAGGGTGTCGGACAGGCCGATCAGCTCGTCCAGGTCGGCGGAGATGAGGAGTACGGCCAGGCCCTCGCGGCGGGCCTCGCGGATGGCGTCCCAGATCTGCGCCTGCGCACCGACGTCCACACCGCGGGTGGGGTGGGCGGCGATGAGGAACTTCGGGTTGTGGCTCATCTCGCGGCCGACGATCAGCTTCTGCTGGTTGCCGCCGGAGAGGGAGGCCGCCGTGACCTCGATGCCGGGGGTGCGGACGTCGTACTCGCGCACGATCCGCTCGGTGTCCTTGCGGGCGGCCTTCGGGTCGAGGATGCCGCGCTTGGAGTTGGGTGCCTCGGTGACGTGGCCGAGGATGCGGTTCTCCCAGAGCGGGGACTCCAGCAGCAGGGCGTGGCGGTGGCGGTCCTCGGGGATGTAGCCGATGCCGCCCTCGCGGCGCTTGCGCGTCGGCGCGGTGGAGATGTCCCGGCCGTCCAGGCTGATGACGCCGCCGTCCGGGAGGCTCATGCCCATGAGGGCCTCGATGAGCTCCGTCTGGCCGTTGCCCTCGACACCGGCGATGCCGAGGACCTCGCCCTTGTGGATGGTGAAGTCGATGCCGGCGAGCACCTCGCGGACGACGCCGTCCGGGTCGGTGGCGGTCAGGCGCAGGTCCTGGACCTTCAGCATCGGGACGTCCGTGACCGTCGACTCGCGGGTCTCCGGGGTGGGCAGCTCGCTGCCGACCATCAGCTCGGCGAGCTGCTTGGTCGTCGCGGTCTGCGGGTCGGCGGTGCCGACGGTGGTGCCGCGGCGGATGACGGTGATGTCGTCGGCGACCTTCAGCACCTCGCCCAGCTTGTGCGAGATGAAGATGACCGTCAGGCCCTCCGCCTTGAGCTCGCGCAGGTTGTCGAAGAGCGCGTCCACCTCCTGCGGCACGAGCACCGCGGTGGGCTCGTCGAGGATGAGGGTGCGGGCGCCGCGGTAGAGGACCTTGAGGATCTCCACGCGCTGGCGGTCGGCGACGCCGAGGTCCTCGACGAGGGCGTCCGGGCGCACGCCCAGGCCGTACGCGTCGGAGATCTCCTGGATCTTCTTGCGCGCCTTGGCACCGATGCCGTAGAGCTTCTCGCCGCCGAGGACGACGTTCTCCAGGACGGTGAGGTTGTCGGCGAGCATGAAGTGCTGGTGCACCATGCCGATGCCGCGGGCGATGGCCTCGCCGGGGTTGGCGAAGGTGACCTGCTCCCCGTCGATGGCGATGGTGCCCTCGTCCGGCTTCTGCATGCCGTAGAGGATCTTCATCAGGGTCGACTTGCCGGCACCGTTCTCACCGATCAGGGCGTGGACCGTGCCCTTGCGGACGGTGATGGCGATGTCCTTGTTGGCGACGACGCCGGGGAAGCGCTTGGTGATGCCGTGCAGTTCTACTGCGGGGGGCGGGCTGGACGCGTTGATGACGCACTCTCCTTGGCGCGGAAGGAGCTGGAAAAGCCGGAAGGCAGGGGAGACAGGGCGGTTGGAGAAGGTATCGCGTCCACGATGCCTCTACGCGCGTAGCACTGTCAGTAGTGAAAACTTGCGGCCAACTGGCCACAAGCCACACCGTAGAACGCGGCTCGGGGCCCGGGAGCGGTAGAGACCGCTTCCCGGACCCCGGAGACCACTACTGCATGTCAGTGACGGCCTTACGGCGCGGTCTTGACCGTGATCTTCTTGGCGATGATGTCGGCCTTCGCCTTGTCGACCGCGGCGATGACCTCGGCCATCTTCTTGTACTCGGGGTTGGAGTCGGCCAGGCCGACGCCGTCCTTGTCGAGGCCGTAGCGGATCTCACCGGTCTGCGGCTTGCCGTCCTCGACCGACTTGATCAGGTTGTAGACCGCGTCCGGGACGTCCTTGGTGACCGAGGTCAGGATGTGGTCCTTGTACTTCGACAGACCGGCCTGGTTGTACTGGTCGGAGTCGACGCCGATGGCCCACTTGCCGGCGGCGGCGGTGGCCTCGATCGCACCCGAGCCGGCGAGACCGGCGGCGGCGTAGACCACGTCGGCGCCGCTGTCGAGCTGGCCCTTGGCGGCGGCCTTGCCGAGGTCGGGCTTGGCGAAACCGGAGAAGTCCGGCGGCTGGGTCAGGTAGGCCGACAGCACCTTGGCGTTCGGGTTGGTGTCCTTGACGCCCTGGGTGAAGCCCGCCTCGAACTTCTTGATCAGCGGAACCTCGACACCGCCGATGAAGCCGACCGTGCCGGTCTTGGAGGTCTTGGCGGCGGCGACGCCGGCCAGGTAGGAGCCCTGCTCCTCGTTGAAGACCAGGTTCGCGATGTTCGGACCCGTCACCGAGGTGTCGTCGATGAGACCGAAGGTGGTCTTCGGGAACTTCTCGGCGACCTTCTTGATGGCCGGCGCGTAGGCGAAGCCGACACCGATGACCGGGTTGTTGCCCTTGCGCGCGAGCTCGGTGAGGCGCTGGACCTTGTCGGCCTCGCTCTCGCCCTCGGTGGGCTCGGCCTCGGCGCCCTTGATCTTCAGGTCCTTCTCGGCCTTCTCCAGACCCGCGAACGCGGCGTCGTTGAAGGACTGGTCGCCACGGCCGCCGATGTCGTAGGCGATGGCTGCGGACTTCTGGCCCGACGATTCCGACGACGACGCGGAGGAGTCGGACGACTTCTTACCGCCACAGGCGGTGGCCGAGAGGGCCAGCGCCGCGGACGCGATGCCCACGGTGGCGATCCTGGTGATCCGGCGCAAGGGGAGGCTCCTTCAAAACCTGACCGAAGCGCCACGACCGGCGCTGGTTTCGCGGCGATCGTAACGCGCGTAGATGTCAGTTAAAGGCCCGTTCATGAGTCGTTATCGGATCGTCGCGAACCGGACAGTGACCGATCAGTAACTGCTCATGCGTCCAGCCCTTGTGTACCAAGGGCTGGACAGGTGCGACGCGCGCCGCTCAGATGTTGTACCGGATTCCTACCCGATCGGCCTCGTGCGCCGCCCGTCGAGCAGGGCGGCGGCCGTGAAGAACTCCACGCCGACGGCGATGGCGGACTCGTCGACGTCGAAGTCGCCCCGGTGCAGGTCGCGCTTGGCACCGTCGCCGGGGGTGCGGACCCCCAGCCGGGCCATGGCCCCCGGGACGTGCTCCAGGTACCAGGAGAAGTCCTCGCCGCCCAGGCTCTGCTCGGTGTCCTCGACGGACTCCGGACCGAGGCGGGAGACCATGGCCTCCCGCAGCAGCTCGGTGACGAGGGGGTCGTTCACCACCGGGGGCACCCCGCGCACGTAGGTGATCTCCGACTTGGCCCGGTACACGGAGGCGATCTCGTCGATCGCCGCGTGGATCTGGTCGGGGGCCTCGTGCCAGGCGTTCAGGTCCAGGCACCGGATGGTTCCGGACAGCTCGGCGTGCATCGGGATCACGTTGCAGGCGTGCCCCGACTCGATGCGGCCCCAGGTGACCGACATGCCGGAGCGGGCGTCCATCCGGCGCGACAGGACGGCCGGCAGGTCGACGGCGACCCGGGCGGCGGCCGTGACCAGGTCGGTGGTCAGGTGCGGCCGGGCGGTGTGGCCGCCGGGGCCCTCCAGGGTGACCTCCAGGCGGTCGCAGGCCGAGGTGATGGGGCCGGGCCGCAGACCGATCCGCCCCGCGTCGACCCGCGGGTCGCAGTGCACCGCCAGGATCTTGCCGACGCCGTCGAGCACCCCGGACTCGATGGCGTCGGTGGCCCCGCCGGGCAGGACCTCCTCGGCGGGCTGGAAGAGCAGCCGTACGGGCCGGGGCAGCAGGCCCTGGCGGTCGAGCTCGGCGAGCACCAGGCCGGCGCCGAGGACGACGGCGGTGTGCACGTCGTGGCCGCAGGCGTGGGCGCGGTCCGGGAAGGTGGAGCGGTACGCCACGTGGGTCTTGGCGTCCGGGATCGGCAGGGCGTCGATGTCCGCGCGCAGGGCCAGCATCGGCCGGTCCCCGTCCCAGGTGCCCACGTCACAGATCAGCCCGGTCCCGGACTTCAGCACCTGCGGCCGCAGGCCGGCTTGCTCCAGCCGGGCCTTGATCGCCGCTGTGGTGCGGAACTCCTGGTGTCCTAGTTCGGGGTGCATGTGCAAGTCCCGGCGGAAGGCGATCAGTTCGGCACGCAGATGATCCGGAAGCTTGCCGGGCAGCTCGGGCCGGTCGGGCGTGCCGGGCAGGACGGTCTGGGACTCGCGGGACATCAACTGGTTCACCCGTTGAAGGGTAGGCGCACAGATGGGCCAACTGGCTGGAGATCACCAAAAGTTCATGCCGTTAGGGGAAAAAAACCAGACCTCTGGACGCATGACCGGATGCGCCGGGGGGTAAACTCGCGCGCTCATCCGGCCGCGGGGGCCGTCCGGGCAGGGAGTCTGCGCACATCACGGGCGGTCGCCGTGACCCCGGCGAGGAACGTGCGGGCGCGCGGCGAGGCGGAGCCGGTGAGCCAGGCCGGGTCCACGTCGTATACGGCGACGGTCACACCGGTTCCGGTCAGGGCGTACGGCAGCGTGTGGACGACCGTGGACGGGAAGCTGACGATGGTCCGGCCGACGGGTCCGCGCCGGGCGACCAGCTCCAGCGGGAGGTCCGGGCGGACGATCTCCAGCCCGGTCGCCTCGCTCAGCGCGCGCAGCTTCTCCGGGGATTCCCTGCGGTGCGCGAAGTACCGGGTGGCCCCGTGCTCCAGGGCCAGGGACCGCACCGCCTCCAGATAGCGGACCGGGTCGACCACGCCGGTCTCCACGAGCGAGGTGCCGACGAGGTCGGTGCCCCGGGTCAGGCGGGGCGGGCCGAAGCGGGCCCGGGTCCAGGCGAACGTGTTGGCCCGCAGCGTCATCGCCCCGTGGACGGTGACCGGCATGGAGGTGAACACCTCGACGCGGCGCCCGTGGCCGGCGGGCGGGGTGAAGCGGCGCCGGGCGGTCGCCGAGACCGGCGCGTACGCCAGCTCGCGCAGCCGGCCGGCCGGTCCGCCGCCGCCGACGCGGTGCCAGCGTACGAGGCGTTCGCCGCGGGCGGTCTGGGCGACGAACTCCATGGTGGCGGTGCCGTCGTCGACCACCACGAGCTCCTCGGCCCGGACGAGGGTGAGCAGGAGCTGCACGTACCGGGAGAACGGATCGCCGACGACGACCCGCCGGGCCGCTCGCACGTCGCGGGCGAGCGCGGCGAGCGCCCGGAGCGGGGCGAGCCGACCGCCGCGGGCCTCCTGCCAGCGGACCTCGTGCCCTTCGTCCCGGGCCAGGGCCGCCATCCGGCGCAGCTGGCCGCGGGACATGGGGTCGGTGGGCGGCAGCACGACGATCCGCAGGGCCGGCGCGCCCGCGGAAGGGGAGCCGCGGTCGCCGGCGCCGCGGCCCGGCTGGCGGGGGACGCCGTCCAGGAGGGCGGCGCGGCCCGCGGGGGCGGCGCCGGCCGCGTACGCCCATTCCAGGACGTTCAGGAGCTGGACCGGACTCTCGACGAAAGCCAGGGCGGGGGCTGAGGGTGTCACCACGTACTCCTCGTCAGGGGCGGGGGCGGGGCGGGACCTCGGCGGGCGCGGGCCGGGGGTTCAGACCGAGGCCGGTTCGCCCTGGACCCGGCGGAGCTTCTTCATGGGGCCGAGCTCGGACGCGTAGACGCGCTTGACGCCGTCGCCGAGGGCGGTCTCGATGGTGCGGATGTCGCGGACGAGACGGGTCAGGCCGCCGGGCTCGACGGAGGCGGCCTGGTCGGATCCCCACATGGCCCGGTCGAGGGTGATGTGGCGTTCGACGAAGGTGGCGCCGAGGGCCACGGCCGCCAGGGTGGTCTGCAGGCCCGTCTCGTGGCCCGAGTAGCCGATCGGGACGTTGGGGTACTCCTCCTGGAGGGTGTTGACCACCCGCAGGTTGAGCTCCTCCGCCTTGGCCGGGTACGTCGACGTGGCGTGGCAGAGCAGGATGTTGTCGCTGCCGAGCACCTCGACGGCGTGGCGGATCTGCTTCGGGGTGGACATGCCGGTGGAGAGGACGACCGTGCGGCCGGTGGCGCGCAGGGCGCGCAGCAGTTCGTCGTCGGTGAGGGAGGCGGAGGCCACCTTGTGGGCGGGGACGTCGAACTTCTCCAGGAAGGCGACGGCCTCGGTGTCCCACGGGGAGGCGAACCAGTCGATGCCGCGCTTGGCGCAGTGCTCGTCGATGGCGCGGTACTCGGCCTCGCCGAACTCCACGCGGTGGCGGTACTCGATGTACGTCATGCGGCCCCAGGGGGTGTCCCGCTCGACGTCCCACTGGTCGCGGGGGGTGCAGATCTCCGGGGTGCGCTTCTGGAACTTCACGGCGTCGCAGCCGGCCTCGGCCGCGGCGTCGATGAGGGCAAGGGCGTTGGCGAGCTCGCCGTTGTGGTTGATGCCGATCTCGCCGACGACGTAGACGGGGCATCCGGGGCCGGCGGTGCGCGAACCGAAGCTGCGCCGGCGGGGGTCGGGGAGCGGGGTGGGCAGGGCGGCGGTCATGGCGGGGGCGGTCCTTCGATCGGGGAAGAGGGGGGCGAGGAGGCGGGCGCGGGCCAGGTCGTGCGGGTCGTCGATCTCCAGGACCCGGGCCGGGTCGGTGGCGACGGGCAGGGTGCGCCCGAAGAAGCGGTGCCGGGCGGTGCGGAAGCCGGTGGCGTCCATGGCGTAGGCGGCGCCGGTCTCCAGCAGCTCCCGGGGGCGGTCCTGGCGGCGCGGCCGTACGGCCTTGTCGTGGTTGACCCCGGCTCCGCCGCCGTCCTGCTCCCGCCACAGGAAGCCGTGGAAGGGGGCGGCGGTCAGGGCCGAGTCGGCCGCGCCGGATGCGACGGCGGCGGCGACCGACTCGACGTCGGAGGGGGTCAGGAAGGGGCTGGTGCACTGGACGAGGAGGACCACGTCCACGGCGAGGGAGTGCAGTTCCTCGAAGGAGTCGAGGGCGTGCAGCAGGGCGGCCTCGCTGCTCGCGGTGTCCCCCGAGAGGGCGGCGGGGCGGCGGACCACGCCCGCGCCGGCGGTGCGGGCGGCCTCGCCGATGGCCTCGGAGTCGGTGGAGACGAGGACGTCGGTGACGGTCGGAGCGGCGAGGCAGGCCCGTACGGCCCGCACCACCAGCGGTACCCCGCCCACCTCGGCGAGGTTCTTCCCCGGCACCCCCTTGGACCCGCCCCGGGCCGGGATGACGGCGAGCACCCGCCGACGGGGGCTCACAGCTCCCCCAGGCGGCGGATCACCGGCGCCACGCGCTGGACGCCGTGGCGGTAGGCGCCGCGGGCCGCCTCCCGCAGGTGCGCGCGCAGCCAGCGGCGCAGCCGGGGTTCCGGGGCGTCCGCCCGGACCGAGCCGGGCAGCGGGGTCCCGTCGGGGGCGAGGTGCTGGCGGGCCAGGATCCCGGGCAGGTATCCCGGGGCGGTGGCGGGGGTGTAGTAGGGGGCCACGGGGGGCAGTTGGGCCCGCTGCAGCAGCCCGTGGAGCTTCGCCCGGGCGGCGGCGTAGGGCTCGCCGGGGGCGCCGTCCTCTGCGGCGGGGGCCACCCCGTGGGCCTGCAGCCAGCCCGGGTCGGCCTGCGGGAGGAGGCCCGCGTCCAGGTGGTCCCAGGAGGCCAGGCAGCCCGAGCCGAGGAAGTGGTGGTTGCCGAGCGCCTCGCGGATGCCGAGGTCGGTGAGGACCGCCGTCGGGATGCCCCGGTGCAGCGATTCCAGTGCGGCGGTGGAGGAGACGGTGACCAGCAGGTCGGTCCCGTCCAGGACGGCGCCCATGTTCCCGTACACCAGGCGGCAGTTGGCGGGCAGCCCGCCCGGGATCCGCTCGGCGAGCCGCTGGTAGGGCTGTTCCTCCAGGTGTGTGGTGTGCTCCCCGGGCCTGCTGCGCAGCTTGACCAGCACCTCGCGGTCCGGGTGCAGTCGCGCGTGCCGGGCCGCCCGCCCCAACAGGTAGGCGCGCTCCGTGCGGGACTCCGGGACCGAAGGCTGTACGGCGAAGACCACGGTCGGCGCCCTGCTCCCGGCGGGCTCGTGGGGCGCGCCGTCCAGGAACGGCAGGGCCGTCTCCGTGACGGCGTCCGCATCGGCGCCGACCCCCTCGTAGACCGCGCGGAAGCGGGCCGCGTCGTGGCGGGAGTTGGCGAGGACGAGGTCCGCGCCGTGGCGCAGCAGGAGCCCGTCGGCGAGCTTCTCGTAGACGACGCCCACGTATCCGGTGACGAGCACCGGCCGGGCCGCCGGCTCGGGCCACAGGGCGCGCACCCCGTGCAGGACGGCCTGGACGGCCCCGCCGACGAGGGCGAGCACGACCACGTCGTAGCGCTCCCGCCGGAGCGCGGCGAGGAACTGCGCGCAGGTGACCTCGTCCAGCCGGTCGGCCCGGACGCCGACCTCGCCGAGCTGGCGGGCGGTCGGGGTGGCCCGGCCGCGCAGCAGGTATCCGGTGAGGTGGGGATCCGGTACGAGCCGGCGGGCGGTGAGTGCGCCCCATTTCCAGCGCGTATCGGAATCCGCGAGTACGGCGACGCGAAGATCATTACCCGTACGAGTGGCTGCAGGTTTGCTGACTGGCACCCGGCAGAAGCTATTCCGCAATTCCGGTGAGCGGCCCAACGAGCGCACAACAGCGGGTTAACAGCCCGCCGACTGCGCGCGAATCCGTACCGGTTAACACGCCCGCCCCGCTTCGTTCACACGGAATCCGCATCCGGGCCATGGTGAATGCCGGACGGCGCCCTAATGTCTCGCGGGTGCCCAAGCTCTCCGTCGTCGTGCCGTTCTACAACGTGCAGACATACGCACCGGACGCCCTGAAAAGCCTCGAACTCAACGCGCGGGAGGATTTCGAGTTCCTGCTCGTCGACGACTGCTCGACGGACGGTACGCCCGCGCTCCTGGAGCGGGCGGCGCGCGAGCTGCCCGGTGCGGTGCTGCTCAGACACGAGCGGAACGGCGGGCTGGCCACCGCACGGAACACCGGCCTGGACGCGGCGCGCGGCGCGTACGTGGCCTTCCTGGACGGGGACGACTGGCTGGCCCCGGGGCACCTGGCCCGGACGCTGGCCGCCATCGAGGCGCTGAGCTGCGACTTCGTCCGCACGGACCATGTGCAGGTGACGGGAAGGAGCCGCTCCGTGCAGCGCGTCCCGTACGGTCCGCAGCTGGTGGTGGCCGATCCGCGCGCCGCGATCCTGCCCGCCTCCCGGGCCACCGCCGTCGACTACCCGTACGCCTGGGCGGGGATGTACCACCGGCGGCTGCTGGACCGGGGGCTGCTGCACTTCACCGACGGGCTGCGGACGGCGGAGGACCGGCCCTGGATCTGGCGGCTGCACCGGCAGGCGCGGTCCTTCGCCGCGGTGGGAATGCCGGGGACCTTCTACCGGCGCGGGGTTTCCACCTCGTTGACGCAGATCAAAGACGAGCGTCAGCTCGATTTCATCCGGGCATTCGACCAGGTGCTGTCGGAGACGGCGGCGGATCCCGATTCCGACCTGCTGCTCCCGAAAGCCGTCCGAACATATTGTGCGGTCATCGCGCACCATATCGGGTCCATCGAAAGGTTCGAACCGGCCGTGGCCAGGAAACTCCGTTCGATGAGCGCGGCCGCTCTCGGACGCATGCCCCAGGAAGTACTGGACCGGGCGCTGGACGCGATGGACTCCGGACGCTCCGCGCTGCTGCGCCGTCTGCGCCGCCGCACCGCCCGTACCGCCCGGGCCGGAGCCGGGCTCTGATGCCCGCCGCGGCCCTGCGGACCACGCAGGTCTTCCTCGCCTCGACGCTCTACGGGACCGTCACGCTCGCCGCCGGCATCGACGCGGGCAGCTTCCCGGCCGCCGACCGCCGCATCCTGCTCACCAGCAACCACGCCCTGACCGCCGAGGTCTCCCCCGGCCTCGCCGACATGCCGGGCTTCGCCGCCCTGCGGGCCCGCTTCGACGAGGTGCTCGACTGGAACGCCGTCATCGCCCCGCAGCATCCCGGCACCTGGGCCCCGCGCCCCGAGGACGTCCCCCTGTGGGAACGGCAGCTGCGCAGCGCGTGGGGGCTCGGCGAGGACCGCGTCGAGCTGATCGTGGAGTCGGTCCAGGTGCCGCCCGCACGCAGCCTGTGCCAGATCTTTCCCGGCGCCGCCGTCGACGTGTACGCGGACGGGCTGATGAGCTACGGGCCCACCCGCTTCCGGCTCGACCCGCAGCTCGGGATGCGGGTGCGCCGCGTACTGCACCTGGACCTGGTGCCGGGCCTGGACCCGCTGCTGCTCACCGAGTTCGACGTACGGCCCGAGCTGGTGACGGCCTCCGAGGTCCTGAAGGTGCTCGGCGAACTGCCCGCCGACGCGCCCGAGCTGGACGGCGTCGGCGAAGCCCCGGCGCTGCTGCTGGGCCAGTACCTCTCCGCCCTCGGCCTGCTCTCCGCCCGGGAAGAGGAGGACCTGCACGGGGAGATGGTGCGCGGGGCGCACGCCCTCGGCCACCGGGAGCTGCTGTTCAAGCCCCACCCCAGCGCCCCCGCCGCCTACTCCCGCCGGGCCGAGGCGGAGGCCGAGCGGCTCGGCGCCCGCCTGACCGTCGTCCGCACTCCGGTCCTCGCCGAGACCCTCTACCGGCGGCTGCGCCCGGCCCTGGTCGTCGGCTGCTTCTCCACCGGCCTGCTGACCGCCGCCACCCTGTACGGGCTGCCCGTCGCGCGCACCGGCACCGAGGCCGTACTGGCCCGCCTCGCCCCCTACCAGAACAGCAACCGGATCCCGCTGACCCTGGTGGACGCCCTGCTGCCGCCGCTCGCGGACGCCGAAGCCGTGGCGCGCTGGAGCCCGCCCGGCCCCGACCGGGTCGCGGCCGGGCTGACGGGACTTCTCACCGCCGTCGGCTTCACCATGCAACCTCAGGTCCTGGCGGCCCGGCGGCCCGAGGCCGAGGCCTGGCTCGCCCGGCACCTGGACGAACGGACCCGGCGCTACTTCACGCGGCGGCGGCTGGCCTCCCTCGGCCTGCCGGGCGGTATCCCGGCCCGGCTGTCGTTCCTCCCGCACAGCCCGGCCGTCCGCCGGGCGGTGCGCCGGCTGCGGCGGCTGCGCACCGCCCGCCCGAGGTGAGTTCCGCGGCGGCCGCGGGCGGGCCCGTGCCCGCGCGGACCGCTCAGCCCGTGGCGAGCTTGGCGGCGAAGCCGAGGAAGAGCACACCGGCCGCCGAGGTCGCCCCGGCGGAGAGCCGCTTGCGGCGGCGGAAGGCCGCGGCCAGGCGGGTGCCGCCGAATATCAGCACCGTCAGGTAGAGGAAGCTGCCGAGCTGGAGCAGGGTGCCCAGCAGGAGGAAGGACAGCGCGGGGTAGGCGTACGCGGGGTCGACGAACTGCACGAAGAAGGAGACGAGGAACAGGATCGCCTTGGGGTTGAACAGGCTGATCAGCAGCGCCCGCCGGTAGGGCCGCTCCAGCTCCCCGGCATCCGCCCCGGGCGCCGTCTCCTCCTCGGACCGCTCGGTCCGCGACCGCCACAGCGCCCACGCGCCCCGCATCATCCCGACGGCGAGCCAGGTCAGGTACCCGGCCCCCAGCAGCTTGACGATGCCGAACAGCACGGGGCTGGTCTGGAGCAGCGCCCCCGCGCCCCCGGCGGCCAGCGCCATGAGCACGGCGTCCCCGCTGAACACCCCGGCGGCGGCCTTGTACCCGGTGCGCACTCCGCGCCGCGCGGCGACGGAGAGTACGTAGAGCGAGTTCGGCCCCGGCAGCAGAATGATCAGGACGAGCCCGAGGAGATAGGTCGGCAGATCGGTGACACCCAGCATGGGCAGGAGTGTCCCACAGGGTTGCACCTGACGCGCCACCGCATTTCACCATGTGGATCCGGCCGGTTCGTAGGCTCCCCAGACCTCCCTGAGCGCGTTGCAGACCTCACCCACCGTGGCCCGGGCGCCGAGGGCCCGTTTCATCGGGTAGAGGACGTTGTCCGTACCCGCCGCCGCCTCCCGCAGGGCCGTGAGGGCCGAGGCGACCGCCGCCGCGTCGCGGGTGGCCCGCAGGTCGGCCAGGGCCGCGCGCTGGCGGGTCTCGATCTGCGGGTCGACGCGGAGCGGCTCGTAGCGTTCCTCCTGGTCCAGGGCGAAGCGGTTGACCCCGACCACCACGCGCTCGCCGCTGTCGGTCTCCCGCGCGATGCGGTAGGCGCTCCGCTCGATCTCCGCCTTCTGGAAGCCGGCCTCGATGGCGGCCACCGCCCCGCCCATGTCCTCGACCCGCCGCATGAGCGCCAGCGCCGCCTCCTCCACCTCGTCCGTCATCCGCTCGACCGCGTACGAGCCGGCGAACGGGTCGACGGTGTGCGGCACGTCCGTCTCGTACGCCAGCACCTGCTGGGTGCGCAGCGCCAGCCGGGCCGCCTTCTCCGTCGGCAGGGCGATCGCCTCGTCGAAGGAGTTCGTGTGCAGCGACTGGGTGCCGCCCAGTACGGCGCCCAGCGCCTGCACGGCCACCCGTACGAGGTTCAGTTCGGGCTGCTGCGCCGTCAGCTGGACACCGGCCGTCTGGGTGTGGAAGCGCAGCATCAGCGACTTCGGGTCCCGGGCGCCGAACTCCTCCCGCATGACCCGGGCCCAGATCCGGCGGGCCGCCCGGAACTTGGCGACCTCCTCCAGCAGCGTGGTGCGGGCGACGAAGAAGAAGGACAGGCGGGGGGCGAACTCGTCCACCGCCATCCCGGCGGCCAGGGCCGTACGGACGTACGCGATGCCGTCGGCGAGGGTGAAGGCGATCTCCTGGGCGGGTGTGGCCCCGGCCTCGGCCATGTGGTAGCCGGAGATGGAGATGGTGTTCCAGCGCGGGAGCGCGGCGCGGCAGTACGCGAAGGTGTCGGCCGTCAGCCGGAGCGAGGGCCCGGGCGGGAAGATGTACGTCCCCCGGGCGATGTACTCCTTGAGGACGTCGTTCTGGATGGTCCCGGTCAGCTGCCCGCCACCGATCCCCTGTTCCTCGGCCACCAGCTGGTACAGCAGCAGCAGGAGGGCCGCCGGAGCGTTGATGGTCATCGAGGTGGAGACCCGGTCGAGGGGAATCCCGTCGAACAGCACCCGCATGTCGTCGAGGGAGTCGATCGCGACGCCGACCTTGCCGACCTCGCCGTGCGCGAGCGGGGCGTCCGAGTCGTGCCCCATCTGGGTCGGCAGGTCGAAGGCCACGGACAGCCCGGTGCCGCCGCCGGCGATGAGCTGGCGGTAGCGGGCGTTGGACTCGGCGGCGGTCCCGAACCCGGCGTACTGCCGCATGGTCCACGGCTTGCCGGTGTACATCGTCGGGTAGATCCCCCGCGTGTATGGATACGCCCCTGGTTCACCCAGTTTGACCTCCGGGTCCCACCCCGTCAGATCGCCCGGTCCGTAGACCGGTTCGATGGGAAATCCGCTTTCGGTGCCTGCCATGTGACGAAACCCTCCATGGAGCAAACGGGTCCGGGGCTGATACAACCTCCTCCGTCCACCGCTGGGGAGGCCGGGGCAGCTGGTCACAATGGCGCAACATCCGGCGATCTTCCGCAACTCTCCACGCCCGCCAGGCATCACCTACATGACACGACACCGAAATCGGGGGAATGCGATGCACCGCCAGAGAGTCATAATCCGCACGCTCGGGATGGCCACCGCCGTCGCGCTCGCCGCGACCGCTTGCGGGCCGCAGAAGACGGAGCCGGCCGGCTCCGCCTCCTCGGTCCCGTCCGCGTCCACGGCGGGTTCCTCCCCTTCCTCCCCGTCGCCGGACAGCAAGCCCGCCGACCCCTCCCCCTCCGCGTCCGCCTCGCAGTCGGCCTCGCCGTCCGCCTCGCCCTCCCCGACCGTCAAGGCGATCATGGCGAACGGCGACGAGAGCGAGCAGGTGCGCGAGCTCCAGGCGCGCCTGAAGCAGCTCAAGTACATGTCGGTCGCGCCCACCGGTTTCTACGGCTCCAAGACGACGGCCGCGGTCAAGGCCTTCCAGGGCAAGAACGGCCTCACCGCCTCCGGCGCGGTCGACGAGGCCACCTGGAAGAAGATCCAGAGCGTGAGCAAGAAGCCCACCGCCGAGGAGCTGCGCCCGCCGACCGTCAACGAGGTCGACGCGCCGGACCCGCGCTGCATGACGGGCCGCGTCATGTGCATCAGCAAGGAGAGCCGCACGCTCGCCTGGATGATCGACGGCAAGATCATCTCCACCATGGACGTCCGCTTCGGATCCGAGAACACCCCGACCCGCGAGGGCCAGTTCAAGGTGGAGTGGAAGGCCAAGGACTGGACGTCGACGATCTACCACACGCCGATGCCCTACTCGATGTTCTTCAGCCAGGGCCAGGCGGTCCACTACTCGGCGGACTTCGCGGCCCGCGGCTACGCGGGCGCCTCGCACGGCTGCGTCAACGTCCGGGACAAGGGCAAGCTGGCCGCGCTGTTCGAGCAGGTCCAGGTCGGCGACAAGGTCGTCGTCTACTGGTGATCCGTCACGGCGGGCCGGAAGGACGGCGGCGGGCCGGAAGGGCGCAGGAGCCCGGAAGGCCCGGGGCCCGCAAAGAAGGCCCGCGGCCCGGGCGGGACGGTCGCAGAAGTAAGGGGCGCGGGCAGGGCCGGGGGAACGAACCCCGCCCGCGCCGGGTGCGCAGAGCCCAGGGGTACGGGGGGAACCCCGGCTCATGCGCGGCCGATGACCAGTCGGCTCGTTGTGTACTGCGCCGCAGGTTCGAAAAGTGTTACAGGCCGTTCGTGCCGAGCGGTGGGCGCCGCGCACGGAGCGCCGCGAACCACGACCGGGTGGCCCACGCGCCGGACGTCAGCGCGGGAGGCGCAGACCGGCCGAGGGACTGCCCGGGCTCGGCGAGGCGCTCGGCGAGGCCACCCGCGGCGCCTTGAGGATGATGCTGCCGTCGCCGGAGCTGCGCGGGGCGGCGGGGGCGTCGAGCAACGCCTCGCAGTAGTGCGGGATGCGCGCCAGACCCTTGGCCAGCTTCGAGAGCCGCTCCCGTCGGTCGGCGTCCATGTGGCCCGCGCGGTAGGCCTCGCACAGGTCCACCGCCTTCAGGCGGTTCTCCTTGTCGGAGTCGCGGAGCCCGTCGGTGGCGCCCGAGAACTTGTCCTTGCCGGCGGTGCCGCCCGCGGCCGAGCCCGGGGAGCTTCCCGAACCGGTGCCGGTCCCGGCGCCGTTGCCCGTTCCGCTTCCGGTCCAGGTGTTCCCGTCCGGGCCCAGGGTGGCGGGCGCGCCCGGGCTGGGGGCGAAGCCGTCGCGCAGCGGGGTGGGACGCAGCTGCGGTCCGGGTGACGGTCCCGTGACGTCGCCGCTGGGCTGCGGGTCCTCGTCCGCGCTGAGGGACACGGCCGGCGCCGGGCCCGCACTGTCGTGCGTGACCCGGTCCAGCAGGCCGGCTCCCGCGGCGGCGGCGAGACCGCCGACGGCCACCCCGGCCAGCGCCGCGACCAGGCCGAAGCGCACCGGGCGGCTGCGGCCGGAGCCGAACGCCCGGACCGGGACGGGGGCGGGGAGGACCGTGCCGAGGTCCACCAGGGGTTCGTCGAAGCCGGCCGCGTCCGCGGCCGTCGCCGGGGTCCCGCCGCGCGCCGCGCGGAACGCGGCCACCGCGGCGGCCTCGCCGGGCAGCTGCTCACCGGGGCGTGCGGGCGGCACCCTCAGGGAGTCGAGGGCGTCCCGCAGCCGGGCCTCCGCTTCGCGTGCGTCGTGATCGGCGACAGGGGCGAGCGGCCCGCCGCGCAGCACTCGTTCCGCCGCGGCTCTGTCCAGCCACCTGTTGCGCTCGTCGGCCATCACATGTCCTTCTGCGTCCGCCAACGTGAATGCGTCACACCGGTTCGCCCTACGAGGCCCCCGCCCCGGCCGCGCTGTGCGGGTACGGCGTCGAGGTCCCGCAGGCCCCCGCCGGCCGGCGCCGGCCCACCGGCATTATGGCCGACGGCCCGCGCGGAGTCCGAGCCCCCGTCCCCTCCGGCGTCCGGACCCGTCCCGGCAGCGGCCTCCGCGCCGAGCAGCTCGGCCAGTTTCTTCAGGCCCCGGTGCGCTGCCGTTCGTACGGCGCCGGGCCTTTTGCCCAGGGTCTCGGCCGCGCTCTTGGCGTCCAGGCCGACGACGACCCGCAGCACCACCGCCTCGGCCTGGTCCTGGGGGAGCTGCGCGATGAGCGCCATGGTCCGGCCGGTGGAGAGGGCCTCCATCGCCTCGCCCGCGGTGTCGCTGTCCGCGGCGCGTCCTGTGAGCTCCGTCTCGTCGCCGCCGATGGCCGGACGGCGTCCGCGCATGCGGATGTGGTCCAGGGCGCGGTTGCGGGCGATCCGGGCGGCCCAGCCGCGGAAGCGGTCGGCGTCACCGGTGAAGGAGGCGAGGTCGCGGGAGATCTGCAGCCAGGCCTCGGACGTGACGTCCTCGGCGTCGCCGTCCCCGACGAGCGTGCGTACGTATCCGAGCAGGCGCGGGTGCACGGCGCGGTACACAGCACGGAACGCGTTCTCGTCGCCGCCCTGTGCCGCGAGCACCGCGGCGGTCAGCTCCGCGTCGTCCCCCAGCAAAGTCCCCAACCCGTTCAGTGTCCTGTATGTGTGGCGCAAATCAGCACGTTACGGCTTTCAAGTACCTTCGTCCACGAGTTGTACAGGCAGCAACCAATCGTGCGCGAAGCGGGGTGTGACACAAAACGCAGTCGCGGCGCTGACAGGGGTACGGGCTTGTCGCACGAGCCCGTACGGACGACGACCGGGGCCTCTCCTGTGGGGGGTGGCGGCCTCGGTCGTCTTCCTCCTTCCACGGCCCCTGCGTTCATCTTCGGGCCTCCCTCCCCTCGACGCCCTCCCGGGTCACCGGATTCGACGGGGCCTCAGGTCGCGCTCGACCCGCTCGCGTCATCCTTTCGGCTCACTTACGGGTGAAAACCTCGGATGGGTACGACAGGCCCCTCCCCACGTGGCTAGCGTGGCGGTACACCCGCGTCTCGCCCCGAGGAGCCCCCCGCTGTCCAGCCACCTTCCGGCGCAGGCCCGCGGATGCTCCGGCCCCTGTGACGCGGACGCCCCCGGCGGCCCGGGCCTGGCGCGGTTCAACGCCCTGTCCTGCGAAGCCGCCGAGGCCGTCCTGCTGCACTGCTGCGGCAGCAGGCGCTGGGCGCAGCGCGTGGCCGCCCACCGGCCCTACCCGGATGCCGGAGCGCTGCGCGCCGCCGCCGACGAGGCCTCGTACGACCTCGCCCAGACGGACCTGAGCGAGGCCCTGGCCCTGGAGCCCCCGGCGGAGCTGGCCCACGGGGCCCCGTACGCCGCGCTGGTGGCGCTGGACGCCGCCCATGCGGAGTACGAGCGCAAATTCGGCCACGCCTTCGTGATCTGCCTGGACGGGCACCCGCAGGAGGAGCAGGCGTCCCAGCTGCTGGCCGCGATCCGGCGGCGGATGGGGCTCGACGCCGACGAGGAGCGGGCGATCACCGCGGACGAGCTGCGCCGGCTGGCGCAGGCGCGGCTCGCCGACCTGACACATTGGCTGACCTCGCCGGACGGGGCGTCCGCGGCCGATTCGGGCTATTCACCCCTGTGGGATAGCCCGTCCGTGCCTGTTTGATCACACCGATGACCCCCGGGCGAAGGAACCGACGAAGCGTCGCTACGATGTCCGGGGCCGGAGGACCGTACCCGGCCGGGCCCGACCGACAACGAAGCCGGCTGGCCCCCGCCCCGCTTCCGGAGGGTTTTCCGTGCCGGCTGGAACGTTGTACCGCGGCCGGGAAGGAATGTGGTCCTGGGTGGCTCATCGAGTCACCGGCGTCCTCATTTTCTTCTTCCTGTTCGTACACGTCCTCGACACCGCTCTCGTCCGCGTCTCCCCCGAGGCGTACGACGACGTGGTGGCTACCTACAAGACTCCGATCGTCGCGCTGCTGGAGTACGGCCTCGTCGCCGCCATCCTCTTCCACGCGCTCAACGGTCTCCGTGTCATCGCCGTGGACTTCTGGTCCAAGGGCCCGCGGTACCAGAAGCAGATGCTCTGGTCCGTCGTGAGCGTGTGGATCCTGCTGATGATCGGTGCCGTCTACCCGGTCCTCAACCACGCCTACCTTGAGCTGTTCGGGAAGTGACGCGCATGTCCACTGACACTTCTTCCGCCCAGGCCATCGGTGAGGTGGAGGGCGCTTCCCTCTACGACGTCGACAACCCGGCGCCCTACATCGAGGCCCCGCGCAAGCGCACCGGCAAGACGCCGCGCTCGACCCGCGGCAACTTCGAGATGGCCGCGTGGCTCTTCATGCGCCTGTCGGGCATCGTGCTCGTCGTCCTGGTCATCGGCCACCTCCTCATCCAGCTGGTGCTGGACGGCGGCGTCTCCAAGATCGGCTTTGCCTTCGTGGCCGGCCGCTGGGCGTCCCCGTTCTGGCAGGTCTGGGACCTGCTCATGCTGTGGCTGGCCATGCTGCACGGCGCGAACGGTCTGCGTACCGTCATCAACGACTACGCGGAGCGCGCGGGCACGCGGCTGTGGCTGAAGGGCCTGCTTTACACCGCCACGGTGTTCACCATCCTTCTGGGCACGCTGGTGATCTTCACCTTCGACCCGAACATCCGCTAGGCAACGGGGCTGAGGCGTAAACCAATGAAGATCCACAAGTACGACACCGTCATCGTCGGCGCCGGCGGCGCGGGCATGCGCGCCGCCATCGAGGCGACGAAGCGCAGCCGCACCGCCGTGCTGACGAAGCTCTACCCCACCCGCTCCCACACGGGCGCCGCGCAGGGCGGCATGGCCGCCGCGCTGGCGAACGTGGAGGAGGACAACTGGGAGTGGCACACCTTCGACACGGTCAAGGGCGGTGACTACCTGGTCGACCAGGACGCCGCCGAGATCCTGGCGAAGGAGGCCATCGACGCCGTCCTCGACCTGGAGAAGATGGGCCTGCCGTTCAACCGCACCCCGGACGGCACGATCGACCAGCGCCGCTTCGGCGGCCACTCGCGCAACCACGGCGAGGCCCCGGTGCGCCGGTCCTGCTACGCCGCGGACCGCACCGGCCACATGATCCTCCAGACGCTGTACCAGAACTGCGTCAAGGAGGGCGTCGAGTTCTTCAACGAGTTCTACGTCCTCGACCAGCTGATCGTCGAGGAGGACGGCGTCAAGAAGTCGGCCGGTGTGGTCGCGTACGAGCTCGCCACCGGCGAGATCCACGTGTTCCAGGCCAAGGCCGTCATCTACGCCTCCGGCGGCACCGGCAAGTTCTTCAAGGTGACCTCCAACGCGCACACCCTGACGGGTGACGGCCAGGCGGCCTGCTACCGCCGCGGCCTGCCGCTGGAGGACATGGAGTTCTTCCAGTTCCACCCGACGGGCATCTGGCGCATGGGCATCCTGCTGACGGAGGGCGCCCGCGGTGAGGGCGGCATCCTGCGCAACAAGGACGGCGAGCGCTTCATGGAGAAGTACGCGCCGGTCATGAAGGACCTCGCGTCCCGTGACGTCGTCTCGCGCTCCATCTACACCGAGATCCGCGAGGGCCGCGGCTGCGGTCCGGCCGGTGACCACGTGTACCTGGACCTCACCCACCTGCCGCCGGAGCAGCTCGACGCGAAGCTCCCGGACATCACCGAGTTCGCGCGCACCTACCTGGGCATCGAGCCGTACACGGACCCGATCCCGATCCAGCCCACCGCGCACTACGCCATGGGCGGCATCCCGACGAACGTCGAGGGTGAGGTCCTCAGCGACAACACCACCGTCGTGCCGGGCCTGTACGCGGCCGGCGAGGTCGCCTGCGTCTCGGTGCACGGCGCCAACCGCCTGGGCACCAACTCGCTGCTGGACATCAACGTCTTCGGCAAGCGCTCGGGCATCGCGGCGGCCCGGTACGCCGCCGAGAACGACTACGTCGAGCTGCCGGAGAACCCGGCCTCCCTCGTCGAGGAGCAGGTCGAGCGGCTGCGCAACTCCACGGGCAACGAGCGGGTCGCCGACCTGCGCCTGGAGCTCCAGGAGACGATGGACGCGAACGTGATGGTCTTCCGTACGGAGCAGACCATCAAGACCGCGGTCGAGAAGATCGCGGAGCTGCGCGAGCGCTACAAGAACGTGTCCGTCCAGGACAAGGGCAAGCGCTTCAACACGGACCTGCTGGAGGCCATCGAGCTGGGCAACCTGCTCGACCTGGCCGAGGTCATGGCCGTGTCCGCGCTGGCGCGCAAGGAGTCCCGCGGCGGTCACTACCGCGAGGACTACCCCAACCGCGACGACGTCAACTTCATGCGCCACACCATGGCGTACCGCGAGGTCGGAGCCGACGGCTCGGACTCGGTCCGGCTCGACTACAAGCCGGTCGTCACGACCCGCTACCAGCCGATGGAGCGTAAGTACTGATGGCTACCCCGACCCTGTCCAAGACGGACAAGATGGAAGAGGCGGCCGCGGCCTCCCCGTACATCACGGTCACGTTCCGGATCCGCCGCTACAACCCCGAGGTCTCGGACGAGGCGCAGTGGCAGGACTTCCAGATCGAGATCGACCCGAAGGAGCGCGTGCTCGACGGTCTCCACAAGATCAAGTGGGACCTGGACGGCACGCTGACCTTCCGCCGCTCGTGCGCGCACGGCATCTGCGGCTCCGACGCGATGCGGATCAACGGCAAGAACAGGCTCGCCTGCAAGACGCTGATCAAGGACATCAACCCGGAGAAGCCGATCACCGTCGAGGCCATCAAGGGCCTCACGGTGATGAAGGACCTCGTGGTCGACATGGAGCCCTTCTTCCAGGCCTACCGCGATGTCATGCCGTTCCTGGTCACCACGGGCAACGAGCCGACGCGTGAGCGCCTGCAGTCCGCCGAGGACCGCGAGCGCTTCGACGACACCACCAAGTGCATCCTGTGCGCCGCGTGCACGTCCTCGTGCCCGGTGTTCTGGAACGACGGCCAGTACTTCGGCCCGGCGGCGATCGTCAACGCGCACCGCTTCATCTTCGACTCGCGTGACGAGGCCGGCGAGCAGCGGCTGGAGATCCTGAACGACAAGGACGGCGTGTGGCGCTGCCGCACGACCTTCAACTGCACCGACGCCTGCCCGCGAGGCATCGAGGTCACGAAGGCGATCCAGGAAGTCAAGCGCGCCCTGATCACGCGCCGCTTCTGATCCCTTCACAGCCGGCCGTACGAGGCCCCGCGCCCCGGATTCACCTCCGGGGCCCGGGGCCTCGCCCGTACCCGGGTGCGGGTCGGCATCAGGGTCGGGCCGGGGCCGGGTCGGGGCTGTCCCCGATGGCCGTGGATCTTCCCGGCGGCAGGCTTGGCGCATGACGAACTCCCCTGTGCGCACGGCCCGTCGGATATTCCTGGCCGCCGGCTGCGCGGTCCTCGTGTCGGTGGCGGCCGGTACCCTGCCGGCCGCGGCGGCGGCCGGTCCGCGGCCCTCCCCCGCGGTCGCTGCCGTCCGGCCCTCGGACACGGCTGCCCTGCGGGCCTTGATGGCCCCGGACGGGGTGGCCGCCGGGACGATGGTCCGGGTCGGCGGCCCCGGTATCCGGTGGACGGGGGCGTCCGGACCGCTCTCGCAGGATCCGGCGGCCTCCTTCCGGATCGGCAGCATCACCAAGCTGTTCACCTCCACCGTGGTCCTCCAGCTGGTGGGCGAGGGGAGGCTGAGCCTCGACACCCCGGTCCAGCGGATCCTGCCGGGCACGCTGCCCGCCCACTGGCAGCCGATCACCGTCGGCCAGCTGCTCAGCCACACCAGCGGTCTGGGCCTGCCGTGCGTCGACCCCGCGCACCCGGGCGCTCCGAGCCCGGCCGAGGTGATCGCCGCGCTGACCGACCCCGCCTGCCCGGCGCCGCAGTACCCGGTCACCACGCAGCAGTACAACGGCTTCAACTACTTCCTGGCCGGCATGGTGATCGAGCGGGTCACGGGCCACTCGTACGCCGAAGAGGTCCAGCACCGGATCGCCCGGCCGCTCGGCCTGCGCCACACCTACGTCCCGCAGGCCGGCGACACCTCGATGCCCACCCCGTCGCTCGCCGCCCCCGCCGAGATCGAGCCGTGGGCGTGGGCCGAAGGCGGAATGATCTCCAACGCGCCGGATCTGGAGCGCTTCCTGGGCTCGCTGTTGCGCGGGCGGCTGCTGCCCCCCGCCCAGCAGCGTGAGCTGTTCGCCATGCCGGCGCTCTCGGAGGGCGGGAAGGACCGGTTCAGCCGGGGCGGGCTGCTGCGCGGCACCCTGCGGGACGGAACGGTCGTCTGGGGGAAGACCGGCTCCATGTACCCCAACACCAACGGGGTGTTCGCCACCGCCGACGGGCGCCGCGTCCTCGTCTACTCGTACACCGGCGTCGGCAACGACCCCGGCGAGCAGCGTGCCCGCGCGTACGATCTCATCGAGGCCGCCTTCTGACCGGGGTACGGCACGGGGGGCGGCTGTGGAAAGATCGGCCCCATGAGCGAGCAGCAGCCGAATCCGTACGCGAGCGACAACGGGGGCTCCGGCAACCCCAGTTACGGCTATCCCCAGCCCTACCCGGCGGCGCCCGGCTACCAGCCGACCGTGGGCGGCGCGGGCATTCCGGCCCAGCCCCAGGCCCCGGGCCAGCCCCCGGCGATGCCCCCGGCCATACCTCCGGCGATGCCGGCGGGCCAGCCGCCGGCCTATGCGCCGGCTCCGGCCATGGGCGGCGGCGCGGGCGCGAGCGGCTTCTCGCTCGGCGACATCACCATCGCCGGGGACCAGATCATCACCCCGTCCGGTGCCATGCCGCTCAAGGGCGCGATGTGGAACGCCACGGACTTCTCCCGCACCGAGACGAAGATCCCCACGCACGCCGTGGTGCTCGCGATCATCTTCTTCCTGTTCTGCCTGCTCGGCCTGCTCTTCCTCCTGATGAAGGAGCGGACCACCACGGGCTACATCCAGGTCACGGTCACCAGCGGCGGACGCCACCACTCCACGATGGTCCCGGCCACCGACCCGGGCACCTTCCACTGGGTGATGAGCCAGGTCAACTACGCCCGCTCGGTCAGCATCTGAGGATCTGCCGGGTGATCAGGTCGGGTCGGTGATGCCCTTGTCGTCCGCCGGCATCACCGCCTTGCCGGGGGCCGGCGCCGGCGTCCGGTAGCCCTCGGCCGGAGCGGCGCGTCGACAGCGGGGGCGGCCGGCGGGACGATGGCCTGCGTGACGAGGCCATCGCACTCCAGGACCCCGCTCGGCCGCAGGAACTTCCTCACCGCCATGGGAACCCTCGCGGCCACCTTCGCGACCGCCGTCCCCGCCCACGCCACCGACCACGCGCGCGACGCCGCCACCGCCGACGAGTACGTCGACGTCCAGCTGCTCAACATCACGGACCTGCACGGCTACCTCCAGGCCGCTCCGGGCAGCAACGCCACCATCACCGGCAACGGCGGACGGACCTACACCGTCGGCGGGGTCGCCTACATGGCCGCCCACCTCGCCCGCCTGCGCGCCGGGCGGGCGAACTCGTTCTTCTTCTCCTGCGGGGACGCCTTCTCCGGCTGGGAGTTCGACGCCGCCGCCTTCGCCGACGAGCCCACCATCGAGGCCCTGAACCGCATGGGGCTCGACTTCGCGACCGCCGGGAACCACGAGTTCGACAAGTCGCCCGCCATGCTGCAACGTCACATGGAGCAGGGGGTCCCGTTCCCCGTCGAGGGCCGCGACGCCTCCTTCACCGACTCCTCCGGCGCCCGCTTCCACGGCTCCGACTTCCGCTACTACAGCGCCAACACCGTCTGGGGCGCCGACCGGCGCACCGTCCTGCCCGCGTACAGCATCGAGACGGTCCGCACCGCCGCCGGGCGGGAACTGCAGATCGGCTTCATCCACCTCACCGCCCTCGGCACCGAGCTCTTCCCCGGTTCCTACCAGCCGGGCCTGGCCACCCTCGACGAGATCGCCACCGCCGATCACCACGCGGCCCTGCTCAAGGCCCAGGGCGTCGGCGCGATCGTGCTCAGCATGCACGACGGGGCGGTGGCGGGCGCCGACTTCAACAGCGGCTCCGACCCCTCCGGACCCGCCCTCGACCTGGCGCTGCGCGTCTCCCCGGACATCGACGCGATCGTCACCGGCCACTGGCACACCCGGTTCAACATGATGCTGCCCGACCCGAACGGCGTGCCGCGCCCGTTCGTCGAGGCCGGCTGTTACGGCCAGCTCGTCAACGAGATCAGCCTCCGGCTCGACCCGGTCACCGGAAAGGTGGTCCGCGAGCTGACCGTCTCCACCAACCACCCCAACACCCGCGACGTCACGCCCGATCCGGCCCTCAAGGAGGTCGTGGACTACTGGGCCGGCCAGGCGGCCGTGCGCGACGCCTCCCGGATCGGCAGGCAGACCGGCTCGTTCCTGCGGACGCGCAGCACCGCCGGGGAGAGCACCATGGGCGACCTCGTCGCCGACTGGGCCCTGTGGGCGGGCAGCCGGCCGGCCGACCCCGAGAACGACGCGAACGTCCACCCGAACATCCCGGCCCAGCTCGCCCTGGTCGCCGCGGCCCCCCGGGTGGGCCAGGCCCTCATCGCCGGCGACCTGGTCCGCGACGCGGCCTCGGCCGGCGCCGTCACCTTCGGCCACGCCTGGAAGGCCGTCGGCTTCGGCGACCCGATCGTCAGCGCGACGGTGACCGGGCAGCAGATCCACGACGCCCTGGAGCAGCAGTGGACGACCTCGGCGAGCGGGGAGCTGGTGTTCGCGCCCCTGGCCGTCTCCAAGAACGTCCGCTACTCCTTCGACTCCCTGGGCCGGGTCGGTGACCGCGTGGACCCGGCCGAGGTGTTCATCGACGGGGCGCCGCTCGACCTCGCGCGCACCTACCGGCTCGCGGCCCCCTCGTACACCTTCCTCGCGAACGACGGCTACCCGGCGCTGTCCGGCTTCCAGGCGCCGTACCGCCACCAGCGCGACTTCGAGAGCTTCGTCGCGTACGTGCGCGAGACGCAGACCCTCACGCCCTCGCCCCTGACCCGCGTCGCGGCCAAGAACACCACCAGCCGTGGCGCCGACGTCGGCACCGTCCTGGAACCGGGCCCCCTCCTCCTCCCCGACGGCACCCCGATGCCCCGCCCCGAGGCGGCCATCGTCTCGGCGGCCCGTACCCCTGCCCCGTACGACGGCCTGCGGCCGCCCTGCTGATCCACACCCCCGGTCCCGGGCTCCCGCAAGGCTTGAACCTGTTCAAAAAGAGGTCTACAGTCAGTCCTGCCAACGAGTTGAACACGTTCAAGGGGGGCGAGGCATGGACCTCACCGTCGTCGCATACGTCATCTACCTGCTCATCAGCATCGGGCTCACCATCTGGGTGGCCCGCACCCTCAGCCGCAACGGGCGCATCTTCATCGCCGACGTCCTGCACGGGAACGAGAAGCTCGCGGAAGCCGTGAACCACCTCCTGGTGGTCGGCTTCTACCTCGTCAACATCGGTTTCGTCACCCTCTACCTGCGGTCGGCCGATGCCATCCTCGACGCCCGCGGACTGTTCGAGGCGCTCTCGGTCAAGCTCGGCGTCGTCCTGCTCGTCCTCGGCGTCATGCACCTCGGCAACGTCTGGGTGCTGAACAAGATGCGCCGCCGGGGGATCATGGAGCGCCAGCAGACGCCGCCGGTCGCCCCGCAGGGGTGGACCGCTCCGGCCGGGGCCTGACCGGTGACCCCGGCAGCGCCGGCCACCCGGCACCTGACCGTCCTCTACGACGCCGACTGCCCGCTGTGCGTCCACATCCGGCACTGGCTGCTGGGGCAGCATCAGCTGGTGCCGCTCCGGCTCGTGCCCGCCGCGTCCGCCGGGGCCTGGCGGCTGTTCCCGAACCTCCCGCACGCGGAAACCCTCCGGGAGATCACGGTCATCGGGGACAGGGGCCAGGTGTGGACCGGTACCGATGCCTTCATCGTGTGCCTGTGGGCGCTGGCCGAGCACCGGCCGAAGGCGAACTGGCTCGCCACCCCGGCGGGCCGGCCCTTCGCCCGGGCGGCCATGTACACCGCCTCCGCGTGGCGGCAGGCCGTACGGACCGAGGGCGGGGCGGCGGGCGGTGCGGAGGGGGAGCCGGAGGTGGATGAACCGGCCTGTGACGACCACTGCTCCGTGCCCCGATAGGCTCGTACACCGTGACTGATCAGAAGGCTCCCAAGAGCGAGCAGACCCGCACGCTCATCCTCGAAACCGCGCTCCGGCTCTTCCAGGAGCGCGGCTTCGACAAGACGACCATGCGGGCCATCGCCAAGGAGGCCGGGGTCTCGGTCGGCAACGCCTACTACTACTTCGAGTCCAAGGAACACCTGGTCCAGGGGTTCTACGACCGGATCGGCGCCGCACACCAGGCGGCGGTCCGGCCCATCCTGGAGCAGGAGAGCGACCTGCAGAAGCGGCTCGCGGGCGTACTGACGAGCTGGCTCGACATCGCGGCCCCGTACCACGAGTTCGCCTCGCAGTTCTTCAAGAACGCGGCGGACCCCGAGAGTCCGCTCAGCCCCTTCTCCCCCGAGTCCGAGCCCGCCCGCAAGGCCGCGATCGACATGCACCGCGAGGTGCTGGCCGGTGCGAAGACGAAGGTGCCGGACGAACTGGCCGACGTGCTGCCGGAGCTGATGTGGCTCTCGCACATGGGACTGGTGCTGTACTGGGTCTTCGACCGGTCCCCGGACAGCGAGAAGACGCGAAGGCTCGCCCAGCGCGGTGCGCAGTTGACGACGCGGGGCATCGTGCTGGCCCGGTTCCGGGTGCTGCGGCCGCTGGTGCGCGAGCTGCACGAACTGTTCGCGGACTTCCTGCCGGGTATGGCCCAGACGGTCGTGGCCAAGAAGAAGCGCGCCTCGGACCCGGAGCCCGAACCGGCCGAGTAGCCGGTCCGGGACGTCCGGCGACACGACCTAGAGCAGGTCCGTTGCCGCCGGGGTGAGCGTGATGGCGGTCTTGCCGCGCGCCTGGCCCGCCGCGAGCCGGCGCACCGCCTCGGGCACGCCGTCCAGGCCGTACGTGGCGCCCACGACCGGGGTCAGGCTCCCCGCCTCGATCAGCCCGTTCAACGTGTCGAGATCAGCCCGGCGCGGAGCCGCGAAGAACACGGCCAGCCGCTGCCGCACGAACGGCGACAGCGCGAGCGCACCGAACTGCCGGCCCATGCCGATCCAGTCGCCGGCGTCCTCGCCGCCCGCGATGACGAGGGTCCCGCGGGGCGTGAGGGCCCGGCGGAGCCGGGACAGGGGGGTACTCCCCCCGATGTCCAGGACCAGGTCCCAGCTGCGGCCGCCGGCCGCGAAGTCCTCGCGGGCGTAGTCGATGACGCGGTCCGCGCCGATCGAGCGGACCAGGTCGGCCTTGGCCGCGCTGCACACGCCGGTCACCTCCGCCCCGAAGGCCTTGGCCAGCTGCACCGCGTACGTCCCCACTCCGCCCGACGCCCCGACCACCAGGACGCGCTGCCCCGGGCGCACCCGGCCGGCGTCCCGCAGACCCCGGAGCGCCGTGCACGCCGAGACCGCCACGACGGCGGCCTCCTCGAAACCGAGCCGGGCCGGCTTGGGGGCGATCCGGTCCGCCCGGGCGGCCGCGTACTCGGCGAAGGAGCCGCGCGCGACGCCGTACACCTCGTCTCCGACCGCGAAGCCGCTCACCCCGGCGCCCACCGCGACGACCGTCCCCGCCACGTCCAGCCCGGCCACCCGGTCCCTCGGCGCGCGCAGCCCCAAGGCCAGACGTACGGCGTACGGCTTGCCGGCCATCGCGTGCCACGTACCCCGGTCCACGCCGGCCGCCCGGACCCGCAGGAGCACCTCGCCCGCCCCGGGGACGGGCCGGGGCACCTCCGCCGACCGCAGCACGTCGGGAGAGCCGTAGCCCTCCTGGACGATCGCCCTCATGGATTCCATGCCGCTCAATCCGCTCACCCTCTCAGCCGTACTAAGTACGACTTACTTAGTACGGTATCCTCCGGGCAGCAGTCAACTCCCCCACCACGACGGAAGAGACATGGCCAAGCAGGCTCCGCTCAGCCGGGACAAGGTGCTCGCCGCGGCGGTCGGCGTCGCGGACACCGGCGGCATCGCCGCGCTCACGATCAGGTCGCTCGCCCAGGAGCTCGGCGTCAAGCCGATGTCCGTGTACCACCACGTGCCCAACAAGGAGGCGATCATCGACGGCATCGTCGACGTGGTCTTCGGCGAGATCGACCTGCCGCCGGCCGACGCCGACTGGCGCACGGCCCTGCGCCACCGCGCCCGTTCGGCCCGGTCCGTGCTGCGCCGCCACCCGTGGGCGACCGCGGTGATGGAGTCGCGCGCGCACCCCGGCCCGGCCACGCTGCGCCACCACGACGCGGTGATCGCGACGCTGCGGCGCGGCGGCTTCCCCTTCGCGCTCGCGGCGCACGCCTACTCGCTGCTGGACAGCTACGTCTACGGGTTCGCCCTCACGGAGGCCGCCCTGCCGTTCGACCCGCAGGACGCGGGCGGGGCCGCCGCGGAGTTCCTGGCCGCGTTCCCGGCTGACGGCTACCCGCACCTGGCCGAGTTCACCCGGGAGCACGTGCTCGCGCCGGGGTACGACCACGGGGCGGAGTTCGACTACGGGCTGGAGCTCATCCTCGACGGCCTCGAACGGCGCCTCGCCGCCGCCTGAGCCCGCGCCGCGCCGCGGCGGCGGGTCAGGCCTGGTACGAGGCGAGTTCGACGACGGTGATGTCGGACGGCGCCCCGATCCTGACCGGGGGACCCCAGGCGCCGGCGCCGCGGGACACGTAGAGCTGGGTGTCCCCACAGCGCTCCAGGCCCGCGACGGTGGGGTTGGCGAGCTCGGCGAGGTAATTGCCGGGCCAGAGCTGGCCGCCGTGGGTGTGGCCGGAGAGCTGGAGGTCCACTCCGTGGCGGACGGCGTCGTGGATGACGACGGGCTGGTGGGCGAGGAGGACGGCCGTGCGGGCGCGGTCGCGGTCGCCGAGCGCCGCCCGGAAGTCGGGGCCGTGGCCCTCGGACTCGCCCTGGACGTCGTTGACCCCGGCGAGGTCGAAGTGGGGCAGGGCCCGGCGGGCGTTCTCCAGGGGGGTCAGGCCCAGCTCGCGCACCTCGTCGATCCACTGCTGCGCGCCGGAGAAGTACTCGTGGTTCCCGGTGACGAAGTACGAGCCGTGGCGGGCGCGCAGCCACCTGAGGGGCTCGGCGGCGGGGCCGAGGTCGTGGACGTTCCCGTCCACGAGGTCGCCGACGACGGCGATCAGATCGGGCTGCGTGCGGTTGATCGTCTCGACGATGCGGGTGGTGTGGTCGCGGCCGAGGACCGGGCCGAGGTGGATGTCGCTGACGACGGCGATCCGGTAGCCGTGGGCGGCGCGCGGAAGTTTGGCGAGGGGGACGCGGACGTGCTTGACGCGGGGGCCGCGCAGGACGCCGTACGTGCCGAGGCCGACGGTGCCGAGGGCGGCTGCGGCGGCCGCCCCGCCGAGCGAGCGCGCCACGAAGCGCCGCCGGGTGACCCCGTCGCCGCCGCCCCCGGCAGCGGTGGCCTCCGCCTCCCGGGCGGCCGGGGGCGCGGCGGCCGGCGCGGTGCCGGGCCCGGCGTCGGGGCCGGCGTCGGGGCCCTGCGGGGGCGCTTCGACCGGAGCGCCCGCCCGCACCCGGAGCTCCGGCCCGGCCGCCGCCCCGCTGCGTCGGAGGAGGAGGGCGCGGACCGGTTCGGTCACGAGCACGGCCAGGGTCAGGTACAACAGCACCGCCAGCCACAGGTAGCCCGGCCAGGACACCACCTGCTGGAGCAGGAACGGAGCCCCTGCCCGGCCCGCCGTCAGGGCGGCCAGGGACAGCAGCGGCAGGGCGAAGGCGAGGGCGGTGCCCACCCGGCGGGCCGGCCCGCCCGGACGGGTCGTGTCGCGGACCAGCCGGATCCACAGCCAGCGGTGGACCAGCGCCAGGAGGCCCAGGACGAGCAGGGCCACGGCCGCGAAGACCGCGATCCTCATGCGCGGGTGTCCTCGCGTGATGCGCGCCGCAGCGCCCGCACACTGCGCAACCCGATCACCCCAACGGCCGTCCCCAGGAGAAAGGACGTGACGGCCAGGAGAAGGTGGACCCAGAAATAGGCCGTCGGCTCGCCCGCCGCGTCGAACGCCAGGCCACTGGCGTCCTTCCACAGGTTCTTGACGAAGGTTGCCCAGATGACCCAGCTCCACACTCCGAAGGCGAGCAGGAACCAGGAGGCGGCGCGGCTGAGTTTCATGCTCCCAGTATGGGTTTCGTCCCCAGGACGGACGCGTCCGGGTGGGCTGTCCCGGCAGTGGTTCCGACACGTGGGCCGGACCGCGGCGCCGGACAGCCCATCGGGATGTACGTTCACCTGCGTGTCTGCCAAAAAGACCGCGTTGGCGGTCCTTTCCGTCGCGCTGCTGGTCCCCGCCGTGCTCGTGGCGCCCGCGCATGCCGCGCCGCCGCCGACCGGTCCCGACGCAAAGGGACGGCCGCCCAAGGCCCCGCAGGCCGCCCGGGCGGCCGCGCCGCCCGCGTCCATGTCCACGGTCGGCGGGGCCGCCCTGGGCAAGCCCGGGGTACAGGTGAATCCGCTGGCCGGTGCGCCGGCGCTGCCGACGGACCTGACGGGCCGGTCGTGGATCGTGGCCGACGCGGAGACGGGCGAGGTGCTGGCGGCGAACAACGCGCACTGGCGGCTGCCCCCGGCCTCCACCATGAAGATGCTCTTCGCGGACACGGTGCTGCCCACCCTCCCCAAGGACGCGGTCCACAAGGTCAGCGAGGCGGACATGTCCGGCGTCGGTGAGGGCTCCAGCCTGGTCGGGGTCAAGGAGGACCACGAGTACACCGTCCACGACCTGTGGCTCGGGGTGTTCCTGCGGTCCGGGAACGACGCCGTGCACGTGCTGTCCGCCATGAACGGCGGCATCGACAAGACCGTCAAGGACATGCAGGCGCACGCCGAGGAGCTGCAGGCCCTCGACACCCATGTGGTCTCCCCCGACGGGTACGACGCCCCCGAGCAGGTGTCGAGTGCGTACGACCTCACGCTCATCGCCCGCTCCGGCCTGCAGAAGGAGGACTTCCGGGAGTACTGCGGGACGGCGAACGCCAAGTTCCCCGGCCGCCAGGAGCCCGGGAAGCCCCGCGAGTACTTCGAGATCCAGAACACCAACCGGCTGATGACGGGCGCCGGCGGCATCACCCCGTACAAGGGCATCGCCGGGGTGAAGAACGGCAACACCACCATGGCCGGCTCCACCTTCACCGGCGCGGCCCAGCGCGGCAAGAACAGGCTGCTCGTCACGGTGATGAACCCGGCCGCGGGGGGCCTCAACTCCGTCTACGAGGAGACCGCCGCGCTCTTCGACTGGGGCTTCGCCGCCCTCGGCAAGGTCAAGCCGGTGGGTGAGCTGGTCCCGCCGAAGAGCGCCGACACCACCCCGTTCGGCTCCCCGGCCCGGTCGCACAAGCACGGCGCCGCGGCGGTGGCCGCCGGCTCCGGCGGCGGTGCCGGCACCGCGCTCGGGGTCGGGGGGGTTGCGCTCGCGGTGGTGGCGGCCGTGGCGTACGCCGTCAACCGCCGCTGGCCGCGCAGCCCGCGCGGACGCGACGGCGGTTCCCAGGACACCCCCCTCGTCTAGGAAACCGCTACGACTCCCGCGCCTCCGGGGCCCCCGCGCGCTGGGACTCCCGCGCCTCCGGGGCCCCCGCGCGCTGGGACTCCCGCGCCCGGGGCCCGGCGGGCGCGTCCGCGGCCGTCCAGGCCGCGCAGAAGAGCAGCAGCTTCGAGGTGAAGTTGATCCAGAGCAGCAGGGCGACCGGCACCCCGAAGGCCCCGTACATGCTCTTCGCCGCGACCCCGCGCATGTAACCGCTGAGCAGGAGCTTGAGCAGTTCGAATCCCGCCGCGCCGATCAGGGAGGCCTGGATCAGGCGGCTGCGGGAGGGTTCGACCCCGGGCAGCAGGCTCAGCACGTACAGCAGCAGCAGGAAGGCCGCGAGGACGCCGACGAGGAAGGCCCCGATGCGCAGGAGTACGCCGCCCGCCCCGTGCGGGGGGATGCCCAGCCACGCGCCGAACCTGCCGACCGCGGTCGAGCCGATGACGGAGGCCGCCGCCGAGCCGAGGGCCGCGCCGCCGAGGCCGAGGAGGACGAGCGCGTCCTTGCCCTTGCGGACGAAGGGGTTGCCCTCGTCCTCGTCGTCCCTCTCCCAGACCGCCCGCAGGCAGTCCCGCATCGAGCCGACCCAGCCGATGCCGGTGAACAGCAGCACGGCGCCGGCGACGAGGCCGATCGTGCCGGCGTTCGCGACGAGGTTGTTGAGATCGAGCTGGTCGGAGATGCCGGGGACCTGCTCGGCGAGGTTCTTCTGCAGGCGGTCGAGCTGCTCCTGGCTGAGCAGCCCGGCGCCGACGGCCGCCGCCACGGTGATCAGGGGGAAGAGGGCGAGGAAGCTGATGAAGGTGATCGCGGCGGCCAGCCGGGTCCAGTGGACGCGGTCGAGGCGTTCGTACGAGCGCCACACGTGGGTGCGCAGGAGACGGGCCGCGAGCGGCCCGATCACCGGGAGTTTCGTCAGCCAGTCCATGGGGTCACCGTAAAGGAGCCGATGGAAATAGCGAGGATTGTCGCTTTTGGGCATTACGGTCGTCGATTGTGACTTTTCGCCCCACGACTCGTCCGTTCCACACGCTGGTCCTTCGGACGCTCACGTTCCACGCCCGCCAGGTCCTGCGGCGGAGCTTGCGGCCGCTGCGTCAGGAGCGCGGCACGGAGGACGTGCCCGGCCCGTTCGCCCCCGTCGCCTCGTCCACCGGTGAGCCGAGCTGCGCCGGTACGCCCCCGGCCGGGCCGCTTCCGAAGGGGTACTCGCGCAGCTTGCGCCAGACCCCGTCCGGGCCCTGCTCGTAGAGCGCGAAGCCGGAGCACGTCCAGTCGGCCGCGTAGTCGGCGAGGGTGTCGAACGCCAGGTCCATCGCCTCCTCGGAGATCCCGTGGGCGACGGTGACGTGCGGGTGGTAGGGGAACGCCAGCTCCCGCCGGAGCGGCCCCTCCGGGTCACGGAGCAGGCCCTGGAGCCGGGTGCAGCCCGTGGCGCCCTCGACGACCTGGACGAAGACGACCGGTGAGAGCGGACGGAAGGTTCCCGTGCCCGCCAGACGCATCGCAAAGGGCCCGAAGGCGGACGCGACCTCGGACAGGTGGGCCCGGATCTCCGGGAGCCGCTCCGCTTCCACCTCGGTGGGCGGGACGAGGGTGACATGCGTGGGGATGCCGTGCGCGGCGGCGTCCCCGAAGCCGGCGCGCAGCTGCTGGAGCTGGCTGCCGTACGGCTCCGGGACCGCGATCGAAACGCCGAGCGTTACGGTCCCCACGTCTGTCTCCTCCGTCGTCTGCTGTGTTCGTCCGCGTATGCGGCCTGCCGCCCCAGTGTGGGGCCGACACCCCCCGGATTGCCAGGGCCTCCAGCGGTCAGTGCTTGGCGGGCACCAGACCGAGCCGGTCGTACGCCTGCGCCAGGGTCTCGGCGGCGACGGCGCGGGCCTTCTCCGCTCCCTTGGCCAGGATGGAGTCCAGCGTCTCCGGGTCGTCGAGGTATTCCTGGGTGCGCTGCTTGAACGGTGTGACGAAATCGACCATCACACCGGCCAGGTCCGTCTTCAGCGCGCCGTAGCCCTTGCCCTCGTACTTCGCCTCCAGGGCGGGGATGCTCTCGCCCGTGAGGGTGGAGTAGATCGTGAGCAGGTTGCTGACGCCGGGCTTGGCCGCGGTGTCGAAGCGGACCTCGGCCTCGGTGTCGGTGACCGCGCTCTTGATCTTCTTCTCGGTGGCCTTGGCCTCGTCGAGGAGGTTGATCAGGCCCTTGGGGGACGAGGCGGACTTCGACATCTTGATCGACGGGTCCTGGAGGTCGTAGATCTTCGCGACCTCCTTGACGATGTGCGCGGCGGGCAGCGTGAAGGTCTCGCCGAAGCGCTGGTTGAAGCGCTCGGCCAGGTCGCGGGTCAGCTCGATGTGCTGGCGCTGGTCCTCGCCGACGGGGACGGCGTTCGCCTGGTAGAGCAGGATGTCCGCGACCTGGAGGATCGGGTACGTGAACAGGCCGACGCTGGCGCTGTTCACCCCGCCCTTGGCGGACTTGTCCTTGAACTGGGTCATCCGGCTGGCCTCGCCGAAGCCGGTGATGCAGTTCATCACCCAGGCGAGCTGGGCGTGCTCGGGGACGTGGCTCTGGATGAAGAGCGTGCAGCGGTCGGGGTCGAGGCCGGCGGCGAGGAGCTGCGCGGCGGACAGGCGGGTGTTCGCGCGGAGGTCCTTCGGATCCTGGGGCATGGTGATCGCGTGCAGGTCGACGACCATGTAGAAGGCGTCGTGCGTCTCCTGCAGGGCGACGTACTGGCGGATGGCCCCGAGGTAGTTCCCGAGGTGGAACGAGCCGGAGGTGGGCTGGATGCCGGAGAGCGCGCGAGGACGATCAGAAGCCATGGCTCCATTCTCTCAGGTGCGGGGGCCGACTCCGGCCGTTCCGTGGCCGGAAGCCGACGGGTCCTTGCGGGGGTGCGGGTCGGCGGGGCCGGGCCCGGCGGGCGGTGCCCGCGGGTACTCCCGCGTAACGGCACGTCCGGATCTTGCCCGAAGCAAGCGACCGCTTTGGCCCCACGGGGGCGGGGCCGGCACATCCAGCCCCGCCGGCGTGTGAGGCGCGGGGTCTGGGGCGGAGCCCCAGATCGCTCGGGCGCAGCCCCCGTACCGCCGGCGCCCCGCGGGGGCGGGGCCGGCACATCCGGCCCCGCCGGCGTGTGAGGCGCGGGGGCCGGTCAGACCGGGAGGCCCGGGGCCGGGTGGGCGGCCATGAGGGCGGTGACCTCGCTGCGGATCGCGGACAGCGCCGCCTCGTCGGACTTGGCCGCCGCGTCCACCGCCCGGGAGATCCAGTCCGCCACCACCGGCATGTGCTCCTCGGTCAGGCCGCGGGAGGTGAGCGAGGGGGTGCCGATCCGGATCCCCGACGGGTCGAAGGGCTTGCGCGGGTCGAACGGGACCGTGTTGTAGTTCACCACGATGCCCGCGCGGTCCAGCGCCTTGGCCGCCACCTTGCCCGGCACGCCCCGGGAGGTCAGGTCCACCAGGATCAGGTGGTTGTCCGTACCGCCCGAGACCAGGTCGAAGCCCCTCGCCAGCAACTGCGCGGCCAGCGCCCGCGCGTTGGCGACCACCGCGTGCGCGTACGTCACGAACGACGGCTGCGCCGCCTCGTGCAGGGCCACCGCGATGCCCGCCGTCGTCTGGTTGTGCGGCCCGCCCTGGAGGCCGGGGAACACCGCCTTGTCGATGGCCTTGGCGTGCTCCTCCTTGCACATCAGCATCGCGCCGCGCGGCCCCCGCAGGGTCTTGTGCGTCGTCGTGGAGACCACGTCCACGTGCCCGACCGGCGACGGGTGGGCGCCGCCCGCGATCAGGCCCGCGATGTGCGCCACGTCCGCGACGAGGACCGAGCCCGCCTCGGCGGCGATCGAGGCGAAGGCCTCGAAGTCGATCGTGCGGGGCAGCGCCGTGCCGCCGCAGAAGATCAGCTTGGGGCGCTCCGCGAGGGCGAGGTCGCGCACCGCGTCGTAGTCGATGAGGCCGGTGTCGGCGCGGACGCCGTACTGGACGCCCCGGAACCAGGAGCCCGTCGCCGAGACGCCCCAGCCGTGCGTGAGGTGCCCGCCCATCGGCAGGGCCATGCCCATCACCGTGTCGCCGGGCTTCGCGAAGGCCAGGTACACGGCCAGGTTCGCGGGCGAGCCCGAGTACGGCTGGACGTTGGCGTGGTCCACGCCGAACAGGCCCTTGGCCCGCTCGACCGCGAGCGCCTCGACGCGGTCGATGTTCTGCTGGCCCTCGTAGTAGCGCCGGCCGGGGTAGCCCTCGCTGTACTTGTTCTGCAGCACCGTGCCGGAGGCTTCGAGCACCGCCGCCGACACGTAGTTCTCGCTCGGGATCAGGCGCAGGGTCTCGGCCTGCAGGGTTTCCTCCGCCACGACGAAGGACGCCAGCTCGGGGTCGGTCGCGGAAAGGGCGGGATGGCGGCGCGCGTTCACGGCGGCTCCTCCGGGGTCGATGTCAGGTCTCGTCCCCGCGAGGCCCAGGCGAGCGGCCCTGTGTGCGGTCGTCCGCGCACGACTCCCCCGGAGTTGGTTCTCCGTACGCCAGTCGCCGTGCGTACCGCCCACCATAGCGGGCGGGCCACAAGAAAGGTTTCCGCGCCCGGTATACGAGCGACGTATAGCCGTATACCCGTATACAGGGTGGCGCCACCCTCGTCATCCGGGGCGGCCGGCCCGCCCGCACCACCGACGATCGGAGACCCCGTGTCGACAACCGCTGATGCCCTGCGTGCCGCGGAGGCCCACAGTGCGCACAACTACCACCCGCTGCCCCTCGTCGTGGCGTCCGCCGAAGGGGCGTGGATGACCGACGTCGAAGGCCGTCGCTACCTCGACATGCTGGCGGGCTACTCGGCGCTCAACTTCGGCCACCGCAACCGCCGTCTCATCGACGCGGCCCACGCACAGCTGGAGCGCGTCACGCTCACCTCGCGCGCCTTCCACCACGACCGCTTCGCCGAGTTCTGCGCCGAGCTGGCCGCGCTGTGCGGCAAGGAGATGGTGCTGCCGATGAACACCGGTGCGGAGGCGGTGGAGACGGCGGTGAAGACCGCCCGCAAGTGGGGCTACGAGGTCAAGGGCGTCCCGGACGGCCACGCCAAGATCGTGGTCGCGTCCGACAACTTCCACGGCCGCACGACGACCATCGTGAGCTTCTCGACCGACCACGAGGCCCGCGACCACTTCGGCCCGTACACGCCGGGCTTCGAGATCGTCCCGTACGGGGACCTCACCGCGCTGTCGCACGCCGTCACCTCGAACACCGTGGCCGTGCTGCTGGAGCCGATCCAGGGCGAGGCGGGCGTCCTCGTGCCGCCGCCCGGATACCTGCAGGGCGTACGGGAGCTGACGCGCGAGCGGGGCGTCCTGTTCATGGCGGACGAGATCCAGTCGGGCCTGGGCCGGACCGGCACGACCTTCGCCTGCGAGCACGAGGGGGTCGTGCCGGACGTCTACATCCTCGGCAAGGCCCTGGGCGGCGGTGTGGTCCCGGTCTCCGCGGTCGTCGCCGACCGGGACGTGCTCGGGGTGTTCCGGCCCGGCGAGCACGGATCGACCTTCGGTGGCAACCCGCTGGCCTGCGCGGTCGCCCTGGAGGTGATCGCGATGCTGCGCACCGGCGAGCACCAGCAGCGCGCCGCCGAACTCGGCGACCACCTGCACCGCGAGCTCGGCCTGCTGGTCGGCGGCGGCGCGGTGACCGCCGTCCGCGGGCGCGGGCTGTGGGCGGGCGTGGACATCGCCCCGGGCCACGGCACCGGCCGGCAGGTGTCCGAGCAGCTGATGCAGCGGGGCGTGCTGGTCAAGGACACGCACGGGACGACGATCCGGCTCGCCCCGCCGCTGGTGATCAGCAAGGAGGACCTGGACTGGGGCCTGGACCAGCTGCGGAGCGTGCTCGCCGGGTGATCGCAGGATTCAGAGGATGACGTGGGGCAGGAAGCGGGCGTACTCGTCCGTGACCGGCCCCGCCGATTCCCGGATGCCGAGCCCCGCGGCCTCCTCCTCGACGACCCACGCGCCGAGCACGACCCGGTTGCCGTCGAAGTCGGGCAGCGGGGCCAGGGCCTGGAAGCAGTACGTCTCCCCCTCGGCCGGTACGAAGGGCTGCCCGCCCGGACCGGCCTCGTGCAGGGTGACCCCGGCGCCCTCGCGGCCCAGCAGCGGCTTGGCCGCGTAGCCGGTGGTGCCGGCGAGTTCGCGGGGGCCGTCGAGGTAGGCGGGCAGCAGATTCGGGTGGTCGGGGAAGAGCTCCCACAGGATCGCCAGCAGCGCCTTGTTGGACAGCAGCATCTTCCACAGCGGCTCGATCCAGCAGGTGCTGCCGGATCCGCCGCCGTGGTCGTACGTGCCGAGGACCTGCGGGCCGAAGTCGTCGGTGGCCAGCCACTCCCACGGGTAGAGCTTGAAGCAGCTGCGGATGAAGCGGAGCTTCTGGTCCACGAACCGGCCCGACAGTGCGTCCCAGCCGATCTGTTCGACGGACAGCGCCTCGGTCTCCAGGCCCGCCTGCTCGGCGGTCTCCTGGAGGTAGGCCACCGTCATCAGGTCCTCGCCGAGCTCGTCCGTCTCGGAGTGCGCGAAGTGCAGCGGCCCGGGCGGGAGCAGCTCCGCCTGCCGGCGCCAGGCCTCGACGAGCCGCTCGTGCAGGGAGTTCCACTGGTCGGCGCCGGGGAAGCGCTCCTCCATCCAGAACCACTGCGGGCTCGCCGCCTCGACGAGGGAGGTGGGGGTGTCCGCGTTGTACTCCAGCATCTTGGCCGGGCTGCCGGAGCCGTCGTAGCGCAGGTCGAACCGGCCGTACAGGGAGGGCTGTTCGGCGCGCCTGCGCCAGGACTCGGCGATCAGGGCGGCGAGTCCGCGGTCGGTGATGCCGAGGTCGGCGAAGCGGTCGTGCTCGACGATGTGCGCGGCAGCGGCCAGGCACATGGCGTGCAGCTCCTCGACGACGTCCTCCAGCGCCTCGACCTCGGGCAGCGAGAAGGAGTAGTACGCGCTCTCGTCCCAGTAGGGGCGCAGCGAGTCGTCCGGATAGCGGGTCAGGGGGTAGATCAGCCCCTGTTCCTCGACGGTCCGCTGCCAGTCCGGGCGGGGCTCGATGGTGTGGCGCCGCACGGGGCTCAGCCGCCGCTGGAGCTGGAGTGGCCGCCGATGCCGCCGCGGGTGACGGCGGACTTGTCGAAGCTGCCGCCGCTGACCTTGTTGTTGCGGACGCTTCCGCCGTAGTAGTACGCGCCGCGGCTGTTGCTGCCGCCGCTCTTGCACTCCTTGCTGTTCAGCTTCTCCAGCGTGACGCGGTCCACGCAGCGCTTGTCGGGCTCGTCGCTCTTGCCGCAGGCCACGAGCGCGGCGGCCAGCAGTCCCATCCCGCCGAGGGCGACGGCGCCGGAGCGCATGCGGCGGCGGGCGGTGCTGCTGCTCGTACTCGTGCTGTCCATGACCATGGGCGACAGACTAGAACGGGACGGCGGGGCGATGGAATCCGGCCGCCCGAACCCTCGCCACACCTCCATGACCTAAAGTCAATTCGTGCTCCTTGGGATGATTTGCGCGCTCGGTGCGGCGGTCTGCTTCGGTACGGCATCGGTCCTGCAGGCGATGGCGGCCCGCGCCGCGGAGCCGGGGACGGGCTCGGGGGTGGACACGGCGCTGCTCCTGCGGGCGCTGCGGCAGTGGCGGTACGTGGCGGGCCTCGGCCTGGACGCCATCGGCTTCGTCCTGCAGATCGTGGCGCTCAGACACATCCCCCATCTACGCGGTCGGCGCCGCGCTGGCGGCGAGCCTCGCGGTGACGGCGGTGGTCGCGGCGCGGCTGCTCCGGGTCCGGCTGAGCGGAGCCGAGTGGGCGGCGGTGGCCGTGGTGTGCGCGGGGCTGGCGATGCTGGGACTGGCCTCGGGCGAGGAGGGCTCCGGGAAGGGCTCCCTCGCCCTGAAGCTCGGGCTGCTCGGGGTGGCCGGGCTGGTGCTGCTGGTGGGGGCGGTGGCGGGCGGCCTGCCGGACCGGCCCCGGGCGCTGCTCCTCGGCCTGGCCGCGGGGACGGGCTTCGGGGTGGTGGAGGTGGCCGTCCGCCTCATCGACGGGATCTCCTTCGCGAACCCGGCCCTGTACGCGCTGCTGCTGGGCGGCGGTGCGGCCTTCCTGCTGCTCACCTCGGCGCTGCAGCGCGGCTCGGTGACGGCGGCCACCGCGGGGATGGTGCTGGGCGAGACGATCGGACCGGCGGTGGTGGGGGTGGCCTGGCTCGGCGACCGCACCCGCGAAGGCCTGGTCTGGCTGGCCGTCCTGGGCTTCGCGGTGGCGGTGTGCGGAGCCCTGGCCCTGTCCCGTTTCGGCGAGCCCCCGCCGGGCCCCGAGCCCGCCTGACCTCACGGGAGGGCGGCCACCAGCGCCCGCAGGGTGGGGGACCAGGCGCTGGTCGAGGGGGTGCCGTAGCCGACCACCAGGGCCTCGCGGGGCGGGAGCGCGGCCTCCGGATGGGCGTAGCGGGACAGCGTTTCGAGGGTCAGGTCCTGCCAGGCCGCGGCCCGCAGCACCGAGGGCTGCGTCCCCTCGGGGAGGTCCAGTACCGCGTGCAGTCCCGCCGCGATCCCCGACACCTCCACCCGACCCGCGACCGCCGCCACCAGCTCGTCGCGCCGGCGGCGGTACCGCAGCCGCATCCCCCGCACGTGCCGGTCGTAGGCCCCCGACCGGATGAACTCCGCGAGCGTGAGCTGGTCCAGCGCGCTCGACGTCCAGTCGATGCGCCCCTTCACCGCGACGACCTCGTCCACCAGCCCCGCTGGCAGCACCATCCACCCCATCCGCAGCCCGGGCGCCAGGGACTTGCTCGCCGTGCCGAGGTAGACCACCCGCTCCGGGTCCAGCCCCTGCAGCGCCCCGACCGGCTGCCGGTCGTAGCGGAACTCGCCGTCGTAGTCGTCCTCCAGGACGATCCCGCCCGTGGTCCGCGCCCAGTCGACCGCCGCCGCCCGCCGCTGCGGCGTCAGCGCGACCCCGGTCGGGAACTGGTGCGCCGGAGTCAGCAGCACCGCCCCCGCCCCGTCCGGCACCTGCGCCGTGCACGCCCCCGCCCCGTCCACCGGAAGCGGCCGGGTCCGCAGCCCCGCCCGGGTCAGCAGCTCCCGGTGCTCGTCGAGGCTGTACCCCTCCACCGCCACCTCCCGTACCCGCCGGGCCCGCAGCACCCCCGCCAGCAGCATCAGCGCATGCGCGAACCCGGCGCACAGCACGATCCGCTCCGGATCCGCGTGCACCCCCCGCGCCCGGGACAGGTACCCCGCCAGGGCCTCCCGCAGCTCGACCCGGCCGCGCGGGTCGGTCCCGTACCCGAAGGCCTCGTTCGGCGCGCCGGTCAGGGCCCGCCGGGCCGCCGACAGCCAGGCCGCCCGCGGGAACCCGCCGAGGTCCGGGCTGCCGGCCAGCAGGCTGTAGGCGGTTCCGGGCCGCGCGGGGCCCCGCACCCGGGCCGCCGCCGCCGGCCGGGCGCGCGGCCGGGCCCGCTGCGCGACCCGGGTGCCCGAGCCCTGGCGGGCCGTCAGCCAGCCTTCGGCGACGAGCTCGGCGTACGCCTCCGCGACCGTGTTCCGGGCGATCCCGAGGTCGGCCGCGAAGGAACGCGAGGACGGCAGCCGGGTCCCGGGAGCCAGCCGCCCGCTGCGCGCGGCCTCCCGCAACGCCTCGGTGAGCCCGGCCCGCAAGCCGCGTCCGGCGGACAGGTCCAGATGCAGGTCGGCACCGAAAGTGGCCCAGGATTCCTTCATGAAGATGGACCATATCGGCGGGCCGCCCGCTTCGTAGGCTGGGCCCATGACCACGCAGACGCGGCAGAACACCGCAGACCAGACTCCCGAGTACGCCCCCGAGCCCACCTCCCGCATGCGCTGGACCGAGCACGTGCCCGACGTCTACAAGGCCATGACGGGCCTGGAGGTCGCCTCCAAGAAGGGCCTGGACCCGCTCCTCGTCGAGCTGGTCAAGATCCGCGCCTCGCAGCTGAACCACTGCGCGTTCTGCCTCGACATGCACGCGAAGGACGCGCTCGCGGCGGGCGAGAGCGTGGAGCGGATCATCCAGCTCAGCGCCTGGGAGGAGTCGCGCCACTTCTACACGGAGAAGGAGGCCGCCGCGATCGAGCTGACCGAGGCGGTGACCGTGCTGACCGACGGCTTCGTCCCGGACGAGGTGTACGCGAACGCGGCGAAGCACTTCGAGGAGCCGGAGCTCGCCCGCCTCATCTCCCTCATCGTGACGATCAACGCCTGGAACCGCTTCGCCGTCAGCACCCGCATGGTGCCGGGCCACTACACCCCGGGCGTGCACCAGCGCTCCTGACCGGCCTCACGGCGCCCGGAACGCCGCCAGGGCCGCCTCGTGGTGCTCCCGGGTGACCGTCCACTCGTCCGCGGGGCCCGCGGTCAGGACGGCCCACTTGGCGCCCCCGCCGGCGCTGCCGCTGCCGCCGGACGGGAGGAACACCCGTTCCACACCGCGTCGGCGGCCGTGCGACTCCGCGCTGTCGTACTCGTAGACGAGCTCCGCGGCGACGGGGTCGCCCGGGACGCCTCCGACGCCGATCTCCTCGTAGGCGGGGGTTTGGGCGCGCAGGTACGTGGATGCGCCCTTGACCGCTTCGAGCGGGGTGAGGTCCGCCTCCTTCACCTGGAAGATCTGGAGCAGGGCGGTCCGGTCGGGCGAGCGGTAGAAGACACCACCCGTGCCCTCCTCCCGTACCCAGCCCTTGGGCACGGCGACGGTGAACCCCTTCGGGTCCTGCACGGTCCGGTGGCCGCCGGTCCCGCTCGGGCCGGGCGACGGGGAGCGGCTCGTCGAGGGCGACGGGGCGGCGGACGTCCCGTCCGGGGTGGCCGGCGTGCGGGACACCGCCGTCGCGTGCTTCCCGTCCGCCCGCGCCGGGTCGTCGGATCCGCCCCGGACGTACCACACGGCCCCGGCGGCAACCACGGCCGCGGCCACGGCGATGCCCGCCGTCGCCGGGGTCAGCCACCGGGCACGCGGCCCGGCGGGGCGCGGGGGCCCCGCCGGTACGGGCGGCCGGTGCGGGTCGTACGCCGGCGGCGGGGCCGGGGCCGGGGCCGGGGCCGGGGCCGGGGGAGCGTGCAGGGGCGGGGGCGGGGGCGGGGCCGGGGCGGGCGGCGCGGCCGGCGCGTCCCGCACCCAGCGCTGCGCCTGCGCGTCCCAGCGGGGCTCGCCCGACGGCGGTGGCGCCACGGCTCAGCCCCCCAGCGTGCTGAGCAGGCCCGCCAGGGCTGCGGCCGCGCTCACCGATTCCACGAGCGGAGCCCACCGCTGCAGGGCCTCCCGAAGCCGCCCGACGAGACCGGGCCGGATCGCCTGCGCGCCCTCCAGGTCCCCGGCCGCCTCGTCCAGTACGCCGTCCAGTGCGGCCCTGTCCGTACCGCGGGGCAGCCGGACCAGGGCGGCGCGCAGGTCGAGCACGGCCTCCAGCAGTTCCGGCGCGCCGGGCGCGTCCGTCCCCGTACCGCCGTGGTGCACGGTGTTGGTGTTGTTGCTGCCGCCGATGCTGAAGGCGCTGCCGGTGATGTCGCCGATCCGGACCGGGCGCTCCTCGCCGTTACTTCCCACCACTGCTCCCCTTGCCGCTCGTACCGCCCCCGGCGGTGCTGTTGTAATGGCCCGTGCCTCCGACGCTGAAGGCGCTGTTGCTCACCGACTGGATGAAGGTGGCGCCCTCGGCGACGTGGACCGCGCGTCGCGCGAACTCCTCGGTGTGCCAGCCCGCTTCGTGCAGGGCGACGGTAACGCCGCCGACCACGCGGTCCTGAATGGTTTTCAGGTACCGGTCCAGGTCCATGAGGTGGAAGAGCGAGCCGTCGTCCATCGCGGCGATCTCCCTCACCGACAGCAGCGGCCCCTCCGGCCGGGCGCCGCCGTGGCCGCCCGTGACGATCCGCCACCAGGTGGCGAGCCCCCGGAACAGGGAGGCGAGGGCTCCCGCGAACGAGCCGGGGGTGGCGGCGAGGGCCGCGACCGCCTTGCCGAACCAGGTGTTGTTCAGGAAGCGCTGGGCGTCGGCCTCGGCGTTCTGGAAGCCGGTCCGTACGGGCAGCAGCACGTGCGGGGCCACCTCCAGCATCAGCATGCCGCCCTGGGTGTGGACCCGTACGAACACGGTGACGACGAGGTTCTCCTCCCAGCCGCCGACCCTGATGCGGAGGAAGTGCCGGCGCCGCTCGCCGCCCTCCTCCATGGCGCCGAGGCGGTGCGCGGTGAACTGCTCCCGCGCCCACCGGGCCTCGTCCCGGTGCGCCAGGCCGACGGCCGGCATGAACACGCACTCGTCGACGACCAGCTCGCGCAGCCGGTCCAGTACGTCGGCCTGGGCCTGCGCGGAGCCGTGCGGGGACGGGATGCGCAGGGTCTGGAGCAGCGGCACGATGCGCCGCACGATGTCGGCGTTGGAGACGGGCTGCGGCTTGCGGTCGACGCCGAGGTCGTCACGGGGGCGCAGTTCGACGGACAGCTGCCAGGGCCGGTAGGCGTCCCCCGCCCCCCTGAACGGGCCGTTGATGTCGTACATGATCAGCGGCGCGTGCTGCTCGCCCCGGATGCGGTCGCGGACCCGGGCGAAGCGGGGGCTCTGCGTGACGGGATCGGCCGACTGGTCGGCGTACCGGTGCGGGTCGAGTTCCCGGGAGACGATCCGGGCGCCGTATCCGCGCTGGAGGGCGACCAGGGTGACGAGGGCCGCGAACACGAGGGGGACCAGCCACAGGGCCAGGGGCGCGGAGTCGCCGGAGCCGCCGGAGCCGCCGTAGGGGTCGAACCCGCTCGCACCTCCGTACCCGTCGTAGCCGCCGTAGCCGCCGGAGCCGCCGCCGTAGAACTGCCGGAAGAGGGCGCCGCCTTCCCCGTCGTCGGTCGCGACCAGCCAGAACATGGCGAGGGTGAAGGCCAGGGTCAGCCAGCCGTAGATCCTGACCAGCACGGACAGGAACCGCAGCAGGAGGCTCTGCCTGCGCCGGAGCCAGTTGGCGAGGCTCAGCAGCAGGAAGGGGGCGAGAAGCAGGGTGAGCAGCCCGCTGGTCAGCAGGGACCCCACGAACCAGGCGCCGATGATCCCGCCGGCCCAGGCGAGCTCGACGCGCCGGGCGCGCAGTGCGTGGGCCAGGACCCGCGTGGCGTCGAAACCGTAGGACGGGGCGGCGATCCGCTCCTCGTGCACGTACAGCTCGTCGATCACCCGATCGCGGTACGCGGCGTCGAGGTAGGTCCCCGCGCACAGGAAGCGGCCGGCCTCGCTCAGGGAGGGGTGGACCGGAGGGCGGCCGTTGCGCGGGTCGGCCGGGACGTCGCCGCCGGGCTGAGGGGGAATCAGGTGGTCGGTCACCGAGCGACCTTATGTGGCCTTTACATGAACCGACAGGCCGATTCACGCCAAAGCGCCCCGGCCAGGTTTGGCCGGGGCGCAAGGGTGTTCGTGCCGGTCTGGCGATCAGGCGGACCGCGTGATCAGCACGTCCGGATCAGATGAGGCCGAGCTCGCGCACCGCGTCGCGCTCCTCGACGAGCTCCGCCACCGACGCGTCGATGCGCGTACGGGAGAACTCGTTGATGTCCAGGCCCTGGACGATCTCGTACTTGCCGTCCTTGCAGGTGACGGGGAAGGAGGAGATCAGGCCCTCCGGGACGCCGTAGGAGCCGTCCGACGGGATGCCCATGGAGGTCCAGTCGCCCGCGGCGGTGCCGTTGACCCACGTGTGGACGTGGTCGATGGCGGCGTTGGCGGCGGAGGCGGCCGAGGAGGCGCCACGGGCCTCGATGATCGCCGCGCCGCGCTTGGCGACGGTCGGGATGAAGGCGTCGGCGAGCCACTGCTCGTCGGCGACGACCTCGGCGGCGTTCTTGCCGGCGATCTCCGCGTGGAAGATGTCGGGGTACTGGGTGGCCGAGTGGTTGCCCCAGATGGTCAGGCGCTTGATGTCGGTGACGTCGGCGCCGGTCTTCTTCGCGAGCTGCGAGATCGCGCGGTTGTGGTCCAGGCGGGTCATCGCGGTGAAGCGCTCGGCGGGGACGTCCGGGGCGGCGGCCTGCGCGATGAGCGCGTTGGTGTTGGCCGGGTTGCCCACGACCAGGACCTTGATGTCGTCCGCGGCGTGCGCGTTGATCGCGGCGCCCTGCGGCTTGAAGATGCCGCCGTTGGCGGAGAGCAGGTCACCGCGCTCCATGCCCTTGGTCCGCGGGCGGGCGCCCACGAGCAGGGCCACGTTCGCGCCCTCGAAGCCCTGGTTCGGGTCGTCGAAGATGTCGATGCCCTTCAGCAGCGGGAAGGCGCAGTCGTCGAGCTCCATGGCGGTGCCCTCGGCGGCCTTCATGCCCTGGGGGATCTCCAGGAGGCGGAGCTTGACCGGCACGTCCGCGCCGAGCAGGTGGCCGGAGGCGATGCGGAAGAGCAGCGCGTAGCCGATCTGGCCGGCGGCGCCGGTGACGGTGACATTCACGGGAGTGCGGGTCATGGCCTTCTCCGTTAGACAGCTGGCGGTGGGGCGTCCGTGCCCCATGTGCTGGCGGACGCCGCTCCCCTGCGAATCTTGATGTGAAGAGACATCCGGCGTCAGGCTATCCGACCTTGGAGCGACCCAATCCCCCGGTCCGTGTGGTGCACGGCACACGGACCGGGAGTTCGAAGGCGCGGGCGGGACTTCGCCCCGGATTCCGGGACTGCGGGCACCCGCCGGACGGGTGTACGCAGGCCTCAGCGGACGGTGAAGTGGACCGCGTCCTCCAGGAACGGGATGTCCAGCCACGGCTTGGGCGTGGCGATCACCAGCGCGAGCAGCGTGATCGCCACGCCCAGCACCCCGTACGTGACCATGTCCGTGAACCGGGAGCGCACCGCGAGCATGCCCACCGAGGGCAGGACGCGCCGCAGGACGGCGGCCGCGATGAGGGCCACGCCGATCACCAGGCAGCCGACCCGGGGGTGGCCGACCGCGGTGAGCAGCAGGCCGACCGCGGTCGCGGTGAGCACGCTGAGCATCGGCCACTGGCGGGCGGCGAGCGCGTCCCCGGGCGCGGCGCGGCCGGCGCCCTCGGGACGGGCGGTGTCCTGGGTGACGGGCGGGAAGCGCCGGGACCGGGGGGCCGCGGGCTCCTGCGCGTCGGGGTCAGCCTGCACTGGTCGTCGCCCGTTCCGCCGCCTCGACCACGTTGGCCAGGAGCTGCGCCCTGGTCATCGGCCCGACGCCGCCCGGGTTCGGGGAGATCCAGCCCGCCACCTCGGCGACGCCCGGGTGCACGTCCCCGACGATCTTGCCGTGCTCGTCGCGGCTGACGCCCACGTCCAGGACGGCCGCGCCCGGCTTCACGTCCTCGGGCTTGACCAGGTGCGGTACGCCGGCCGCCGCGACGACGATGTCGGCCTGGCGCAGCTGCGCGGGCAGGTCGCGGGTGCCGGTGTGGCACAGGGTCACGGTGGCGTTCTCCGACTTGCGGGTCAGCAGCAGGCCCATGGAGCGTCCGACGGTGATGCCGCGGCCGAGGACCACGACGTGCGCGCCGTTGATCTCCACGCCGTGGTGGCGGAGCAGTTCGACGATCCCGTACGGGGTGCAGGGCAGCGGGCCGGGCTCGTTGAGCACGAGGCGGCCCAGCGACATCGGGTGCAGGCCGTCGGCGTCCTTCAGCGGGTCCATCAGCTCCAGGACCCGGTTGGTGTCGATGCCCTTCGGCAGCGGGAGTTGGACGATGTAGCCCGTGCACTCCGGGTTCGCGTTGAGCTCGCGTACGACCGCCTCGATGTCCTCCTGGGAGGCCGTCCCGGGCAGTTCGCGCTGGATGGAGGCGATGCCGACCTCCGCGCAGTCCTTGTGCTTGCCGTTGACGTACCAGCGGCTGCCCGGGTCGTCGCCGACCAGCAGGGTGCCGAGTCCGGGGGTGATGCCCCGGGCCTTGAGGGCCGACACGCGGGCGGCCAGTTCGGACTTGATCGCGGCTGCGGTGGCCTTGCCGTCGAGAATCTGGGCGGTCATGCACCCATCCTCCCGGATGGAGCGGCCCCGGTTCCAGTCGTGGCGCTCCCCGCCGGTTCGTCACAGGCTTGAACCATTCATTGCACTTGCACAACAAGTGACGGCCCGATGACGCGCTCGCTGGACAAGTCCCGCCCGGTCGGAAGACGATGGCCGAAAGAGTGCCGCGGGCACTGCCGGGGGGCGGACCGTAGACCAGGGTGTTTTTCCCTCGCGCGTGCCGTGCGTCCCCGCACTTCCACGGAGGAAACACCCCAGATGAGCTTCGGCGACCCGAACAACCCGTACGGGCAGCAGCCCCAGGGCCAGCCCGGCTACGGCTACCCGCAGCAGGCCCCGCAGGGCGTGCCGCCGCAGGGCGGCTACGCCTACCCGCAGCAGGCCCCGCAGGCCTACCCGGCGTACCCGGCGGCCCCCGGCGGATACCCCGTCCCGGGCGCCCAGATGCCCATGCCGGGCGGTGTGAAGGCGGCTCGCGTCATCCTGTTCATCGTCGGAGGCCTGCAGGTCCTGGGCGGCGTGGTCCTGCTCCTCGGCGGGGCGTTCTTCGCCTCCCTCTTCGCGGACTCCTCCAGCTCCTCGGCGAGTGATGCGGGGACGCTGGCGGGCGGCGTGATCGTCGTCGCCGGCATCTTCTGCCTCGCCTTCGCGCTGTGGCCGCTCCTGACCGCCGCCAAGCTGGGCAAGGGCCGCGGCGGTGTCCGCGTCTCCGGCATCATCTACGGCTCCCTGATGACCCTCTTCTCCGGGCTCAGCGTGATCATGAACCTCGCCGCGCTCGGCAGCGACACGGCCGCCGGCGCCGTCGTGTTCTCGCTGCTCCTGGCCCTGATCCAGCTCGGCCTGGCCCTGTGGGTGCTCGTCGGCCTGGCCAACTCGGCCGCCGGCGCGTACTTCCGCCGCCCGCAGTACTGAGGGCGGCGCGGCACCGGAAGCACCGGGCACCGGAAGCACCGCCGTCCTCACGGCGTACACGGCGAAGGCCGCCACCCGCACTGCTGCGGATGGCGGCCTTCGCCGTACTCGGGGTGCCGGCTCAGTGGAAGAAGTGCCGGGTCCCGGTGAAGTACATGGTCACGCCCGCCGCCTTCGCGGCCTCGACGACCTGCTCGTCACGGACCGAACCGCCCGGCTGGACCACGGCCTTGATGCCCGCGGCGGTCAGGATCTCCAGCCCGTCGGGGAACGGGAAGAAGGCGTCGGAGGCGGCGTACGAGCCCTGCGCGCGCTCGGCGCCCGCCCGCTCGACGGCGAGCTTCGCCGAGTCCACCCGGTTGACCTGGCCCATGCCGACGCCGACCGAGGCGCCGTCCTTGGCGAGCAGGATGGCGTTGGACTTGACCGCGCGGCAGGCCTTCCACGCGAAGGCGAGCTCGGCGAGCTCCTGCGCGGAGAGGGCTTCGCCGGTGGCGAGGGTCCAGTTCTGCGGGTCGTCGCCCTCCGCCTGGGCCCCTTCCGGTCCGAACGTGTCGGACTGCTGGAGCAGCACGCCGCCCGAGATCGGCTTGAGGTCGCCCGGCTGGTGCGGGTGGCCGTCCACCTTCAGGACGCGGATGTTCTTCTTCTTGGCGAGGACCTCGACGGCCCCGTCCTCGTACGAGGGCGCCGCGATGACCTCGGTGAAGATCTCCGCGACCTGCTCGGCCAGCTCGACCGTCACGGGGCGGTTGACGGCGATGACGCCGCCGAACGCGGAGAGCGGGTCGCAGGCGTGGGCCTTGCGGTGCGCCTCGGCCACGTCCGCGCCGACGGCGATGCCGCACGGGTTGGCGTGCTTGATGATCGCGACACAGGGCTCGTCGTGGTCGTAGGCGGCGCGGCGCGCGGCCTCGGTGTCCACGTAGTTGTTGAAGGACATCTCCTTGCCGTGCAGCTGCTCGGCGTTGGCGAGCCCGCCCGGCTGCCCGTCGGTGTAGAGGGCGGCGGCCTGGTGCGGGTTCTCGCCGTAACGGAGGGTGGACTTGCGCTCCCACGCACCGGCCAGGAACTCGGGCAGCACGGCCTCCGGCTCCGGGGCGTACGCATTCGTGAACCAGGAGGCCACGGCGACGTCGTAGGCGGCGGTGTGCTGGAAGGCCTCGGCCGCCAGCCGCTTGCGCGCGGGGAGGTCGAAGCCGCCGCCCTGGACCGCGGCGAGGACGTCGGAGTAGCGGTCGGGGCTGGTCACGACGGCCACGGACGGGTGGTTCTTGGCGGCGGCGCGGACCATGGACGGGCCGCCGATGTCGATCTGCTCCACGCACTCGTCGGGGGTGGCGCCGGAGGCGACGGTCTCCCGGAACGGGTACAGGTTGACGACGACCAGGTCGAAGGGCTCGACGCCCAGCTCGGCGAGCTGGCGCTGGTGGTCCTCCAGGCGCAGGTCGGCGAGGATGCCGGCGTGCACGCGCGGGTGCAGGGTCTTGACCCGGCCGTCCAGGCACTCGGGGAAACCGGTGAGCTCCTCGACCTTGGTGACGGGCACGCCGGCCCCGGCGATCCGCGAGGCGGTGGAGCCGGTGGAGACGAGCGTGACGCCCGCCTCGTGCAGGCCGCGGGCCAGCTCCTCCAGTCCCGTCTTGTCGTAGACACTGACGAGCGCGCGCCGGATCGGTCGCTTCGACGAGGTGGTGCTGCTCTCTACGGCGGTCACTGGATCGTTACCTTTCGTCCCTCAATGCGGTAGCCGTGCCGGGCCAGGCGCCCCACGACATCGACGAGCAGCTGGCGCTCGACTTCCTTGATGCGCTCATGGAGAGCGGCTTCGTCGTCCTCGTCCCGGACCTCGACCACACCCTGGGCGATGATCGGACCGGTGTCCACGCCGGAGTCCACGAAGTGGACGGTGCAGCCGGTGACCTTCGCGCCGTAGGCGAGGGCGTCCCGTACGCCGTGGGCGCCCGGGAAGGCCGGGAGGAGGGCGGGGTGGGTGTTGACGAACCGGCCGCCGAAGCGGTCGAGGAACTCCTTGCCCACGATCTTCATGAACCCGGCGGACACCACGAGGTCCGGTGCGTGGGCGGCGGTCGCCTCGGTGAGGGCGACGTCCCACTCCTCGCGGCTCGCGTACGCCTTGACCGGGCACACGAAAGTGGGGATCCCGGCCTTCTCGGCCCGCTCCAGGCCGACGATGTTCTCGCGGTCGGCCCCCACGGCGACGACTTCGGCCCCGAAGCCCTCGGGCCCCCCGGGGTGGGCGTCGATGGCGTCGAGCAGGGCCTGGAGGTTGGTGCCGGAGCCGGAGACCAGCACGACCAGGCGGGAGGCGGCCATGGGAGGCCCTTTCTCGCGGGAACACGTCGTTCGTCTTGTGTGGTCATACGAAACTTCGGGGCCCCGGTATACGGGGGACCATACGAAGCCACCGACCGCCTGCAACGATACCGGCACACCGGACAGCCCCCGAGGGACGGGGGGACGGCCGAGGGGTAGCGTGCGGCATGCATGCCGTACACGCCCGCGCCGCACTCGACGCCCACCACGGGTGTCCATGACACAGGGGAAGTAACGCACTCGATGCCGGACCGCCGTCAGCCCGACTCCTCCACCGACGACAACCCCTTCGCGGCTCCCCCGGAAGGCCGGCCCGACCAGCCGTGGCAGCCGCGCGGCGGCGGTGACGGCGGCGGCCCGGCCGGGGAGCCCGGCACGGGCCCCGAGGGGCCGGTGCGCTGGGACCCGACGGACCCGATCCAGCGCCACGCCCGGTACGCACTGCTGGCCGGCATGTGGGGCTTCTTCTTCGGGCTCTTCGACATCCCCTCGGTGGGGCTGCTGCTCGGTGCGCTCGCGTTGTACTGGGGCATCAGCGGACTGCGCGGCAGGCCCGTGGCCCCGGCGGAGCCGGGCTCGGACGGGGCGGCCGCCCGGGGCGGGCTCGCCGCCCTGGGGCCCGCCGCCCGGCCCCAGCGGACCGCTGCGATCAGCGGCCTGGTCACGGCCTCGCTGGCGATCCTGCTGGCGCTGAGCTCGTACGCCGTGCAGCTCGCGTACAAGGACTTCTACGTCTGCCGCGAGGACGCCCTCACGCAGACGGCGGAACTGCAGTGCAACAGGCTGCTGCCGGACAACCTGCTCGGCACGTACCTCAAGGTCCGGACCTAGGATCCGGCCCGGACCTGCCGGTGCGTCGGCTCAGGCCGGGGGCCTGCGGCGGGCCAGGACGCGCGCGCCCGCGACGGGCGGTACGAGCGGCTCCCCGGCCGGTGGCTGCGGCGGCGGCCCGGCCGGCGCCATAGGGGCGGCCGGCGCGGAGGCGGCCGGCGCGGAGGCAGCCGGTGGCGGGAGGGCCGGCGCCGCCTTGAGCGCGGCCAGGTCCAGCTGAAGCCCCGTCACCACCGTCACCGGGCGCGGGGATTTCACCCGGGCGGGCGGGCCCGGGTGAGCGGCCGGGGCCGGCACCGGAGCCGGGGCCGGGGCCGGGGCCGTGTCCCCGGGCAGTTCGGGGACCAGGGCCACCGCCGTGCGGCGCAGGGCCTCCCAGCGGACCTCCCGTACGCCGCTGTCGTGCCAGTCGTCCTCCACGGCGGCGTCCCCTCGGGCCGGGCGGTTGCGCCAGGAGTGGACCGCCGCCGCCACCGGTACGGCGGGCAGCAGCGTCCACGCGAAGGCCGCCGCCCCGGCCGCCCACCACACCGGCCCGAAGCTCGCCAGCTGCCGGGAGCCGAGCGGCCCGGCCGAGGCGGCGGCGAGGCCGGCCATCAGCAGCCCGCACACCACGGCGCCCAGAGCCGCCGTCAGGGCAGCTTCACCGCAGGTCACTTCACGCGCCCGGCGGACCGCGAACCACCCCACCGCCAGCCCCGCCAGCACCGGCAGCCCCGCGGTCGCACAGGTCAGCAGGGTGCCGGGCCCCTCCGGCGGCAGCGCCGCCAGCAGCGGGAACCGCGGCAGCGACGGCGGACGGGCCAGGCCGAGCGGGGTGGCGGTGACGCCGGTCCCGAGGGCGAAACCGGGCCCGAGGGCGTAGGCGGCGCCCCAGACGGCGGCGTTCGGCAGCAGCGCGAGCGTGAGGAGCAGCACGGCGAACCGGCCCGACCACACCCCGGTCAGCGTCATGAGGGAGGACCGCGCCTCCGCGCCGTGCCAGACGAGCGAGGCCCCGACGAGCACCGCGCCGCCGCCCAGCAGCACGAGGGCTCCGGCGGTCCCCGCCCGGAGCGCCAGCGCGTAGCGGGGCCGGGCAACGGCCTGCCGCAGCGCCCCGGGCACCCAGCGGGGCAGCGGCCCGAGCGGGCGCCCCTTGGCCGACCACACGCCGGCGCCCGCCGCGAGGACGGCGACGAGCGGGACGTGCCAGGCTGCGCTGAGCGGGTCGGCGGGCATCGGGCCGCCGGCCGCGTAGACGGTGGCCAGCGAGCCGACGCTCAGATAACCGCAGGTCACCGCCGAGAAGATGGCACTGCCGGGCAGGACCTCGTCCCCGTCGTCGGCGGCGCTGCCGAGCCGCGCGGCACGCCGCATGAGCAGCGCGGGAAGCGCGACGAGCAGCAGCGGGGTCACCCCGACCGGGGCCGGCATCCCGGACAGGGTCTCGTAGCGGACCAGCTCGGTGCCGTGGGCGAGGAGCCACAGTCCGGCGGCGAGGTGCAGGGCGCCGCCGGGGCCGCTGTCGGGGTACGGGGAGCTGATCCACAGCACGATCACGAGCACGGCGAGGAAGCCGAGCCCCAGCCCGGCGGCAACGGCACCGCCGAGGACACAGGCGGCGGCCGCCGGCGAACGGCGCCGCCGGGCGGCGGGGCGCGGGGCCGGGGCCGACGGGGCCGGGGTCGGGGCCGTGGGCAGGGGGGCCGGGGGCAACGGGGTCCCGTGTTCGGTCACTTGGGTCACCCCGCCATGGTGCCAACGACACGCGCTATGGGCGGGTAATAGGCGAATGTCCGTGGTGTCGCCCAATATACGTTTTATGTATTTTTTCGCCCAGGACGGTCGGAAGGTCGCGGGGAGCGTGGCATGACACAGAGCGTCGAGGAGCCGAGGCTCCCCTCGCCGAAGGAACGCCGCAGACTGCGCGAGGCGGCGGGCCTGACGCGTGCGGAGGTGGCGGCGGCGGTCGGGGTGACCGCCACGACGGTCCGCTCCTGGGAAGCGGGCCGCACGACCCCCCGCGGCCGCCAGCGCCGCGCGTACGCCGCCTTCCTCTCCCCCCTGCGCCGCCCCACCCGGGCTGACGCCGCGTCCACTCCCCGCTCCCCGGCCCCGATTGCCACCCCGCCCCCCGCAGCCCCTGCGGAGGGCATGACCGGTACGGGCGCCAAGGCCCGGGCCGGCGACGCCGGGGGCGAGCCCCTTGCCGCACCGCACGCCGAAGCCGGGACGCTCCCCCATACGGGTGCAGAGACCGACCCCCCTGGCGACGCCGAGGCCGGCGTGGAGTCCGGGCCTCCGCAGGCAGTGGCCGAGGCGGGGGACGACTCCGGGGGCGACCCCCGGCCCGAGGCGGAAACCCCCGGCGGTGCCACGTCCCCGGCGGGCGTCCCCGCCGACACCGGTACCGCCCCCGCTCCCGCACCCAAGGCCATCGCCGCCAGGCCCGACGCCGGACGCGGGACCGATACGGGCTCCGGGGCCGAGGGCGACGCCGCGCGCGAAGCGAGCGCCGAGGGCGGGCACGGAGCCGGCGCCAGTGGCGCGCCCGAGGCCGGAGCCCAGCCCGGGCCCGGGGCCGGGCCGGGTGCCGACGCCAGGGCCAAGGCCGCGTCCGGGACCGCTGCCAACGCCGAGCCTGAGGCGGGTACCGACGCCGTACACGGCGCCAAGGCCGGTGTCGACGCCGCACCCGCGGCCAAGGATCAGGCCGGGCACGGGGCCGAGCCCGGTGCCGACGCCAGGCCAGCAGCCGGCCGCGGGACCGATACGGGCTCCGGGCCCGAGGCAGCGCCCGAGGCCGATGGCGACGCCGCACGGGGGGCGGGTGCCGCGGGCGGGCGCGGTGCCGCGCCCGCGCCCGAGGCTGAAGCCCAGCCCGGGTACGGGGGCGAGCCCGGTGCCGACGCCGGGGCCGGAGCCGGACCCGGGACCGGTACGGGCTCCGGGGCCGAGGGCGCGTCCGAGACCGGTGTCGACGGCCGGACCGAGGCCGGTACCGACGCCGGTGTCGCGGCCGCGCCTGCGGCCGGAGCCCAGCCCGGGCACGGGGCCGGGAGCAATGACGACGCCGCACGCGGAGCCGGGCGCGGGAGCGATGCCGACGGCGGAGCCAAGGCCGTGTCCGGGACCGGTGCCGACGCCGGGCACGGCGCCAAAGCCGGTGGCGACGCCCCGCCCGAGGCTCAGGCCCAGGCACGGCACGGGAGCGACACCGACGCCTCGGCCGAGGTTATGACCGGGACCGGTGTGGACGGGCGGACCGGAGCCGGCGTCGGCGCCGGGCACGGCGCCAGTGCCGGTGGCGCGGCCGCGCCCGGGGCGGGTGCCGACTCCGGGCCCGAGGCCGGTGGGGACGCCGGGGCCGGTGGCGACGCCGAGGCCCGGGCCGGGCAGGGGGCCGGGCCCGGGGACGATGCCCGGCGCGGGGCCGGTGCGGGCGACGGGGCCGAGGCCGCGTGCGAAGCCCAGGTCGGTGACGACGCCGGGCAGGGGGTCGGGGCCGAAGCCGACGGCGGGGTCGGGGAGGTGGTCGATCCCAAGGTTGCGGCCGAGGTCGTGTTCGGGGTCGGGGTGTGGGGAGGGGTCGGGGTCGGGGTCGTCGGGGAGGGGGGCGACGCCCAGGACACCGGCGACCCGGGGCGGGAGCAGGGCGAGGCGGCGGGCGCGGGGCCCGTGGAGCGGGGGCCTGCCGGGGCGTTCGACCGGCTGCACCAGGCGGCCGCGTACTCCCTCGTGCGGCAGCTCTACCTGCTCACCGGCCGCCGCGAACTGGCCCGGGAAACCGTGGAGCGGGCGTTCGAGCAGGCCTGGGCGCGCTGGCCCGAGGTGGCCACCGATCCCGACCCCGTCGGCTGGGTGCGCGCAGTCGCGTACGAGTACGCCCTCTCCCCCTGGCACCGCTTGCGCCGCTCCCACAAGCACCCCGAGGAGCCCCCGGCGGACCCCGCCGACCGGATCGTGATGGACGCGATGCTCGCGCTGCCGCCGACCCACCGGCGTACCGTCCTGCTCTACGACGGTGTCGGCCTCGACCTCCCGGACACCGCCGCCGAGACCGAGTGCAGCACCCCCATCGTCGGCTACCGCCTCCTCACCGCCCACGCCGAGCTGGCCGACCGGATCCCCGACCTGGCCGCCGCCCCGCCCGAGAGGCGGTCCGCGGTGCTGCGCGAGCGGCTCGGCGCGGTGCGGCCACCGGCCCCGCTGGTCCCGCGCCCCGCGGCCGTCGTACGGAGGGCCGCCGAGTACCGGGCCCGCCGCTGGAGCCGGGCGGTCTTCGGCCTGACCACGGTGATCGCCGTCGCGACCGCGTACACCACCGTGACCGCGCCCCGCCAGTACGAGCCCCCGATCGCCCCGGGCGTCAGCGTCTCCGGGGTGCCCCCGCTCAGCGGCCCCCAGCAGCTCACCCAGCAGAACAAGGAGCTCCACGACAAACTGCGCGCCGATCCGGACGCCGGCCCTGCCCGTCTCGCCCCGGAGATGGAGTAGGCGGCCGCGCGCAGGTACGCGAAACGGGCGTGGCCCGCACCCCCCGAGGGGATGCGGGCCACGCCCGTGTGCACGGCCGGCACGGCGCCTACGCCGTACCGCAGTACCGCAGCGGCAGGCGACTACTGCGCGGCGTTCAGGATCTCGCGCGCCAGCTTGGCGGTCTCGGTCGGCGTCTTGCCGACCTTCACGCCGGCGGCCTCAAGGGCCTCCTTCTTGGCCTGTGCGGTGCCAGAAGAACCGGAGACGATGGCGCCGGCGTGGCCCATGGTCTTGCCCTCGGGGGCGGTGAAGCCCGCGACGTAGCCGACGACCGGCTTGGTGACGTTCTTCGCGATGAAGTCCGCCGCACGCTCCTCGGCGTCGCCGCCGATCTCGCCGATCATGACGATGAGCTCGGTCTCCGGGTCGGCCTCGAAGGCCTCCAGGGCGTCGATGTGCGTGGTGCCGATGACCGGGTCGCCACCGATGCCGACGGCGGAGGTGAAGCCGATGTCACGGAGCTCGTACATCATCTGGTAGGTCAGCGTGCCGGACTTGGACACGAGACCGATCTTGCCGGGCTTGGTGATGTCGCCCGGGATGATGCCGGCGTTGGACTGGCCGGGGGTGATCAGACCCGGGCAGTTGGGGCCGATGATCCGGGTCTTGTTGCCCTTGGCGGTCGCGTACGCCCAGAAGGCGGCGGAGTCGTGCACCGCGATGCCCTCGGTGATGACGACGGCCAGCGGGATCTCGGCGTCGATGGCCTCGACGACGGCGGCCTTGGCGAAGGCCGGCGGGACGAAGAGGACGGAGACGTTGGCGCCCGTCTTCTCCATCGCCTCGGCGACCGAGCCGAAGACCGGGACCTCGGTGCCGTCGAAGTCGACGGACGTGCCGGCCTTGCGCGGGTTCACGCCACCGACGATGTTGGTGCCGTCAGCCAGCATCAGCTTGGTGTGCTTCATGCCCGTGGCACCGGTCATGCCCTGGACGATGACCTTGCTGTCCTTGTTGAGGAAGATAGCCATGTGAGTCTGTGACCTCTGCCCTTACTTCGCAGCCGCGAGCTCGGCGGCCTTGTCGGCCGCACCGTCCATGGTGTCCACGCGCTGGACCAGCGGGTGGTTGGCGTCCGAGAGGATCTTGCGACCCAGCTCGGCGTTGTTGCCGTCGAGACGGACGACGAGCGGCTTGGTGACCGCCTCGCCCTTCTCCTCCAGCAGCGCCAGCGCCTGGACGATGCCGTTGGCGACCTCGTCGCACGCGGTGATGCCACCGAAGACGTTGACGAAGACGGACTTGACGTCCGGGTCACCGAGGATGATCTCAAGACCGTTGGCCATGACGGCGGCGGAGGCGCCACCGCCGATGTCCAGGAAGTTGGCGGGCTTGACGCCGCCGTGGTTCTCGCCGGCGTAGGCGACGACGTCGAGGGTGCTCATGACGAGACCCGCGCCGTTGCCGATGATGCCGACCTCACCGTCGAGCTTGACGTAGTTGAGGTTCTTCGCCTTGGCGGCGGCCTCAAGCGGGTTCGCGGCCGCGTGGTCCACGAACTCCTCGTGGCCCGGCTGGCGGAACTCGGCGTTCTCGTCGAGCGAGACCTTGCCGTCGAGCGCGATGACCTCGCCGGAGGCGACCTTCGCGAGCGGGTTGACCTCGACGAGGAGCGCGTCCTCGGCGATGAAGGTCTTCCACAGGGTCACGAGGACCTCGGCGACCTTCTCGGCGACCTCGGCCGGGAACTGCGCCTGGGCGACGATCTCGCGGGCCTTCTCGATGGTCACGCCCTCGTTGGCGTTCACCGGGACCTTGGCGAGCTTCTCGGGGGTCTCCTCGGCGACCTGCTCGATGTCCATGCCGCCCGCGACCGAGGCCATGGCCAGGAAGGTGCGGTTGGTGCGGTCGAGCAGGTAGGAGACGTAGTACTCCTCGACGATCTCGGGAGCGGTCTCCGCGATCATCACCTTGTGGACCGTGTGGCCCTTGATGTCCATGCCCAGGATGTCCGTCGCGCGGGCGACGGCCTCGTCCGGGGTCGCGGCGAGCTTGACGCCACCGGCCTTGCCGCGGCCGCCGACCTTCACCTGCGCCTTGACGACCGACTTGCCGCCCAGCCGCTCGGTGGCCTCGCGAGCCGCCTCAGGCGTGTCGATGACTTCACCGGCCAGCACCGGTACACCGTGCTTGGCGAAGAGGTCCCTCGCCTGGTACTCGAACAGGTCCACGCGCGTCCGTCCCTTGTCTTTTTTAAGATTCGCAGTGATCGCGGTTGTCTGCTATCTGCGTGGGCGTGCCGCGGAGGGCAACGTGACGGCGCTGTCACAGGGGATGCGCACACGGTGACCGTGGACGCGGCATGTCCGTCCCGCAGGTTATCCCCGCGGGCCGTGGGTCCCTAAATCGCAGCTCACACCTGAGCGGTGATACCTGTCACAGAACACCTCACGGTTGAACTGGAACTTCGTGTGATCTGCCGATGGGCAGGGGGCCGCGCCGAGTGCTGCGGGAAGCCGTTCAGGGGACCGGGAGGGGGCGCTTCTCCAGGGCCGCGGCCATCACCTCCGGGAACAGGTCGGGGGTGCAGGCGAACGCCGGGGCGCCCAGTGCGGAGAGGGCCGCGGCGTGTTCGCGGTCGTAGGCGGGCGCGCCCTCGTCGGACAGGGCGAGCAGGGTCACGAACTCGGTACCCGCGCCCTTCATCGCGGCGACCCGCTTCAGCATCTCGTTGCGTATGCCGCCCTCGTACAGATCACTGATCAGGACCACGACGGTGTCGGCAGGCCGGGTGATCTTCGACTGGCAGTAGGCGAGGGCGCGGTTGATGTCGGTGCCGCCGCCGAGCTGGGTTCCGAAGAGAACGTCCACCGGATCGTCGAGCTGATCCGTCAGGTCCACGACGGCCGTGTCGAAGACGACGAGGCGGGTCGCGATCGCACGCATGGAGGCGAGCACCGCCCCGAACACCGAGGCGTAGACGACGGAGGCGGCCATCGAACCGGACTGGTCGATGCAGAGGATCACCTCCTTCTTCACCGACTGGGCCGAACGGCCGTACCCGATGAGCCGCTCGGGGACCACGGTGCGGTACTCGGGCAGGTAGTTCTTCAGATTCGCCCGGATGGTCCGGTCCCAGTCGATGTCGTGGTGGCGGGGCCGGCTGATCCGGGCGCAGCGGTCGAGTGCGCCGGTCAGGGTGGCCCGTGTCCGGGAGGCCAGTTTCCTCTCCAGCTGTTCGACCACCGCGCGGACCACGGCGCGCGCCGTCTCCCTGGTCGTCTCCGGCATGGCCTTGTTGAGGGAGAGCAGGGTGCCGACGAGATGGACGTCCGGCTCGACGGCTTCCAGCATCTCGGGCTCCAGCAGCAGCGCGGACAGGCCGAGGCGCTCGATGGCGTCGCGCTGCATCACCTGGACGACGGAGCCGGGGAAGTACGTACGGATGTCGCCGAGCCAGCGCGCCACGCCGGGCGCGGATCCGCCGAGCCCCGCCGAGCGCTCCCCCGCCGTCCTGCGGGAGCGGCTGCCGCCGCCCGCGCCCCCGTACAGCGCGCCCAGTGCGGCGTCCATGGCGGCGTCCCGCCCGCTGAGCGCGTGCCCGGTCCCGTCGGCCTCGCCGCCGCCGAGCACCATCCGCCACCGCCGCAGCCGGTCGCTTCCACCCGCCCCAGCGGCCTCGCTCGGCGCCGCCGGGATTCCCGTGCCGACCATCTGTCCGTCCCCCTGTCCGTGTCGTTCGTCGTTGCTGTGTGCCGGGCCGTGTGCAGGGCCCGGGGTGCCGGGCTCGCCGTGCCCGGGCCCGGGTGCCGGGCCTGTGGGCCGAGCCGTCGGCGCGTGCGTCGGCGTCGCTGGTCCCCGACCCCCGGCTCAGCCGGGGGTCGCGGGTATCCGCTCCGGCCCGTCGAGCAGGAGCCGCACCACGTCGAGCACCGCGTCGGCACGCGCCGGGTCCAGCTCCGGGGCGAAGCCCGCCGGGGCCTGCCCGGAGCCGGAGCCCGCGGCCGGGGCGGCTCCGGGGCCCCGGCGGACCAGGTCGCCCAGGCTGCGGCGCACGCCCGGCTCGAACGCCCCGAAGGTCCGCCGCAGCAGCGGCAGTACGTCGATGAACGCGCGCTCCGGCACCGACACCAGCCAGGTGTCGATCAGGCCCAGCAGCCGGTCGTCGTGGACCAGCAGGGTGCCGCCGCCCGCTCCGCCGCCGGTGAAGCCCTCGATCCAGCCCGCCGCATCCGGGGGCGCGGCGGCCGGGGACAGGGCCAGGCCCATCAGACGGGCCGTCTCCTCGGCCGGCAGCCGTCCCTCGTCCAGCAGCAGCCGCGCGGCCCGGCCGCGGATCAGCCCGGGAACGGTGTCCCGGCCGGCCAGCGCACCGAGCACCGCCGACCAGCGCTCCCACAGGCCGTCCGCCGTCCCGGTGTCCGCCAGCAGCCCGATCGCCCGGTGCACCCCATCCACATGGCCGCACAGCTCCGCCGCCCCGTCGGCGTCGAGGCCGGCGGCGCACGCGGCGGGCAGCGCGACGCAGATCCGGTCGGCCAGGCCGGTCGCCACGGTGCCCAGGGCGGAGGCGTCGGTCCCCCGGACGTCCCCGTAGCGCAGGGAACGGGCGAGGGCCGGCAGCGCCTTGGCGAGCCGGGCCGCGTCGGTGTCCAGCGCGGCCAGGTCGGCCAGGGCGCGCAGCACGCCGGGCAGGGCGCCGGCCAGTCCGGCCAGCAGGCACTGCTCGGCCAGCGTGGTGACCTCGCCCAGCTCCGCCGCCCCGGCCGCCTCCGCCTCGGCCTTGGCCGTGGCCGCGGCGAGGACGGTGGTCCCCCATATGCCCGCCTCGGCGACCCGTACCGACAGCTCCGGTTCCCAGCGCAGCCGCCAGGTCTCACGGAAGGTGCCGGTGCTCCCGCGGGAGGCGGCCGGGGTGCCCCACTCGATGCCGAGCAGCCGCAGCCGGTGCAGCAGCAGGGACTTCGCCGCGTCGGTGTCCTTGCGCAGGTCGAGCTCCAGCTCGCGGTCCTGCGCCTCGGCCTTCAACCTCAGCGAGCGCTGCTGCCGGGTCAGGTCCCGCTGGAGCGGGACGACGGGGGCCGCGTCGGGCACCTCGCCGAGGACGTCGCCGACGACCAGCCGGTCCTCGACGAGCGCGAGCGGTACGTCGGAGCCGTCGCACATCACCGCCCGGACGGCCTCCAGGGTCTCCGCCAGCCCGGGCAGGGGCCGGCCGCGCACGGCCGCCAGCGTCTCGGCCAGCCGGACCGCCTCGATGACATGCGCCGAGGAGACCTGCCGGTCCTCCTCCCGGAGCAGACCGGCGACCTTGGTCAGCCAGCGCTCCACCGGCCGGTCCCGGGCCGCGAAGAGGTGGGCGTACCAACCGGGCGAGGTGATGCCCGCCCCGTACCCGCCGGCCCGGGCGAGGCGCCGGTGGGTCCAGGGGACCCAGGTGGTCTCCACCCTGAGTCTGGGCAGCCCGGTCAGCAGGGCCTTGTCCGCGGCCACCGTGGTCCTCGCGCGGAGCGCCGGGACGTGCCAGGCCCCGCACACCACGGCGTAGTCCTCGCCGAACTCGCGGCGGGCGGCCCGCATCCGCTGCCGCATGAACGCCTCCCGCACCAGGTCGCGGGTGTGGCCGCCGTCGCCGTACGCCTCGCGCAGGGCGCCCATGGCCTCCCCGAGCGCCTCGAACGCGCCCAGCGGGTCGGCCGCCCCGGCGCCCCGGTGCTCGACCACGTCCTCCCACCAGTGCTCGGGGTCGTCGTACCCGGCGGTCTGCGCGAGCACCCCCAGCGGGTCCAGCCGTACGGAGTCGGGCGCGTCCGCCTCCTCCTGCCCGGCCAGCGTGTGCGCGGCCGGGAGGTCGATGAACCGCACCGGCACGTCCTGCTCCTGCGCCCAGCGGATGGCGACCCACTCCGGCGAGAACTCGGCCAGCGGCCAGAAGGCGGCCTTGGCCGGGTCGTCGGCGGCGTGGGCGAGCAGGGCGACGGGCGGCCGCATCCCGGGGTCGGCGGCCAGCTCCAGCAGCGCGTCGCCCTCGGGCGGGCCCTCGACGAGCACGGCCGCGGGCCGGGCCGCGTCGAGGGCGGCCCGCACCGCGCGGGCGGAGCCGGGCCCGTGGTGCCGTACCCCGAGCAGCAGCGGCCCCGGACGCGTCGGGCTCATACCGTCACCTCCCGGCAGGCGCGGTAGAAGTCCTTCCAGCCGTCCCGCTCGCGCACCACGGTCTCCAGGTACTCCTGCCAGACGACCTTGTCGGCGGCCGGGTCGCGGACCACGGCGCCGAGGATCCCCGCGGCCACGTCGGAGGGGCGCAGGACCCCGTCGCCGAAGTGGGCCGCCAGCGCGAGGCCGCCCGTGACGACGGAGATCGCCTCGGCGGTGGACAGGGTGCCGCTCGGTGTCTTCACCTTCGTCCGGCCGTCGCCGGTGACTCCGTCGCGCAGCTCGCGGAAGACGGTGACGACGCGGCGGATCTCCTCCAGCCCCTCCGGTGCGGCGGGCAGTTCGAGGGAGCGGCCCATCTGGTCGACGCGGCGGGCGACGATGTCGACCTCGGCGTCGGCGGTGGCGGGCAGCGGCAGCACGACCGTGTTGAAGCGGCGGCGCAGGGCGCTGGAGAGCTCGTTGACCCCGCGGTCGCGGTCGTTGGCGGTGGCGATGAGGTTGAAGCCGCGCACGGCCTGCACCTCCTCGCCGAGCTCCGGTATCGGCAGCGTCTTCTCGGACAGGACGGTGATGAGGGTGTCCTGGACGTCGGCGGGGATGCGGGTGAGCTCCTCGACGCGGGCGGTCATGCCGTCGGCCATGGCCCGCATGACCGGGCTGGGTACGAGGGCTTCGCGGCTCGGCCCGTGGGCGAGGAGGCGGGCGTAGTTCCACCCGTACCGGATCGCTTCCTCGGGGGTGCCGGCGGTGCCCTGGACCAGGAGGGTGGAGTCCCCGCTGACGGCTGCGGCGAGGTGCTCGGACACCCAGGTCTTGGCGGTGCCGGGGACGCCGAGGAGGAGCAGCGCGCGGTCGGTGGCGAGCGTGGTGACGGCGACCTCGACGATGCGGCGCGGGCCCACGTACTTGGGAGTGATGACGCTTCCGTCCTCCAGGGTGCCGCCCAGGAGGTAGGTGGCGACGGCCCACGGGGAGAGCTTCCAGCGGGCCGGGCGGGGCCGGTCGTCGGCGGCCGCCAGGGCTTTCAGTTCGTGCGCGAAGGCCTCCTCGGCGTGCGGGCGCAGCGCCTCGGCTCCGGTGTCGATCCCGTTCGTGCTCATGGTCCCCCTCCAATGCTCCGCAGCCGCTCCCGACTGCTGTTCCCACGGTGCACCACGGCACTGACAACGCCCCCTGCTCATCACGTCGTTGCAGGTCAGGGCGATTGTCAGTGGGGGTCTCTACGGTTGTTCCCATGACTGAGCAGGGGGTCCGCTGGACGGCGGAACAGGTACTGGCTCTGGCTCCTGACGAAGCGTCACGCAAGGCGGGGGGCAAGCTGGGTGGGGCGGGTCCTTGGTCGCAGACCGGAGGTTCCGCTTCCGGTGCGGTGTGGGGTGTGTGCAAGGGCAGCGGCAAAGCGCCGTACCGGACGGTCGTGGACCTGGCGGGTCCGGCGTACAAGTGCTCCTGCCCGAGCCGGAAGTTCCCGTGCAAGCACGCGCTGGGACTGCTGCTGCTCTGGGCCGCCGAGGGACTCGGCGAGCCCGGGGAAGCGCCGGACTGGGCCGGTGAGTGGCTGGCGGAACGGGCGGCGAAGGCGGCGCGCCCGGCCGCCGCGGCGGCCCGCCCGGTGGACCCGGAGGCGGCCCGCAGGCGCGCCGAGCGGCGGGCGGCCCGGATCGGCGCGGGCGTCACCGAGCTGGAGCAGCGGCTCGTGGACCTGCTGCGCGGGGGCCTCGCCGGCCAGGAGCAGACCGGGTACGCGGCCTGGGAGGAGACGGCCGCCCGGATGGTCGACGCCCAGGCGCCGGGACTGGCCGCGAGGGTCCGGGAGTTGGGGACGATACCCAGTTGCGGTCCCGGTTGGCCCGCCCGGATGCTGGAGGAGAGCGCGCTGCTGCACCTGCTGAACCGGGGCTGGCTGGGGAGGGCCGGGTTGCCGCAGCCGCTCGCCGCGACGGTGCGCAGCAGGGTGGGGCTGCCGGGTGCCGCAGCGGAGGGGGAGGGCGTACGGGACCGCTGGCTCGTGCTGTCCCAGTACGACACGGTGGCGCCGGACGGCCGGCTCACCACCCGCCGGACATGGCTGCGCGGGCTGGGGAGCAGGCGCCCGGCCCTGGTGCTGGACTTCGGGCCGCCCGGGCGGCCACCGGGCCTGGCGCTGCCCGTGGGCCTGGTGCTGGAGGCGGAGGCCCGTTTCCGGCCCGGGTCGGCGGGACTGCGGGCCGACCTCGGGGACGGGCATGCGGCGGCTGTCCCGGCCGCGCAGGCTCCTGCCGGGGTCGGCACGGCCGAGGCACTGGAGGCGTACGGGGCGGCGCTGCGGGAGGACCCGTGGCTGGACTCCTGGCCGGTGGTGCTGGGTCCGGTGATTCCGATACCCGGAGAGCTGGGCTGGCAGTTGGCGGATGCGGAGGGCGGCTCCGCGCTGCCCGTACACCTGCCCGGGGGCGCCTCGCGCGCAGGGCTGTGGCAGCTGGCCGCCCTCTCGGGCGGCAGGCCCGTCACGGTCTTCGGCGAATGCGGTCATCGCGGCTTCACGCCGCTGACGGCCTGGCAGCCGGAGACGGCGGAGCCGGTGGCCCTGGTCTGACCGGGGACGCGGAGGCGCCGCCGACAGGGGGATACGCAGGGAACGGCGGCGCGGGGGCGTCGTCGTGCACGAAACGACTGAGCCGGGGGGCTTCTGTGGACGACAACCACGCCAGCTGAAGGGCAGGACGAACGGGGCGGAAGGGCCCAGGGACCGCTCCGGTCCCGCGGAGGGGGCGGGACCGGAGCACGGAACACCATCAGGGAAGAGGGAGGGACCGATGACCGCCAACGCCACCGCCACCGCCGCGGACACGGAGTACGGGGACTGGGACGAGCTGGTCGGCGCCGCGCTGCTGGGCACCGAGCGACGGCAGGGCAGCCCGCGGGCCCTGCTCGACGCGGCCGCCGTGCACACTCTGCGGCGCCGGGCCGGGCTGCGGCCGGCCGAGGCCGGTCCGCGGCCGGAGCCCGCACCGCACGATCCCCGCCCGGTTCCGCCGGAGGCTGCCCGGCGCCGGCTCGCGCAGCTGCTGGCCGGCCGGGGCGGCGCGGGCAGCGGCGGCGGTCGGCGCGGAGCGGCCCCGGATCTGACGGAGCTGCTGCCCCAGTGGCTGGCCGCCGCCGCGCGGCACGGCTACCGCGCACCGGCCGCGCTGGTGCCCGCCCTGCTGGATGCGGCCCGGGCCCGTACGGACCTGCGTCCGCAGGCGCTGGCCCTGGCCGGGGCGCGCGGGCTGTGGCTGGCCCGGTTCAATCCGGACTGGCGGTTCGCGCTGCGCGGCGGGGCGGGCGGCAGCGGGGAGCTGCCCGCGCCCGCGGACGGGGCCGCGGTGGAACGGCTGTGGCAGGAGGGCTTGTTCGCGGAGCGGGTGGCCCTGCTCGGCGCGGTACGGGCGCACGAGCCGGCGGCCGCGATACGGCTGCTGTCGACCACCTGGGCCACCGAGCGGGCCGAGGACCGGCTGATGTTCCTGGACTCCCTGCGGGTGGGGCTCGCCGAGGGCGACGAGCCCTTCCTGGAGGCGGCGCTGGGTGACCGGAGCCGCAATGTCCGGGCGACCGCCGCCGAGCTTCTGTCGGCGCTGCCGGGCTCCGCGCTGGCCGGGCGGATGGCCCGGCGGGCGCTGGCCTGCGTGGGGCCGGAGGGGGTGAGCGCGCCGGCCGAGTGTGATGCCGGGATGCTGCGCGACGGGGTGGTCGAGCGGCCGCCCGCCGGACGCGGGGAGCGGGCCTGGTGGCTGGGCCAGCTGGTGGAGGCGGCGCCGCTGTCCTGCTGGCGGGAGCGGTTCGGGGGGCTCGGGCCCGAGCAGATCGTCGCGCTGCCGGTGGCCGAGGGCGAGGGCTGGAGGGAGGAGCTGCATGCGGCGTGGTGCCGGGCGGCGGTGCGCCAGCGCGACCCCGAGTGGTCCAAGGCCCTGCTCGGCTCGGCGGCCGCTCCGACCGCGACGGCCCCGGGCACGGCGTCGCTGGCGGAGCGGGCCAAGCTGCTCTCGGTCCTGCCCGAGGGGGAACGGGCCGCGTGGGTCGCCGAGTTCATACGGGCCCACGGCCTGTCGGAGGCGTTCCAGCTGCTCGGCGTGTGCGTGGTGCCGTGGGCGGGGGCGCTGGGGCGAGCCGTGGTCGACGCACTGGACGCGGCGCGGGAGGCGGGCAGCTATCCGTGGAGCTTCAGCGGGGTGATGGGGCTGGCCGAGCGCTGCCTGGACCCCGCCGAGGCGGACCGGCTGGAGTCGCTGACCGCCTCTTCGCAGGGCGCCGCGGACACCTCGCCGGGCGCGGCGGCCTACTGGGCGGAGGCCTTCGAGCGGCTGGTGGCCACCCTCGGAGTCCGCGCGTCGATGCTCGCGGAACTCACCCCGCCGGCCTGACGGCCCCGGCACCGCCGCCCGGCCCGGACCGCCGCCTCCCGCACCGGCCGGCCCGGAGCGGACCGGGCCGGCCCCGGCCGGCCCACGCGCGGGGCCGGCGCGGCGCGGCGCGTCGGCGTCGGAGCGGGCCGTGCTCGTCAGGGGTGACGGATGTTGGCGTGGACCCAGTCGACGATCGAGGTGGTCGTGGCGCCCGGGGTGAAGATCTCGGCCACGCCCTTCGCCTTCAGAGGGGCGATGTCGTCCTCCGGGATGATGCCGCCCCCGAAGACCTTGATGTCCTCCGCGTCCCGCTCCTTGAGGAGCTCCAGCACCCGGACGAACAGGGTGTTGTGGGCTCCCGAGAGGATCGACAGGCCGATCGCGTCGGCGTCCTCCTGGATGGCGGTGTCCACGATCTGCTCGGGGGTCTGGTGGAGGCCGGTGTAGATGACCTCCATGCCCGCGTCCCGCAGCGCCCGCGCGATCACCTTGGCGCCGCGGTCGTGGCCGTCGAGACCCGGCTTGGCCACCACCACACGGATCGGACCGGTCACACCCATCGCACTGCCTCCCGAGTGAACGAACGTTAAGTACAGCATCGCGCACACCGCCGTTTCACGGTCAAGCACGAGGGGGAAATCACACGTGGGACGGCGTTGATTCACCGCCAGGAGAGCCGCACCGGGGTCGCCGCGCCACCGTACCGACAGCCGCACGGCACGGTGGCGCGGCCCGAGTGCCAGAAGGCTGCAGTCCCAAGAGGCTCAGGGGAGGCCGTCGATGGGGCTGTGCATACCCGTGTCCGGTGCCGCACTGCGCGCCGGATTACTGGAAGTGGTCGTGCTCGGCGGGCACCTGCTGCTCTACCCGACCGGGGTGTACCAGGAGAAGCGCTCCACATGCCGTGAAACAACCCGAACCGCCGGCTCCGGCAGCCGGCCGCCCGTGCTCCTGCTGCACGGGTTCACCGACAACCGGTCCGTCTTCGTCCTGCTGCGCCGCGCCCTCGCGGCGGGTCGCCGCAGGCGCGTGGAGACGTACAACTACTCGCCGTTCACCCGCGACCTGCGCGTCACCGCCCGCCACCTCGCCCGGCACGTCGAGGAGCTGTGCGCGCGTACCGGCCACCAGGAGGTGGATCTCGTCGGGCACAGCCTGGGCGGACTGGTCGGGCGGTACTACGTGCAGCGGCTCGGCGGCGACCGGCGCGTCCGCACCCTCGTCACGCTCGGCACCCCGCATTCCGGCACGCGGGTCGCCCCGTTCATGAACGCCCACCCCCTGGTCCGGCAGATGCGCCCGGAATCGGCGGTGATGGCCGAGTTGCGGGAACCGGCGCCCGGCTGCCGGACCCGGTGCGTTGCCTTCTGGAGCGAGTTCGACGAGCTGATGGACCCGCCCGGGACGGCGCGGATCGAGCACCCGGACCTCCAGGTGGAGAACGTGCAGGTCATCGGCATCGGACACCTGGCCCTGGCCGCGCATCCCGCGGTGACGTCCGCGGTCCGCCGGGTCCTCGACGGACCGGTTCCCACCGGGGCCGGACGACCGGACGGGGCCGCTTCCGTCGCGTGACGAAGACCGGCCCACACTCGAACGGATTTCGAACTCAAGGCCAAGGCTCTGCCTTTCGCCGACCGAAAGACGGCCGAATGCCCGGTTCCGCTCAGCCGGAAACCCTCCGAAGATTGTCGTTGCGAGTAACCGCCGGGTACAGTCACGCCACTGCTCTCCCCAGGGAACCTCACGTTCCCTGGCCACCCAGGCCCCCACTGCCGAGGCGAAAGAGAAGTTGGTGAACGACCGCCCCTCGTCGGGCCTGTACCCCGATTCCGGGTACGACGGCCTTTCCACCACCACTTTCGCTGGTGACTCGGCCTACGTTTCCTATGAAACGCAGGGCGGAGCGGGCACTCAGGGGTACGACTACGCCTCCTACGGCTCCTACGAGACCGGCGCCTACGACACCACGGCCTGGGCCCCGCAGGAGAGTTACCCGCAGGACCACACCTACCTGTCGAGCATCCCCGCCCAGACCGACGGGCACGGCTGGCAGACACCGAGCACGGACTACCAGCCCACCGCCTTCGGATACGAGCAGCAGACCGGGCAGTGGGCGATGCCGGGCTACGGCACCACCGGCACCGAGACGGGCGCGTACGACGCCACGGCCTGGAACACCGTCGCGCACGAGCAGCAGACGCAGACCTTCGCCTACGAGTACCAAGGCGAGTTCCAGGGCGAGTTCCAGGGCGAGTTCCAGGACGAGCAGCACCAGCCGCAGTACCAGCAGCACCAGCACGAACAGCAGCCGGAGCACACGGCGGAGTACCCGTCGGAGTACGCGTACGCGGCCGCCGAGGCGTACAGCGAGACCGCCGTCTTCGAGGTCCTCGCCGACGAGACCCCCGACGCGGAGCCTGAACCGGACCTGGACTTGGCCCCCGTGCACGACCTGCCGACCCAGGCGATGCCCGTCACCCCCGCCGCGCCGGACGCACCCTCCGCCCCGCGCCCCTCGCGCCGCGCCGGCGCCAAGGGCTCCGCCAAGGCCGCCTCCAAGGCGGGAGCCGCATCCGGCGCCAGGTCCGTCGGCAGCAGCCGCCGCCGCACCCCGGCGAAGCGTTCCGCCCTCCTCACCGTCGCGGTTCCGTCCGCCTGTGTGATGGGTGTTGCCGGAGTCGCGGCCGCCTCCGTCGGCGGACTCACCGGCACGGAGAAGCCCGCCGAGGACACCACCACGATGGCCGCCCCCGACCCGGCCTCGGTGAAGCCGGTCGCGGCGAACAGCAAGCTCGACACCCAGCTGGCCGCGCTCAGCGCCGACGCCGGTGACTTCGCGGACCGCGCGAGCCGCACGCAGGAGCGCATCGACCTGCGCCAGCGGCAGGACGAGGAGCGCAAGAAGAAGGCGGAGGAGGAGGCCGCGAAGGAAGCGGCCCGCCCCAAGTTCGCGATCCCCGTCGCCCAGCACGGCCTCAGCGCCAGCTTCGGCCAGGCCGGCGGCATGTGGATGTCCGTGCACACCGGCATCGACTTCCCGGTCGGTTACGGAACCCCCGTCATGGCCGCCACCGACGGCACCGTGCGCACCCAGTGGAACAGCGCCTACGGCAACATGGCCATAGTGACCTCGCCCGACGGCACCGAGACCTGGTACTGCCACCTCAGCAGCACCAAGATCCGGTCCGGCAAGGTCAAGGCCGGCGATGTCATCGCCTACTCGGGCAACTCCGGCAACTCCACCGGACCGCACCTCCACTTCGAGGTCCGGCCCGGCGGCGGGTCCGCGATCGACCCCCTGCCCTGGCTGCGCAGCCACGGCCTGGACCCGACCTGAGAGAACCGCCCCGCACCGGCCGTCGAAAGAACCCGGGCCTTCGCGGGGCGTCGAGGTCGCCCCGCGCCGCCGGCACCAGCAGCGCATCCACCGCCGCGTGCCGGCCGGCGCCGTCGCGCGCCCCGAGCCCGGCAGCAGGCTCCGCCCTGGTGGTGCACCCGGCCCAGCGGATGGAACTCGGCGGGGAACTCACGCTCCACGACGGGCCGTTCACCGCCCTCCAGCACGAGCAGCCAGGCCGCGAGCCGCTCCCCCTCGGCGATGCGCTCAACGGCCTTGCCCGAAGGACCGTTACAGCTTCTGCACCGGCGCGTAGCGCAGCAGCAGGCGCTTCGGCTTGTCGTCCCCGAAGTCGATGGTGGCCTGCGCGTCCGCGCCGGCGCCCCTGACCTCCATGACCGTGCCCAGCCCGAACTGGTCGTGCGTGACCCGGTCTCCGACGGCCAGGGCGATGACCGGCTTGTCGGCGGCCCGGCGCGTGGCGAATCCGGAGGGCCCCGACTTCGTACGCGAGGAAGACAGGAACGCCTCGGGCGAGGTGCCGAAGGAGGCCCTGCCCCCGCCGGAACCCCCGCCGTAGCCGGATCCCGAACCGTAGCCCGAGCCGGAACCGCGCATCGGTCCGGCCGGCTTCTGCTTCGCGCCGGTGCGCTTCCACTGCAGGTACTCGGCCGGGATCTCCTCCAGGAACCGCGACGGCGGGTTGTACGAGGGGGTGCCCCACGCACTGCGCATCGCGGAGCGCGTCAGGTACAGCCGCTCCCGGGCGCGGGTGATGCCGACGTAGGCGAGGCGGCGCTCCTCCTCCAGCTCCTTGGTCTGCCCCAGGGCGCGCATGTGCGGGAAGACGCCGTCCTCCATGCCGGTGAGGAAGACCACCGGGAATTCGAGGCCCTTGGCGGTGTGCAGGGTCATCAGCGTGATGACGCCCGTGCCCTCGGTGTCCTCGTCGGGGATCTGGTCGGAGTCGGCGACGAGCGCGACCTGCTCCAGGAACTCGGCGAGCGTGCCGCCCGTGCCGGCAGCCGCTGGTGTCGCGGTATCCTCTCCGCGGGCCTGCTCGAATTCGAGTGCCACCGCCGCGAGTTCCTGGAGGTTCTCGATCCGCGTCTCGTCCTGCGGGTCGGTCGAGGCCTGGAGTTCGGCGAGGTAGCCCGTCCGCTCCAGGACCGCTTCCAGTACCACCGCCGGACCGGCGCCGGAGTCCACGATGGTACGGAGCTCCTCCATCAGCACGTTGAAGCGCTTGACCGCGTTGGTCGAGCGGGCGGCCATGCCGAAGGCCTCGTCCACGCGGCGCAGCGCCTGCGGGAAGGTGATCTTCTCGCGCAGCGCGAGCGCGTCGATCATCGCCTCCGCCCGCTCGCCGATGCCGCGCTTGGGCACGTTCAGGATGCGGCGCAGCGGGACGTTGTCCTCGGGGTTGGCGAGGACGCGCAGGTAGGCGAGGATGTCGCGGACCTCCTTGCGCTCGTAGAAGCGGACGCCGCCGACGACCTTGTACGGGAGTCCGACGCGGATGAAGATCTCCTCGAACACGCGCGACTGCGCGTTGGTCCGGTAGAAGATCGCGACGTCGCCCGCCTTGGCCTCGCCCGCGTCCGTCAGCCGGTCGATCTCGTCGGCGACGAACTGGGCCTCGTCGTGCTCGGTGTCGGCGACGTAGCCGGTGATGACGGTGCCCGCCCCGGCCTGCGTCCACAGGTTCTTCGCGCGGCGGTTCTCATTGCGCTCGATGACCGCGTTGGCCGCGGACAGGATCGTCTGCGTGGAACGGTAGTTCTGCTCCAGCAGGATCGTCGTCGCGTCCTTGTAGTCCTCCTCGAACTGGAGGATGTTGCGGATGGTGGCGCCGCGGAAGGCGTAGATCGACTGGTCGGCGTCACCGACCACGCAGAGCTCGGCGGGCGGCAGGTCGGGGTAGCCCGTCCCCACGAGTTCGCGCACGAGCGTGTACTGAGCGTGGTTGGTGTCCTGGTACTCGTCCACCAGCACGTGCCGGAAGCGGCGCCGGTAGTGCTCGGCCACGTCCGGGAACGCCTGGAGCAGGTGGACGGTGGTCATGATGATGTCGTCGAAGTCGAGGGCGTTGGCCTCGCGCAGCCGCCCCTGGTACATCGCGTACGCCTGGGCGAGGGTCTTCTCGAAGCCGTCGACGGCCTGGGCGGCGAAGGCGTCCTCGTCGATCAGCTCGTTCTTCAGGTTGGAGATCTTGGCGTTGAAGGACTTGGGCGGGAACTTCTTCGGGTCCAGGTCCAGGTCGCGGCAGACGAGCGCCATCAGGCGCTTGGAGTCGGCCGCGTCGTAGATCGAGAAGGAGGAGGTGAAGCCGAGCCGCTTCGACTCGCGGCGCAGGATGCGCACGCACGCGCTGTGGAAGGTGGAGACCCACATGGCGTTCGCCCGCGGGCCGACCAGCCCTTCGACGCGCTCCTTCATCTCGCCGGCGGCCTTGTTGGTGAAGGTGATCGCCAGGATCTGGCCGGGGTGGACGTTCCGCGCGGCCAGCAGGTGGCCGATCCGGTGGGTCAGTACCCGGGTCTTGCCGGAGCCCGCACCGGCCACGATGAGCAGGGGGGAGCCCGCGTGGACCACGGCGGCGCGCTGCTGCTCGTTCAGCCCGTCCAGGAGGGTCGCGGGGTCGATGACGGGCTTCGGGGAGCCGTCCCGGTAGTAGGCGTCGCCGCTCATGGGCACGTCGAAGCGGCCCCCGAAGAGGTCGTCGGCGCCCGGCTCCGGGGCGGCGTGGTCCTCGGGCGGCGGCGGGACCTCGTCGGAGGGGGTGAGGTCCGCCAGGAAACTGTCGTCAAAGAGGCTGCTCATCGCCTTCCGAGTTTAGGGGGCCGGACCGACACCCGGCCCCGCCCCCGGAAAATCGGCCCCGTACGCTCGGGGCCATGAGCGTACTGATCAGCGTCTTCGTCGGCCTGCACATCATCGGGATCGCCTCGCTCCTCGGCGGCTTCCTGACCCAGATGAAGGCGATGGGCGCAGGTACCGCCCGCTTCGTGCCCGCGATGCTGCACGGCGCGCTGACGATGCTGGTCACCGGCGTGCTGCTGGTCGGCTTCCGCGAGATGGACGGCGGGCACGTCAACAACATCAAGATCGGCGTGAAGCTCGCCGTCCTCTTCGTGATCCTCGCCCTGGTCTACGTCAAGCGCGACGAGGAGCGGGTGGAGAAGGCGCTGTTCGGCGCGGTCGGCGGACTGACCGTGATCAATATCTTCATCGCCGTCCTCTGGCGCTGATCCACAACCGCCACACGCGGCCGTATCCGGTCGCATCAGAGCACTTACGATCATCCCGTCATCTGCCCGTTACCTACGGGTCTAGCGTCCTCCTCCAAGCACCGAGCTCCCGAGCGAGGAAGGACGTGAGGCCCTCGTGGCCAGTCACCGAAAGCCCAGGCAGCGCCCGCTCTCCGGCGGCACCGTACGGACCGCCGCCACCCTCGCCCTCGCGGGCGCTGCCACCGCCACCGCGTTCGAAGGCACCTCGCAGGCCGACCCGCAGCAGACCCCCTCCCAGGTCAAGGCGGAGGTCGACCGGCTCTACGAGGAGGCCGAGGCCGCGACCGAGCGGTACAACGGGGCGAAGGAGAAGGCCGACGAGGCGCAGCGCGCGCTGGACGCCCTGCGCGACGAGACCGCCCGCAAGACCGACCAGCTCAACAGCGCCCGCAGCGCCCTCGGCTCGCTGGCCGCGACCCAGTACCGCAGCGGCGCCCTGGGACCGGCGGTACAGCTGGCGATGTCCGACGATCCGCAGGACTACCTCGACCGGGCCTCGTTCCTCACCCGGGCCGGGGACCGCAACGCCGCCGAGGTCTCCGCCGTACGCCGCCGGCTCGACGAGGTCGGGCAGCTGCGCGACAAGGCCGCCGGGCGGCTCGCCGACCTCCGCACCCGCGAGCGCGAGATCGCCGAGGCCAAGGCCGTCATCGAGGGCAAGCTGAGCACCGCCAAGCGGCTGCTGGCCCGGCTCACGGCCGAGGAGCGCGCCGCGTACGAGGCCCAGGCCGCGGGGCCCGCCCCCGCCGCCACTGCCGCGGGCCCGCACGCCGCGACCCCGGCCCCGCCCGGCGACGGCTCCCGGGCCGCCCGCGCGGTGGCCTTCGCGTACGGGGCGATCGGCAAGCCGTACGTGTGGGGCGCCACGGGACCGGGCTCCTTCGACTGCTCGGGCCTGACGCAGGCGGCCTGGCGCTCGGCGGGGGTCTCACTCCCCCGCACCACCTACACCCAGATCAACGCGGGCCACCGGGTCTCCCGCGATCAGCTCGCCCCCGGTGACCTGGTGTTCTTCTATTCCGGGGTCACCCACGTCGGCCTCTACGTCGGCAACGGCCAGATGATCCACGCCCCCCGCCCCGGCTCGACGGTCCGCGTGGCCCCGATCGACTCCATGCCCTGGGCGGGCGCGGCCCGCCCGGCGTAGCCGGGTTCAGCCCTCGTACGCTTCGCCGGAACAGCCGGGCTGGTCGCTGAACGGGGGGCAGTACTCCGGCGACTCCGGCGGGGTCGGCTGCCGTGGCTCTGTCCACGTCGGATGCGGAGTCGGATTCCCGGGGGGTGTGGGCGTCGGCGGCGGGGGCGAGAGGAGACCCCACACCACGTAGACCAGGATCACGACGGCCGCCAGAATCGCAGCGGCGATCAGCCTCCTGCCGGGAGGGGGTCCGAAGCGGCTGGTCAGGGAGGGGGCGCGCCGGGCGCCTTCCCCCACGGCGCGCGGGGTCACGGCCACGGCCACGGCCGAGCGCAGGGGAAAGGCCCGCCCCGGCTCGACCGCGAAGCCCTCCTCGTCCCGGAGGAACCGCCGGTACACGCGGAGCGCGGCCTCACGGCAGAAGGCCAGGTCGGCCGGCTGCGGTCGGACCTCGGCGCCGCCCTCGCAGACGAATCCGTACATCAGGGAGAGCGGGCGGCCGTACTCGTCCCGTGGTGGCAGGTCGTCGGGTTCGGTTCCCGGCTCGGCGAGGTCGGCCGCGGTGGCCGTGTGCGTGGCGTGCACGACCGTCAGCGGGCGTCCGCCTGCGGTGACCACCTGCATGACCTGTGCCTGGTCCTCCACCGTGCTCGGTGCCACCGAATCGTCCAGCACTCCGTAGTCGCGCTGGGCGAGCAGGACCTCGGGGGCGAGCAGGGTCCGGTAACCGTGGTGCCGGCCACGGGCGATGAGGAACGGCCATCCCTGCTGCGGGGACGAGGGGCCGGCCATGTCAGGACAGCCTGGAGTGGGGCAACTGGTCCTCCAGGACCGCGACTTTGCGGCGCATGTCCTCGATGACCCGCCGCCGCGCTTCCCGAAGGTCTTCGATGCGCTGCTCGGCCTCGGTCAGTTCCCGGTCGAGCCGGTCCTGCGACTGCTGGCGCGCCCTCCGGTGGGAGTCGAGGAAGAGACCGACGAGGGCGTTCCCCGTCAGGGTGACCGAGGTACCGAACGCCGCGAACACGGCCTGACCTGCCGCCTTGCCGACGAAGGTGCCCATGGAGGTGATCGTCTCCATCGGGGTCATCCGGCTGCGTTGGCGCACCTCCTCGTAGAAGGCCGAGCGGGCCTCCTTGTCGAGTCGGGCTTCGACCTGGTCGAACAGGTCGGGCACCACGGCCGACAGCGGAACGTCGACACGGCTGGGATGCAGCGTTCCGTGCGGCACTTTGACGATCCTTCCGGTGGAGTCGACCCTCGCGAAGCCCGAGCCCACCGCGCTGACGGGGATGAGGCGGACCACCCGGCCGGAGCCGTGGATCTTCACCAGCGACCGGAAATGGTCGTTGGACGTCAAAAGGTCGTGCACGAGTTCCAACCGGGTGCTCTCGTCGGGGTGCAGACCCGTGAGCAGGTCCCACTTCGTGATGACGAAGCTGACGGGACAGGTCGCCTCGATCATGGCCGGCACCAGGGCGTCGAGGGTCTGCTCCAGACGCATCAGACCCGTGGGAACACCGTCCAGATGCTGTCGGATGTGGTTTCCGTCGATGATCCCGAGCAGTGCGTCGGCCTGCCGGATGTGCGCGAACAGGTCTTCCTGGACCGTCGATCCGGGCGCCTGCGGCTCGGTGAGGAGTTCTCCCGCGTACTCCAGGTACTTCAGCTCAAGAATGGGGCGGAAGCCTTCGGCGGTACGTGTTTTGGCGGTGAACGAAAAATGCCGTGATTCGCCTTTGGTCGTTCCGGGCGGCCAGCTGTTCGCCGACTCCGTGTCTGCCATCTGACTGAACCACTGGTTGAGTTGCAGGACGTCCTCGTGCGAGGCGGTGAGGAAGTAGCTCTGGCCTGCCGGTGTCTGGAGCCGGTGGTACATGCTGGCCAGCAGGAGCGTCTTCCCCGAGCCCTGCAGCCCCAGGGCCACGACCTGGAACGCCGGAATGTTCTCCTCGACGACCAGGGGGCTGCTTTCCGACGTGTGGCGGCGGGAAGCCCACCACAGCCAGATGATCCACACGAGGGCGATGACGACAACGAGAATGACAACACCCGGCGACATGTCTCTCCGTCCCGGCGGCCGGCGACGACTCGCCATACAAGCGGCATGACTTCACGGGACAATTCCATCGTCGCCGCTCGCCGCCACCCCTGCCAGTCGGGCAAGGCGCCTTCGGCTACGGCATTTTCACTTGCGTGCTCAACCACCCGAAGGTCTGCGGCAGCTGCTTCGACCACGAGTCGAGGTTGTGCCCGCCGGTGACCTTCTCGGCGTGCACCACCGTCGGGCTCTGCGCGAGCGCCTTGAGGTCCGTGCCGGACAAGTAGCCGTCCTGCTCGGCCCCCGACATCCACAGCGCGACCGGCGGCGGCGTGGGCGCCGCCTTGAGCAGGGCCTTCAGGTTGTGGGTGCGGCGCAGCTCCGGATCCTGGGCCACCAGCGAGCTGGGCTCCTGGCCCGGGTCGTTGTAGCCCGACAGCGAGACGGCCGCGCTGTAGCGGTCGGGGTGCAGGATCGCCAGCTTCGCGGCGCAGTAGGCGCCGGCCGAGTACCCGGCCACGCCCCACGTGCGGGCGTCGCCGGAGGTGCGGAAGTTGTCGGTGACCATCTTGCGGACGTCGACGCTGAACCAGCTGTCGGCGTTGACCTTGCCGGGGAGGTTGGCGCAGCCGGTGTCGGCGTTGCCCAGGAGCATGGCGCGCGGCGAGACCAGGATGAACGGCTGCACCTTGCCGTTCTTCATCAGCGGCTCCAGCACCTCGTGCGCCTTGAGCCCCTGGAACCAGGACTTGCCCGTTCCGGGTATGCCCGGGATCAGCTCGACGACGGGGAACTTCTTGTCCTTGTAGGCCGGGTCGTCGTACTGCGGCGGCAGCCACACCATGACGTCGCCCTTGACCCCGGAGATCTTGCCGTCGAGCTCGGTCTTCTTGACCCGGCCGCCGAGGCCGTCCACGGGCTCGAAGTGCTGGGGTACCTTCGGTGCCCCCTTGACCTGCTCGGCCTTCTTCCCGCCGAGCCCGTCCGGGCCGAGGTCGGGGGCGGCCGTGACGTACGAGCCGGTCCCGAACAGGTCGCCCCAGCTCGCGTAGAAGTTCATGTCCCGGTTGAGCCCGAGGAAGACCAGGGCGATGGCGGTGGCCTGGGCGAAGACGAGCATCGACGCGCGGGTGGCGACGCGTACGACGGCGGGGCCGCGCACCTTGCTCCACACGGCCAGCGGCAGGATGACGGCGATCGCCGTGAGGGCGATCACCGTCGCGAAGAGGGGGGTCCCGGTCAAGCTCATCACGCCACCCAAGAGGGCGGCGCGGCCCCCTCCGGTTGCCCCCGCCCCCTGCGGCGTGGATCACACGGGCTCCGGCGCCCCGGGCTCCGCCGCCCCGGGCCCGGATCGCCCCGGCTCAGACCAGGCGGCGGGCCGTCGCCCAGCGGGTCAGCTCGTGCCGGTTCGACAGCTGGAGCTTGCGCAGCACGGCCGAGACGTGGGACTCGACGGTCTTCACCGAGATGAACAGCTGCTTGGCGATCTCCTTGTACGCGTACCCGCGCGCGATCAGCCGCAGCACCTCGCGCTCGCGCTGCGTCAGGCGGTCCAGGTCCTCGTCGACCGGCGGCGCGTCCGTCGAGGCGAACGCGTCGAGCACGAAGCCGGCCAGCCGCGGCGAGAACACCGCGTCGCCGTCCTGCACGCGGAAGACCGAGTCCACCAGGTCGGTCCCGGTGATGGTCTTGGTGACGTAGCCGCGGGCGCCGCCGCGGATGACGCCGATGACGTCCTCGGCGGCGTCCGACACCGACAGGGCCAGGAAGCGCACGGGCTGCTCCCCCGTCATCAGCGGGGCGCAGCGCCGCAGCACCTCGACCCCGCCGCCGCCGGGCAGGTGCACGTCGAGGAGGACCACCTCGGGCCGGGTGGCGGTGATGACGGTGATGGCCTGGTCGACGTCGGCGGCCTCGCCGACGACCTCGACGCCGGTCCGGGCGGTGTCGCCGATCTCGGCCTGGACGCCCGTGCGGAACATCCGGTGGTCGTCGACGAGCACCACCCGCACGTGCCTGGTCGCCGCCCCGGTACCGCTCTCTTCGGTCATGCTGTCCTCGCCGCCCTCTCCATCTCCAGCTCGACTACCGTGCCGCCGTCGGGGGCGGGCCGCAGCAGTGCGGTTCCGCCGTTGCGCTGCATCCGGCCGATGATCGATTCTCGTACGCCCATGCGGTCGTCCGGTACCGCGTCGATGTCGAAGCCGGGCCCGTGGTCCCGTACGGACACGAACACCGTCTGTCCCTCCACCTCGGCGTACACCTGCACCGCCCCTGCCTCGCCACCGTACTTGGCGGCGTTGACCATTGCCTCGCGCGCGGCCTGCACCTGTGCGCCCAGTTTCTCGTCGAGCGGGCAGTCGCCGACGACGACGACCTCGATCGGGACGCCGTGGTGGTCCTCCACCTCGGCCGCGGTCTTCTTCACCGCCTCGGCGAGGGTGGCCGGTTCCTCGGCCTCGTCCTTGCCGGTGCCCTGCGGCTTGTAGAGCCAGTTGCGCAGCTCGCGCTCCTGGGCCCGCGCGAGCCGGCGCACCTCGCCCACGTCCTCCGCGTTGCGCTGGATCAGGGTGAGGGTGTGCAGCACCGAGTCGTGGACGTGGGCGGCGACCTCGGCGCGCTCCTGGGCGCGGATGCGCATCAGGCGTTCCTCGGAGAGGTCCTGGGTCATCCGGATCAGCCACGGTCCGGCGAGCAGGGCGACGCCGACGAGCACGGCGAGGGTGGCGGTCAGCACGTTCCCGAGCTGCGCGGCCGAGCCGCGTACGACGAGGAAGACGGTCAGGCCCACGCCGACCAGTGCGACGCCGGCGAGACCCCGGGCCAGTTGCAGCCGGCGCCGGTTGCGCCCGGCGGCCTCGCCCCAGTGGGCGCGGCGGGCGTTGTCGGCCTGCCGCCAGACGAGGACCACACCGGCGCCGACCAGCAGCGTCGGCCACACGTAGCGGCCGGAGGTGCCGCCGACCTGGACCTTGGAGATGAAGATCCCCGCGCCGATGCACAGGGCGATGAGTGCGGTGATCTGCCCCTTCTCGGGTTTGCGCAGGCGCCGGCTGCCGTCGGGGAGGGTCTCGAAGAAGGGGCGGTGCGCGGTGCGGCCGCCCACCCCGAGCGGTACGAACACCCAGAACGCGGCGTACAGCAGCACGCCGAGCCCGTCGCCCCACAGGAACAGGCCGAGGAAGGCGAGCCGGACCCAGACGACCGGCAGCCCCAGGTGCCCGGCGAGTCCGCGGGCGACTCCGCCGAGCATCCGGCCGTCGGCGCTGCGGTAGAGCCGGCGCAGGGGGGCCTCGTCGGACTCGGGGGGGTGCGGGGTGCGGAGGGCGGCGGCTGCGGGCATGGCACCGATGGTCACACGTGGCGGAGCCCGGGGGCATCAGGGCATCCCCCCGGTTCGGCCCGGGGGATATCAGGGTTGCACCAGGGTCGGGCCCGGTGCCGCGGGGCGTGGCGGCCCGTCACCATGGAGCCATGACCACGCACGACTCCCCGCCGGGCGAACCGGCTGCCGGGGCTGCCGCCGCGCCCGGCGGCGAGCGGCCCGCCGAGCGCCCGCCCCTGCGCCGCAGCAAGCGCGACAAGGTCCTCGCAGGTGTGTGCGGCGGCCTCGGCCGGTACTTCGACCTGGACCCGGTGATCTTCCGGATCGTGCTCGGTGTCCTCGCGGTCACCGGCGGGGTGGGCCTGATCTTCTACGGGTTCGCGTGGCTGCTGCTGCCGGTCGACGGCGAGGAGGACAGCGAGGCGAAGAAGCTGCTGACCGGCCGGATCGAGGGCGCCACCCTGGCCGCGGTCTTCTCGGCCCTGGTGGGCTGCGCGCTGTTCCTGTCGATGCTGGACAACGGCGGGCTCGCGGCGTTCTCCGTGCTGGCGGTCCTGGCGCTCGGCGGGGCCGCGTACTGGTCGCAGCGCCGCCGCCACGCCGGTCCCCCCGAGGCGGAGCCCCAGGCCGCGCACCGCCCGGCCCCGCCGGAGACCCAGGCTCCGCCCACCGTCGGCGGCCCGTCGTGGTGGCGTGATCCGCTGGTCAAGGACGGCACCACCGGCCCGGTCGGGTCCAGCGGCTACCTGTGGGGGCCGGACGACTCGGCCGACGCCGTCGCGGCCGGCACCGCGGGCGGCGGCGTCCCGGGCCGGGCGGCGCCGGCCGCCGCCGCGGCCCGGGTGCCGCGCGGCGGCATCGGCGGCCGGGTGTTCGCACTGGCCGTGCTGGGCGGGGCCATCGCCTGCGCCTCGGTCTGGGAGGGCAGCACCCTCTCGTACGCGCTGCAGATCGCCCTGGCCACAGCCCTGGCCGTCTTCGGCCTCGGTCTTGCGGTCAGCTCGGTCAAGGGCCGCACCGGCTTCGGGACCGTCCTGCTGGCCCTGGCCACCGCCGGTCTGCTGGCGGGGGCCTCCGCGCTGCCCCGGGAGATCGGCACCGACTGGCACGACGTGCGCTGGCGCCCGGCCGCGGTGGCCGACGTACGGCCCGTGTACTCCTCGGGCACCGGGCTCGCCACGCTGGACCTGAGCCGGCTCGACGTGCCCAAGGGCACCACGCTGACGGTCCGCGCGACGATCGAGGCGGGCCGGCTCAAGGTGGTCGTACCGCGGGAGGTCACCGCGCAGGCCGACGTCTCGGTCAAGCTGGGCGACATCCGGCTGCCCGGGGACACCAGCCGGGACGTACGCATCAAGAGCGGCGGCGAAACGCAGGAAGAGACCCTCAAGCCGCTGCCCGGCACCGAGGCGGGCGGCACGATCGAGCTGCACCTGAGTGCGGGTGTGGGACAGGTGGAGGTGGCCCGTGCGGCGTCATGAGTTCCAGCCGGGCCGGCTCCTGGCGGGGCTGGTCCTGCTGGCCGCGGCCGTGCTGTACCTGCTCGACGCGACCGGCGGGGCGGACCTGCCCTGGTTCCTGGTCCTCCCGATGGCCGCGGGCGGGCTGGCCCTCGCGGCCCTGGTGGGGATGGTGACCTATGCGGTACGCCGGGACCGGCGCGACCGGATCAGCGAGTCCAGCGACAGGTAGGGCGCCCCGGCCAGGATCAGCGGGATCCACGCCATCAGGTAGGCGAGGTCGTTGCCGTAGTAGTACGGGGACACCTGCCAGGACACCGTGAGCCACAGGCTGAGCGAGATCAGCGCCCCTCCCACGGCAGCGATCCGGGTCAGCAGGCCGGCCAGCACCCCCAGGCCCACCGCGATCTCCCCGATGGCCAGCAGCACGGCGAAGCCGACGGGCGAGAGCAGGGCCCAGTCCACGAGGAAGGGGGCGGCGGAGGTGTCGCGCACGCCGCGCATCAGCTCGCCGATCGAGCCGTTGCCGGAGGCGGACAGGAACGCGGAGTCGGTCAGCTTGTCCAGACCCGCGTAGACGAACGTCACGCCGAGGAAGACCCGCAGCGGCAGCAGCGCGTACCGGGCGGCCCGTTCCCGCAGTCCGGGAGCCGTGCCGTGCGCGTCACCGGCGGGCACATGGCCGGGAGGGACGTCGCCCACGTCGCCGGCGGACACATCAGTTCGGTTCACGCCCCCATGTGTACCCCGTTCACTCGGCCACGTCGATGCTGCAGCGGTTGGATTCCACTCCGGCAGCGGTGACCACCTGGATCTCGACGCGCCCGGGTTCCACTTCCGCCGGGACCGGCACCGTCAGCACGGCGTCGGAGGGGTTGGTGAATCCGCCCGCGACCGGGACCAGCGGCACGTGCACGTGCACCGTCCCGATCCGCACCACGAGCCGGGCCAGCATCTCCGGCGTGTGCGCGCCCGGCGGCACGAACCCGACGCCCCGGATCTCGATGTCGTCCCCGGGCCGGATCGCCGCGTCCAGGTCGCCGGGCTCCCGTCTGCGGACCACCGACAGCACCAGCGGGCGGGTCACCTCGGCGAACTTCGCCGCCAGGTACACGGCCGCCGACAGGGCCACCAGCAGGGCCAGCGCCCACGGCAGCCGCGGCAGCCGGTCCGGGTAGCGGGCCAGCGAGACCACCGCGAAGGCCAGCACCACGGCGGAGACCAGCACGTACTGCGCGTCGGGGAAGCTCCCGCGGCCCGCGTCGTCGGTCAGCAGGTCCGCCCCGCGCGGCCGGTCCGCGGGCAGCTTCTGCAACCGCTGGGCCATGATCCGTACGGCGACCACCCGGCGCACCAGGACCGCCACCGCCGAGGTCAGCGCGACCACCGCCAGCAGCGGCAGCGCCCGGCCGAGCGAGAGCCCGGCGTACAGCGCCTGCCGCTGCGGGCCCGGTGCGGAGGCGGCCAGCCGCAGCGCGGGCAGCAGCGCGGCGAACGCGGTCAGCACCACCCAGGCGCTCGGCACCGCCTTCGAGGTGGACAGCCGGTTGTCCTCCCCCACCAGCGGCGCCAGCAGCCCGCCCCGCAGCGACTGGGCGCGGGCGGCGACGGTGAGCAGGGCGGCCAGCACCAGCGCGGCCAGCAGCCCGGCGGTGCGGGTGGTGGACCAGCCGGTGCCGAGCGCGGTGCCCACCTGCACCAGCAGCAGCACCCCGGCGGCGATCCACACGGCGAGGACGGCCCGCCGCGAGAACAGGTACAGCCAGGAGTTCCCGGCCTCCCTGCCGCGGTCGGCGACCGTCCGGGCCGACAGGGTCAGCTCGTCGGAGACCCACTGCCGGGACGCGCCGGCCGAGCGGGCCACCGCGGCGGGCAGCCCCTGCCCGGCGGCGAACTCGTCCCGCTTCTCCAGGAACGCGGCGACCGCGCGCCGGTGCCCCTCCTGGGCGCCGTGCGGGCAGTCGTCGCAGGTGCAGGAGCCGCCGTGGGTGCTTCGGGACATCTCTTGGACAGCCACGTGCGTGCCGCCTCTCTGAACTTCGGTGCAATGCCAGCGAATTGTGCACCACTGGGGCAGTGTTCCGGATTGCGCACGATGTCAGAGCAGGTGATTAACCGTTCATGATGTTGACGCCACCTGCCGGGACAGCGGCTGGTAGTTCACCCACGCGGCGAGGTCGGTCCCGAACCGCTCCCGCGCGGCGGCCGCCCCGCGGTGGTCGATCACCGCCGGCTTGCCGGCGGCCCGCGCGATCAGCTGCACCTGCGCGGCGCGCTCCGCCGCGACGAACCACCAGGCGGCCGCGTCCACCGAGTCCCCGACGGTCAGCAGCCCGTGGTGGCGCAGGACCAGTGCCTTGTACGGGCCGAGCGCCCGGGCGATCCGGTCGGCGTCCCCGGTTCCGGCGTACCCGTCCAGGAGCGCGTGGTCCTCGTAGAAGGCGCAGGCCTGGGGGCTGATCGGGGCGAGCAGCTCGCCGAGTGCGGCCAGTGCCCGGCCGTACGGACCGTACGTGCGCACCACGGCCACCGTCTCGGGGCGGGCCCGGTGCACGGCCGCGTGCACGGCGAAGGCGAGCCCGTTGACCCGCCGCCCTCCCTGGCGCACCCGCCCGTCCCCGTCGACCAGGAGCAGGTCCTCGGCGGTCAGGGCGCCGAAGGGCCGCCCGAAGGGGTTCACCCAGTAGCAGTCCTCGAACTCCGGGTCGCGGGCGCTGACGTGCCCGTCCACGCCGTCCTCGTACCCCAGCCGCCCCAGCAGCCGCAGGGCCAGCGCGAGGCGCTCCTTGCGGTACGCGCGCTCCCGGGCGGGGTCCTCGTGCACCGGCGGCAGCTCGAAGCCCAGCCGCTCCTCGGGCACGGGTGCGGGTGCGGGTCGGTCGGCGGCCATGGCCCTCCTTCGGTCGCGGCGCAAGGTACCGGCGCGCGCCCGAAGTGGCCATACACGCGGCGAAGCCGCCGCTCCCCTGCCCGGGAGCGGCGGCTTCGACGGTTGCGGTGAGCGGGGTCCTACTCCCACTCGATGGTGCCCGGGGGCTTGCTCGTGCAGTCCAGGACCACGCGGTTCACGTCCGGCACCTCGTTGGTGATGCGGGTGGAGATCCGCGCGAGCACCTCGTACGGCATGCGCGTCCAGTCCGCGGTCATCGCGTCCTCGGAGGACACCGGACGCAGCACGATCGGGTGGCCGTAAGTGCGGCCGTCGCCCTGGACGCCCACGCTGCGGACGTCCGCGAGCAGGACCACCGGGCACTGCCAGATCTCGCGGTCCAGGCCGGCCGCGGTGAGCTCGTGGCGGGCGATGGCGTCGGCCTCGCGCAGCAGGTCCAGGCGCTCCTTGGTGACCTCGCCGACGATGCGGATGCCGAGGCCGGGGCCCGGGAAGGGCTGGCGGTGGACGATCTCGTCGGGGAGGCCGAGCTCCTGGCCGACCATCCGGACCTCGTCCTTGAACAGCTGGCGCAGCGGCTCGATGAGCTCGAACTCGATGTCCTCGGGGAGCCCGCCCACGTTGTGGTGGGACTTGATGTTCGCGGTGCCGGTGCCGCCACCGGACTCGACGACGTCCGGGTAGAGGGTGCCCTGCACCAGGAAGGCCACGTCCGGGCCGCCCTCGGCCTCGGCGATGATCTCGGCCTGGGCCTGCTCGAAGACGCGGATGAACTCGCGGCCGATGATCTTCCGCTTGGTCTCCGGGTCGGAGACGCCGGCGAGCGCGTTCAGGAAGCGCTCCTGCGCGTCGACGACCTTCAGCTGCACGCCGGTCGCGGCGACGAAGTCCTTCTCGACCTGCTCGGTCTCGCCCTTGCGCATCAGGCCGTGGTCGACGTAGACGCAGGTCAGCTGCGGGCCGATGGCCTTCTGCACGAGGGCCGCGGCGACCGCGGAGTCCACGCCGCCGGAGAGGCCGCAGATGGCACGCTTGTCGCCGACCTGCTGGCGGATGGCCTCGATCTGCTCCTCGACGATGTTGCCGGTGGTCCAGGTCGGGGCCAGACCGGCGCCGCGGTAGAGGAAGTGCTCCAGGACCTGCTGGCCGTGCGTGGAGTGCATCACCTCGGGGTGGTACTGCACGCCGTACAGCTTCTTCTCGTCGTTCTCGAAGGCCGCGACCGGGACGACGTTCGTCGAGGCGGTGACGGTGAAGCCCTCCGGGGCGGCGGAGCAGGCGTCGCCGTGCGACATCCACACCGACTGGTTCTCGGGGGTGCCCTCGAAGAGGGTGGAGCCCGACTTGGAGACGGCGAGCGGCGTACGGCCGTACTCGCGGGCGCCGGTGTTGTCGACGGTGCCGCCGAGGGCCGTCGCCATCAGCTGGAAGCCGTAGCACATGCCGAAGACGGGGACGCCGGCCTCGAAGATCTCGCGGTCGAGCTGCGGGGCGCCCTCTTCGTAGACGGAGGACGGGCCGCCGGAGAGGATGATCGCCTTGGGGTCCTTGGCCAGCATCTCGGCCACGGGCATCGTGCTGGGCACGATCTCGCTGTAGACCCGTGCCTCGCGGACGCGGCGGGCGATGAGCTGGGCGTACTGGGCGCCGAAGTCGACGACGAGAACCGTGTCCGGGGCGGCGCTGTCGTGGGCGGCGTGGGGTGCTTCTGGCACGGGGGCGGCCTTCCGGCGGAAGAGGGTGGCTGTTTTGTCGATTCTACCGGTGGCGGAGCACGCCGTTTTGTCGCACCATCCGAGACCCACGCCACCGTTACCCGAGGCGACGGTCCTGTCACAGCGCCCGGCGCGCCTCGCTGATCACCCTCTGGGCGTCGGCCCCGTAGACGGCGGACTCGCGGAGCGCGTTCCAGGCCCGGTCGTAGGTTGCGATGCTGTCGGCGTCATCGAGCCACAGCTCCGCATGCCAGTCCTCCACGATCACGAGCCGCTCGTCGTAGATCCAGAAACCGTTGCCCGGGTGGATCTTCAAAGGGTTCGAGAACGGAATGATGCCCAGTTCGACCGTGTCGAGGCCGATGACGCTCAGCAGCCTGTCGAGCTGCGCCGCGAGGACTGACGGGGGACACACCAGGGCGTGCAGCGCCCCTTCCCACATCATGATCTGGTGCCGCTTACCGGAGTCGTACAGCGCTTCCTGGCGACGTACCCGCGCGCGCACCGCGTCCTCGGTGTCCCGGGGCGACTGCATGAGTTCGGCGTGCCGGGTGAAAACGGCCCGGGCGTAGTCGGCGGTCTGAAGCATGCCTGCGACGAGGCAGTTCTCCCAGATGCGCAAGGTGGTGGTACGGGCGTGCTCGGCGGTGATCGCGTCCTGCACCGCGCGATGCCCGGAGGCCAGTTGGCGGCGCCACGAGCGGATGTGGGATTCGAAGCCCTTGAGCCGCGCATGCAGTTCATCGGTGACATCCGGGCTGCCAGTCGCTTCCGCCCAGGCCCTCAGGTCGTCGGCCGTCGCGGTCTGCCGCCCGTTTTCCAGCTTGTAGACCTTGGAGTGCGTCCAGCCGAGCAACTCCGCCAGCTGTGTACCGGTGAGCCGACCCGCAGGGCCCGACAGCCGCAGGTCCCGGAGCCTGGCTCCGAGCGCGGCCCGCGCCTTCTGAAAGTCTGTGCTCACCGGTCACACGCTACTTACGGCCCGCCTAGGTGGCCAGGCCCGCCGCGAAGGCCTCGTAGCGAACCGCGTAGTGCCATGCCGCGTCGCGGACCTGTGCGTATCGGTTGACGGCCGCCGGCTCCGTGATCAGCTCCACGTCGATCAGGTTGTCGGCGTCATCGAAGTTGAGCAGGGCCACGAACCGGGAGTCGAAGATCCAGAAGTCTTCGGCGGGCAGCTGCAGGCGATCCGCATCCTCCCGCCAGAGGTTGCGGATGTCCTCACCCACGGCGCAGTTCCGCTTGGCGTTGTCGAGCAGGTAGAGCTGCCCCACTGACGGCGGGTTGTCGACGATCCGCACCCGCTCGAAGCGCTTGCCCTGGCCCGTCTGCCCCCGGACGGTACGGGACCAGGCGTCGTCGTAGTCCCACTGCACGGGCTCCCCGGCCACGAACTGCGCATAGGTTTCGTCGGCCTCGTCGGACGCGAAGCGCCGCCTCGTCTCCAACCGCCAGGCCGTGTGCTCGAAGTTCTCGAAGAGCCTCCCGAAGGCGTCGAGGTCGATGATGCGCGGAACCCGCTCCGCCTCCTTGGGCCCGAAGTCCACGAGCAGCTCCCTCGGGACCACCACCGGGACCTCGCCCTCACCGAGGTGCCGGAGCTGCTTGATGTCCTCCGGGTCGGTGAGTGGCCTTCCCTGGACGACGATCTCTCCGCTGTCCAGATCCTGATGCACGGCGGGACAGCCACCGCCGACCGAGCCCGTACCGTTGAAACGCAGTCGCCGCGCCATGAACTCGCCCCTTCTGTCGGGAACTTCCACACCCAGCATTCACGGATCCCGGACGCCGCGGTAGCTCATACCCAAGACCACGAAGGAACATCCGAGAACATCTCCCCGGCGTGCGAGAACAATCGAGAACACGGCATCGCGGCCTCAACTCAACGCCCCTAGCGTCCAATGCATGGCGTCACAGACCACCATGAGCCCCCCGGTCCACCTCACCCTCCCCGCCGAAGCCCCCCGCCCCGCCCCCGGCTGCGATGTGTGCGCGGCGCTGGTGAGGCAGCGTTCCGAGGCGTACCGACAGGGGGACCGCTCGGCGGTGTCGGACTGCAATGTGGAGATCGCCGCGCACCGCGGGCGGGACGGGTGCTGATCCGGCACGCCCCCGAAGGCGGAGTCGTCTACGAGGCGTTCTGCGCCGCCTACCGCTGCGATGCCGAGTCCGGACCGCACGGCGAGCACGAGGCGGCGCAGGACTGGGCGCTGCGGCATGCGGAGCGAACGGGACACGAGCTGTTCCGCCGCGTGTACACCGACCACGCCCGCGTCACGCGCCCCGCCGATCCGTCTCAGCATCCGGGCCGGGTTGGCCCGGAGCGGGGCAGGCGGCAATAATCCGTTTCGTGCGCAAGCAGCTGAGCTTCCTCTTTACCTATGGCACCGGCCGGTCCGGTCGCCATGGGTCCTCGTGATGCTCGCCTGAGCCACTGACTTCCCAGAGCGCCCCGGTCCGACAGGACCGGGGCGCTCCGCGTTTCCCGCTCCTGTCGGCACAACCCTTCAGGAGAAACCATGACCACCCTCACCACCACCCCCGAGCAGCTGATCGCCGACTCCCGCGAGCGGATCGACGCGATCGACGACCGGATCATCGGCCTGATCCAGGAGCGGATGGCCGTCTCCACGGTCATCCAGGAGGCCCGGATCGCCTCCGGCGGACGCCGGGTGCACCTCTCCCGCGAGATGGAGGTGCTCTCACATTGGAGCGATGCTCTCGGAAAGTCCGGCACCGCACTCGCGATGACCTTGCTGGAACTGTGCCGGGGCCGGGTCTGACGCCTGTTCGTCACTCGTCCGGACCGTGACCGGCCCGGGAGGCCTTCGTTGGTGTGGATGTCCGCGCCAGCCAGGCGCGGGGCGCAACACCACGCGTGGCTCCACCGGAGCGATGAGACGTACGCCCGTGGGACGTGCGTCGTGGGACCTCGCTCCCTCGCGTGACCGGACGGCAGGGGACAGCAGCCCGGTCACCCCACAAGGACGGCCGGCCCAGGGAACGCCCCGGGTCGGCCGTTCCGTGTGCGCCCGCGGTTCGCTGTGTGACGGACACCACAGCCGCCTCAACCGGAATCCGGTACAACCTTCAGAGTTGAGCACCTGTCACTTATGTATCGCGGCGGGTACCGCGCTCGGAGGGGGAGCGCGGTACCCGCGGCGGAACGTCCGGGACGGCCAGGAACGGCAGCCGCAGCGCGCCGAACGCCTCCTTCGGAACGGCCGGGCGCACCGGCTCCACCGCCGCGAGGCGCGTGTAGGACTCCCCCTGCTGCGGCCGCGGGTCCGGTTCGCCCTTGTTCGGCCAGTACGCCATCGCCCGCTCCGCCTGCGCCGTGATCGTCAGCGACGGGTTGACCCCGAGGTTCGCGGAGACCGCGGAGCCGTCCACCACCGAGATCCCGGGGTGCCCGTAGAGCCGGTGGTACGGGTCCACGACGCCCTGCTCGGGCGAGGCGCCGATCGGGCAGCCGCCCAGGAAGTGCGCGGTCAGCGGGGTGCCCATCAGCTCGCCGACGTTGCTGCCGGGGAAGCCGTTGATCTCCTCGGCGAGCAGGGTCGCCGCCCGGGTGGCCTCCTCGATCTGCACCGGGTTCGGGGCGCCGTGCCCCTGCCGGGCCGTGAGCAGGCCCTTCCCCAGGCCCCCCGCCTTGCGGTAGGTGGTGAGGGAGTTGTCCAGCGACTGCATGACCAGCCCGATGATCGTCCGCTCCGACCAGCGCCGGTTGGACAGCGAGCGCATCAGCTGCACCGGGTGCTTCACGGTCCGCGCGAACCAGGCCCGGACCCGGTGCGGGTGGTACGGCACCTGCAGGACGGTCAGGAACCCCATCGCGTTGGAGCCCTTGCCGTAGCGGACGGGCTCGATGTGGGTGTCGGCGTCGGGGTGCACGGACGAGGTGATCGCGACGCCCCGGGTGAAGTCGGCCCGTGTCCGCCGGTCGCCGCCGTGCCGCCTGCGGTAGCGGCGGTCGTCGGTCTGCGCGCCGACCAGCCCCTCGGAGTTGGTCCGGGTCAGCTCGCCGAGCCGGTCCGAGATCCGCGGGAGCAGCCCGTTGTCCTTCATGGTGTGCAGCAGCGTCTGGGTGCCGTACGTGCCCGCCGCGACCACCACGTACCGGGCGCGCAGCTCCTTGGCACTGCCCTTGACGCGCCTGCGGCGCTGGTCGGTGGGAACGGTGCGGACCCGGTAGCCGCCCTCCGGGTGCTCGGCGAGGGCGGTGACGGTGGTCATCGGGTGGATGACGGCGCCCGCGCGCTCGGCGAGGTGGAGGTAGTTCTCGTTCAGGGTGTTCTTCGCGCCGTGCCGGCAGCCCGTCATGCACTCCCCGCACTCGGTGCAGGCCCTCCGGGCGGGTCCGGCGCCGCCGAAGTACGGGTCGGGCACCTCCTGGCCGGGCCGGGCCTGCGCCCCGCCCCCGGCGTCGGCGCCGTCGCCGAAGAAGACGCCGACCGGGGCCATGTGGAAGGAGTCCCCGACGCCCATCTTCTCGGCGGCCGCCTTCAGGTGGACGTCGGACGGGGTCATGGTCGGGTTGAGGCGTACGCCGAGCATCCGCTTGGCCTGGTCGTAGTACGGGGCGAGTTCCTCGCGCCAGTCGGTGATGGACGCCCACTGGCGGTCCTCGAAGAACGCGGTCGGCGGCACGTACAGGGTGTTGGCGTAGTTGAGCGAGCCGCCGCCCACGCCGGCGCCCGCGAGCACCATCACGTTGCCGAGCAGGTGGATCCGCTGGATCCCGTACAGCCCCAGGGCCGGGGCCCACAGGTAGTTGCGCAGGTCCCAGCTGTTCTTCGGCAGGCTCTCGCGGGTGAAGCGGCGCCCTGCCTCCAGGACGCCCACCCGGTAGCCCTTCTCGGTCAGCCGCAGCGCCGAGACCGACCCTCCGAAGCCCGATCCGATGACGATGACGTCGTAGTCGTACGACACTGCGGTGCCTCCCGGGCGGTGGTGCCTAACGGAATCGGAGAGCCTTCATGACCTTGAGGCTGCGGGTCATGAACGCCGCGTACTTCTCGTCGTCCATGCCGAGCGAGGGCGCCATCGGCAGCAGCCGCTGGTGGGCGACGGTCTGCGCCTCGGTGTACTTGAGGATGCCCTCGGAGCCGTGGCGGCGGCCGAGGCCGGAGTCCTTCATGCCGCCCATGGGCGCCTGCGCGCTGCCGTAGGCGGGGGCGTAGCCCTCGTTGATGTTGACGGTGCCGGTGCGCAGGCGGGCGGCGACGGCGTGGCCGCGGCGGGCGTCCTTGGTCCACACGCTGGAGTTGAGGCCGTAGGCGGTGGAGTTGGCCTGGGCGACGGCCTCGTCCTCGTCGGTGAACCGGTAGATCGAGACGACCGGGCCGAAGGTCTCCTCGCCGCACACCGCCATCGGCGCCTCGACGCCGTCGAGGATGGTGGGCTCGTAGAACAGCGGGCCGATGTCGGGACGGGCGGTGCCGCCCGCGACCAGCGTGGCGCCCTTGGCGACGGCCTCGTCGACGTGCCGCTGCACGGTCTCCAGCTGGCGCTCGCCGACCAGCGAGCCCATGTCCGCGCCGTAGGCGAGGGAGGCACCCAGCCGCATGGCCTTCGTCCGGGCGGCGAAGCGCTCGACGAAGGCGTCGGCGATCGAGGCGTGGACGTACAGCCGCTCGATGGAGATGCAGAGCTGGCCCGCGGAGGAGAAGCAGGCGCGGACGGCGCCGGCTGCGGCCTTCTCCACGTCGGCGTCGTGCAGGACGAGCATGGCGTTCTTGCCGCCGAGTTCGAGCGAGACCCCGACCAGGCGGGCGGCCGCGCCCCGGGCCACCTCGCGGCCCGTACGGGTGGAGCCCGTGAAGGAGACGTAGTCGGCGTGCCGGACGACTTCGGGGCCGACGACCGGGCCGTCGCCGAGCACGATCTGGAAGACCTCGGCGGGCAGCCCGGCCTCGATCAGCAGGTCACGGGCCCACAGGGCGGTGAGCGCGGTCTCCGTGTCGGGCTTCATGACGACGGCGTTGCCGGCGACGAAGGCGGGCAGCGCATCGCCGACGGACAGTTCCAGCGGGTAGTTCCAGGGAGCGATCTGGCCGACGACCCCGCGCGGCTGGCGCAGCTCGGTGACCTTGGTGAGGGTGGGCATGGCGCCCGTGTGGCCCTTGGGGCGCAGGTACGCGGGGGCCTTGCGGCCGTAGTGGCGGGCGGCGACGGCGACGGCCTGCACCTCCTCGTGGGCGTGCAGGCGGGCCTTGCCGGTCTCCAGCTGGATCAGGTCGAGCACCTCGGCCTGGCGGGCCAGCACCAGGTCGTGGAAGCGGAGCAGGACGGCGGCCCGCTTGCGTACGGGGACGGCGGCCCAGGCCGGCTGCGCGGCACGGGCCCGGTCGAAGGCCTCGGACACGTCCTCGGGGGTCGCCTCGGGCAGGTCCGCCAGCTTGGCCCCGGTGAAGGGGGTGTGGTTGGCGGTGCGGCCGGAGCCGAGCACTCCGCGGGTGAGCCGGGTGACCAGGTCGGGGGTCACCACGTCGGCGGCGGTGCGGGCACCGGCCGGGGCGGGGGCGACCGGGTTGGTGGGCTGCGGTGCGCTGCGGAGGGGGGCCGGGGCCTGCGAGTCCGTCATGGCGGTGAGCGTATTGCGCGCGCGCCGCTTTGGGTACCCGTCGGTAACCGGATTTTGCCATTTCTGCCAGCGATCGCTGGCAGGATGGCCGAGTCCGTCCCGGGGCGGCGCCTCAGCCCTTCTTCGCGGGGGGCTGCCAGCCGCTGAGCACGGTGTCGAACTGCGAGCGCGTGACCGCCCAGTCGGCGGCCGGCCCGGACATGTACACCGCGTACTCGGTGCCGTCCGGGGCGACGTACATCTGCTCGATGGCCCGGCGCGGACCGGCCTGCGTGCCCTTCTCGGTCCAGGAGAACTCCCAGATGGCGGCGCGGGTGCTGTCGCGGAAGGTGTTCTGGTTCAGCTTCTGGCGCTTGTAGTCCGTCCGCTGCTTCACCTGCTTCTCCAGGTCCAGCACGTGCATGTACGGGTTCTCGTAGTCCGGGGTCGGGTCCGAGGCGATCCGGATGAAGTGCTTGCCGTTGTCCGCGGTGTAGTCGATCTGGTTGCCGTCCATCTGGCGCTTCCAGCCGTCCGGCACGAACAGCGCGAAGCCCGTCGGGTCGGTCACCTCCTTCCACCCCGCGGGCGGGGTGACCGCGGCCTGCCCGTCACCGTCGCCGTCCTGCTGGTCGGGGGCGCTCGCGTCCTTGTCGGAGCCGCCGCCCTTGTCCGCGTCCGCCTCGCCGGTGAACTTCAGCACCCCGAAGGCGGCTCCGCCACCGACCAGCGCCGCCACCAGGGCGATGGCCGCGGCCCGCTTGACCCGGCCGCCGGTGGGACGCGCGGGCGCCGACGGCGGTACGGGCTGCTCCGGGAGCGCGGCCGTACGCGCCTGATCCGCCGTCCCGGCGGTGTCGGGCTCCTGCGCGGAGGCCAGTTCCTGCGAGCTGACCGCGCGCGTGGGCACGTACGCCTGCGCCGCCTTCGGCTCGCGGCCCTCCATCGCCTCGATCAGCATCCGCTCGGCCTCCTGGGCCGAGGGCCGGCCGGCCGGATCCTTGTGCAGCAGGGCCGTGATGACCGGGCCGAGCGCCCCGGACTGCTTCAGGGCCGGCGGCTCGTCGTTGACCACGGCCTGCAGGCTGGAGATGGGCGAGGTCCGGCGGAACGGCGAGCGGGCCTCGACCGCCGTGTAGAGCGTCGCGCCGAGCGACCACAGGTCGGAGGCCGGGTCGGGGGCGCCGCCGGTGACCCGCTCCGGGGCCAGGTAGTCGATGGAGCCGACGAGTTCGCCGGTGCGGGTGATGGAGGAGTCGCCCTCGATCGCCGCGATCCCGAAGTCGGTGAGCAGGACGCGCCCGTCCTTGGCGAGCAGCACGTTGCCCGGCTTCACGTCCCGGTGCAGTACGCCCACCGCGTGCGCGGCGCGCAGCGCGCCGAGGACGTGCAGCCCGATCCTGGCCGCCTCGCGCGGCTCGATCCGGCCGGCCGCCTTGGCCGCCTCGGCGAGGGACGGGCCGTCGATGTACTCCATGACGATCCACGGCCGGTCGTCGTGTTCCAGCACGTCGTGGACGGTGACCACCGCCGGGTGCTGGATCCGGGCCGCGGCCCGGGCCTCCTTCTGCGTCCGGGCGTGCAGCACCTCCCGGTCGGCCTGCGCCACGTACAGGCCCGCCGTCAGTTCCTTGACCGCGACGGTCCGGTGCAGCAGCTCATCATGCGCGCGCCACACCTTGCCCATGCCGCCGCTGCCGATGGGCTCCACGAGCCGGTACCGGCCAGCGAGCACCGCGCCCGCACCTGTCTGCTGTTCCACGAATCCCCGCCACTGTTGTGCACTTCGGGCCAGATTACGGAGCCCGTGGGGCTGCCGGAACCGCGAACGCGCGGTTCCGGCAGCACTGTGACGCAATTGCCGTACTGATTCCCCGTCACCCGCCCGCGCGGTAACTCCCCGTGGCCTTCTCGAAGACCTCGGTGACCTTGCCCTCCCCGTCCTGGGGTCCCGTCACCATGACGACGTGGTAGCTGCCGCCGAGCGCGACGACGAAGTTGCGGGCGACGACGCTGCGGCCGTTGCCGTCGATCCACGTGTACCGGCCGGAGGCCCGCAGTTGCTGCCCGACCTTGGTGGTCTTCACGTCGCCGCCGCTCGCCCAGGTGGAGGAGCGGTACGGGGCGAGCTCCGGCTCCTTGTCCTTCTGGTACGTCGCCGGGTCCGGGGAGCCTTCGACCTTGTCCCGGCCGGGGACCACCGTCAGGACGTACTCCCCGTCCGTGTAGCGGACCTGGCCGGCCTCGTTCATGCCGCGGCGCTCCCAGCCGGCGGGCACGGCGATCTCGAAGTGCTCGGGGTCCTGCTGGGTGGTGTAGCCGGGCGGAGCGGGCGCGGGCGCGGCCGTCTGCGGGGCGGGCTTGGACTCCGGAGTGCCGGTGGGGGTACGGGCCGGCCCCGCCTGGGGCTGCGAGGGGGCCGGGGTCGCGGATCCGGCCGGGCCGGCGGCGCCGTCCGGTGCGGACTTCGGCATGAAGAGCGCCGCGTACGCCACGGCCCCCGCGAGCAGGGCGAGGACCGCCAGCAGCAGGATCCGCCCGAGGGAGCGCGGCGCCCGGGTGCGTTCGGGGCTGCGGTGGCGGCCGTGCAGGTCACCGCGCCGGCGTACGACGGGCAGCCGCGCGGGATCCGGCTCCGGCAGCGGGAGCACGCCGTAACGGGCGTCCGGCTCGGGCGCGGAGCGCACGAGCGAGCGCAGCCAGCCGCGGAGCTCCTCGAAGTCGGGGCGCTCGGTGGGGTCCTGGCGCAGCAGCGACTCCACGACGGGGCGCAGCGGGCCGCACTCCTCCGCGAAGGCGGGGGGCTCGGCGCAGACCATCTCGACGAGCTCGGTGACGCTGTCCTCGGGGTACGGGGCGTGGCCCTGCACGGCCCGGTAGAGCAGCGCGCCCAGCGCCCACAGGTCGGTGGCGGGCCCGACGGGGGCGGCGAGCTGCCAGGGGCCGGTGGCGGAGCGGGCCTGCTCGGGGGCCCAGCGCTCGGTGACGGCCCCGACGACGGCCATCCGCGTCTGCCGCGCCCGCTCGGCCCCCAGCCCGCTCCGGGGCCCTGCGCTCCGGCTCCCGGCCCGGTCCGGCCCGGCCGGCGGGGCCTGCGGCGCCGGGGTGGCCTCGGGCAGCCGCTGCCGGGGCGTGGCGGGCGGGAGCAGGGGTGCGCCCGGCTGGGGACGGCTCTCGGGCAGGCCCGGGCGGGCCGTTCCCGGGGCGGCGGCCCGGGTCCCGGCCTCGGCCTGGCGGTAGCCCTGGGGCAGGGCCAGCGGGGCGGGCAGCGCGGAACGCGCGGGCTCCGCGCCCGGGGTCGGCGCCTCCGGCGAGCGGGGCTCGGCCTCCTCCGCGGTCCGGGCCAGGGCCTGGCGGCGCGGGGTGGCGCCGTGCCAGGGGGCGCCGTTGCCGGAATCCGGCTCCGGGTCGCCGTACGGGTAGGAGTACCCCTGCGGCAGGGTCGATCCCTCGGGGCGGCGCTCCGGCGCGGGTTCGGTCCCGCCGTTGCGCTGTCCGGTGACACGGGCGGCCGCGGCCTGCGCACCCGCCCGGTACGCGGCGATGGCCCCGGCCCGCGCGGCGGCGCGCAGCTCGGGGCGGTCCTCGGGACGGTCCTCGGACCGGTCCTCGGACCGGCCGGGAGTGATGTGATCGGAGTACCGCGGCCCGGTGTCGTACCCCGGCGCGACGAGCGGCGCGTACCGCACGTCCTGAGCGGCCCGCGCCTCGTGCTCGGCACCCGCCTCCGGCCCGGCGGTCGCCGTACCGCGGCGGCCGGGGCCGTCCACGGGGTCTGGGCCGGTCCCGTCGGCAACGCCCGTACCGGAGTCGGGCGGGGGCGTCCGTACGGCCGGCGCCGGTGTGCCCCAGCCCTGGGCGGCGGTCTCGGCCGGTACCGGCTCGTACCCGCACAGTGCGTCCTCCGCGGCCCCCGCCGCCAGCCCGGTGAGGACGACCCGCCCGTCATCGCATATCAACACGGTCCGGACCGTGATGTTGCGGTGCGTCCAGCCGTGCGCGTGCAGCACCCGCAGCGCGGTCAGCACGTCCGAGGCCACCTCGGCCGCCCGGTACGGGGTCAGCGGTTCGTCGGCGATCAGCGCCGCCAGCGGACGGGCCGGCACCAACTCGCTCACGATCCAGAGCGATCCGTCCTCGGCGAACACGTCGAAGACCTGGTCCAGCCGCGGATGGTCCGGCACGGACGCCGCCGCCTGCGCGGCCGCGATGGCCCGCCGCACGGCCGGCAGTTCGCCCGCCGCGCGCCGTCCCGCGGCCCCCGCGGGGGCGCTCGGTCCGTCCCCGTCGAGCAGTTCGGCGTCCACGACCTCCGGCAACGGCACCTGCCGCACCAGGACTTCCTGCCCGCTGCGGGTGTCGAAGGCGCGGGTCTCGACCAGTTCGTACGCGTCCGAGGGCGGCAGCGGCAGGCGGTAGCGGCCGGCCAGGATCCGGCCCGCGTAGTCCTCCACTTCGCCTCCCCCGAGTGCCCGGGGTCACGCCTCTCCGTGGCCCCGCTGACACGATACGTCGCGCAGGGCGCCCGCGTCCCGGGGCTGGGAAGGCTCGTCAGGCGAGCGGCTGGAAGGTCTGGAACGCCGTGTTGCGCATCTGCGTGCACTCCGCGCCGTCCCACTGGTCGGCGGCGCAGCTGATCATGATGGCGTAACCGTTCTTCGCGTCGATTCTGAAGCCGCGGTTGAGCACCCGGACCTTGATGCCCTTCTGCTCCCGCTCGAACTCCCAGTCCGCGACGGTCGGGTAGCCGCGGTAGTCCACCGTGTCGATGCGGACGGTCCGGTAGTTCGTGCTGCTGCCGGCCACGTCGGCGACCGATCCGAGCCAAGCGGCGCGGGCGTCGGTGCCGGGCTTGGCGGTGTGGTCGACCTGGATGCGCGGGAAGCCGCCGTCGCGGCTGTATATGCCGCCGGAGTTGTCACCGGCTATGCCGGTCTGGTGGAAGCCCTCCGGCATCGCCATCGAGAAGTGGAACCCGGGGTCCGTCACCATCGTGTACCCGGCGGGCAGTCCGCCGGCCGCGGGGCCGCCGGGCGTGGCGCCCTGCCCCTGGCTCTGACCCTGCCCCTGGCTCTGCCCCTGCTGATTCGTGCCGGGCGGCTGGCCCTGGGCGGTGCTGCCGCTGCCCGCGGTGGCGCCCTTGCCGGCGGTGGAGCCGGGCTCGCCGCTCTTGGCGGAGCCGCCGGGGCTGGGGCTGCCGGAAACGGCCGGCCCGGGGCCGCCCTTGCCCTGGTCCTTCTTGTCGGCCGCGTCGTCGCCGCTGAACGCGTACGCGATCAGCGAGCCGATGACGGCCAGTGCGAGGAACACCCCGGTTATCGCGAGCGCGATCGTACGGCGGGACATGACGTCGGTGAGCGGAGCCGGGACCGGCGAGGGCTTGCGGGGTACCAGGGGCTCGGCGGCGGAGGCGGTCGTCGTGGCGGCGGTGGTGGCGGCGGCCTTGCGGGCCGCCTTCAGTGCCGCGCGGGCGCGCTCGCGCTGCTCGCGCTCGCGCCGCTCGCGTTCCTTCTTCTCGGCCCTCTCGGCCTTCTCGGCCGCCTTCTCGGCGGCGGCCTTGGCCGCGGCCTCCTTGGCGTCGGCCAGCGAGATCTGCCGGGTCTCCTCGACGGCGGGGGCGAGGACCGGGGCCACGACCTCCTCCGGCGCGTTGACGACGGCCGTGAGCATGGCTCGCGCGCGCTGGTCGTCGAGCCGCCGGGCCGGGTCCTTGACCAGCAGGCCGTAGATGACCTCGGTCAGCGGACCGGCGTTCTTGGGCGGCTCGACCGGCTCGGTCATGACCGCGGTGAGGGTGGCGAGGGCGGAGCCCTTGTCGTACGGGGGCACGCCCTCGACGGCGGCGTAGAGCAGGCCGCCGAGGGACCACAGGTCGGCGGGCGGCCCGGGCTTCTGGCCGCGGGCGCGCTCCGGGGAGATGTAGGAGGGGGCGCCGACGAGCATGCCAGTGGAGGTGATGGAGGGGTCGCCCTCGACCTGCGCGATGCCGAAGTCGGTGAGGACGACGCGGCCGGTGCGGGCGATGAGCACGTTGGACGGCTTCACGTCCCGGTGCAGGATGCCCTGGCCGTGCGCGGCGCGGAGCACGTCGAGCACCGCGAGGCCGACCTCGGCGGCGCGCCGGGGGCTCAGCGGGCCCTGCTCACGGATGAACTCGGCCAGCGAGGGGCCCTCGATGAGCTCCATGACGATCCACGGACGGCCGTCCTCGTCGACGACGTCGAAGACGGTGACGGCGCCGTCGTTGCGGATCCGGGCGATCGCCTTGGCCTCGCGCAGGGTACGGGTGATGAGCCTGCGCTTCTCGTCCTCGTCGACGCCGGTGCTGAAGCGGAGCTCCTTGACGGCGACGGTACGGCCGAGGGTCTCGTCCTCGGCGCGCCAGACGGTGCCCATGCCGCCCTTGCCGAGCACCGACCGCAGCCGGTAGCGCCGGGCGAGCAGCCGCCCTTCGTCCTGCCCGTCCGCGGCGGCCTTCGCGGCGGCCGCCTTGACGGCGGCGGCCACGGCATCGGCCTTCTCGACGACGGGGTTCCTGACGGGCTCCCCCGAACCGGCCTTCGCCACCACCGGCTTCGCGTCCGTGGGCTCCGCGGCGGGCTTCGCCGGGCCCGGCTCCTCGGAACCGGGCTTCGCGTCCGCGGGCTCCGCCGCGGCCTTGGCCAGGTCCGGCTTCGCCGGTACGGGCTTGGCGTCTCCCGGCTCCGCCGCAGGCGCGGTGGCGGCCTTCGCCCCGTCAGACGCGGCTGCGGCGGCAGGTTTCACCGGATCCGGCTTCGGCTGAGCGGGCTTCGGCTGAGCGGGCTTCGCATCCTCCGGCTCCGCGTCCGCGGCCGGAGCCGGCTTCGCGGTCTCGGGCTTCGCGGCCCCGGGCTTGGTCAGGTCCGGCTTCGGCGCCGCGGTCCCGGCGGCCTGCGGCTTCGCCTGGGGCGGTATGGCCGCGGCCTTCGCCGGGTCCGGCGTCGCCGCCGCGGGCTTCGCGTCCTCCGGCTCCGCCGCAGGCGAGGTGGCAGGCGGGACCGCCGGCTTCGCCCGGTCCTGCTTCTGCGCAGACGACTCGGTGTGCTCCGGCTTCGACATGCGTCCCCTCTGCGATCGTGCCGCCTGCTCCGGCTGCCCCGGGAGCCGCCGGGGTGTCCGGTGGCCCGCCCCGGGAGAACCCGCGCGGTAACCCGCCCCGGCAGAACCCTCATTGTTCCTCACTCCGCAACGGACGGGAGCCCCGGGTCCACGGTTCCCCCCGGCACATCCCGGAGTTACAACGGAACGATGTCGGGCGCCCCCAACCGCGCCGCGTCCGCCGTCTGGTCGTCCGGCTGACGCTGCGATTCGCGCTCCGCCTGCACCCTCTTCTCGTAGTGCTCCACTTCCTTCTCGATCTGCTGCTTGTCCCACCCCAGGACCGGAGCCATCAGCTCCGCGCATTCCCTCGCCGTCCGCGTACCGCGGTCGAAGGTCTCGATCGAGATCCGCGTCCGCCGCGTCAGCACGTCGTCCAGGTGCCGCGCCCCCTCGTGCGAGGCCGCGTACACCACTTCGGCCCGCAGGTAGTCGTCCGCGCCGGTCAGGGGTTCGCCCAAAGACGCGTCGGCCTGGACCAGGTCGAGCAGTTCGTCCGTCAGCGAGCCGTACCGGTTCAACAGGTGCTCCACCCGCACCACATGAAGCCCCGTCCGGGCGGCGATCCCGGCCCGGCCGTTCCACAGCGCCCGGTAGCCCTCCGCCCCCACCAGCGGCACCTCCTCCGTCACGCAGTCCGCGACCCGCTGGTCCAGCCCGTGCACCGCCTCGTCCACCGCATCCTTGGCCATGACCCGGTACGTCGTGTACTTGCCGCCCGCCACCATCACCAGCCCGGGCACCGGGTGCGCCACGGTGTGCTCGCGCGAAAGCTTGCTCGTCGCGTCCGACTCACCGGCCAGCAGGGGCCGCAGGCCCGCGTACACGCCCTCCACGTCGTCGCGCGTCAGCGGCACCGCCAGCACCGCGTTCACGTGCTCCAGGAGGTAGTCGATGTCCGCGCTGGAGGCCGCCGGATGGGCCTTGTCCAGGTCCCAGTCGGTGTCCGTGGTGCCCACGATCCAGTGCCGGCCCCACGGGATGACGAACAGCACCGACTTCTCGGTCCGCAGGATCAGCCCGGTGCTCGAATTGATCCGGTCCTTGGGCACCACCAGGTGGATGCCCTTCGACGCCCGGACGTGGAACCGGCCGCGCTCCCCGATCATCGCCTGCGTGTCGTCCGTCCACACGCCGGTCGCGTTCACGACCTGCTTCGCGCGGATCTCGTATTCCGCGGGACGCCCCCGCCCCCCTTCCACATCCCGCACCCGCGCGCCGACGACCCGCTCGCCCTCGCGCAGGAAGCCGACCACCCTCGCCCGGTTGGCGCACAGCGCCCCGTACGCGGCCGCCGTCCGCACCAGCGTGGTGACGTAGCGGGCGTCGTCCATCTGGGCGTCGTAGTACTGCAGGGCGCCCACCAGGGCGTCCTTGCGCAGCGCCGGCGCGACCCGCAGCGCGCGCTTGCGCGTCAGGTGGCGGTGCACGGGCAGGCCCCGGCCGTGCCCGCTGGAGACCGACATCGCGTCGTACAGCGCCACGCCCGAGCCGGCGTACAGCCGCTCCCAGCCCTTGTGCTGGAGCGGGTACAGGAAGGGCACGGGCTTGACCAGGTGCGGAGCCAGCCGCTCCAGCAGCAGCCCGCGCTCCTTGAGGGCCTCCCGGACGAGGGCGAAGTCGAGCATCTCCAGATAGCGCAGGCCGCCGTGGATCAGCTTGCTCGACCGGCTGGAGGTGCCCGAGGCCCAGTCCCGCGCCTCCACGAGCCCGGTCGTGAGCCCCCGGGTCGCCGCGTCGAGGGCGGTGCCGGCGCCGACCACGCCCGCGCCCACCACCAGGACGTCCAGTTCCCGCTCGGCCATGCCGGCGAGCGCCTTCGCGCGCTGCTCGGGCCCCAGTGTCGCTGTCCTCACGGCTGCCTCCCGTCGGTGCGGGTGTCTCCCGCTCGGTGCGGACGTCTCCCGCTCGGTGCGGGTGATCCCGCTCACACCCCCCGTCCTCGATTCTGACCCGCCCGTGCGACATCAGCCACCGCCTGTGGACAACACAAGGATGACCACTACCCCGTAATACGACACTTCGGTCATATATACGCCTAGTCTGACATCGCGCCAACTCCCTCCGGCCACTCCTGCGGTCCACAGGACTTGCGCACCCAGCCCCCTCATGCATGTCAGGGAAGGGACGGCACCCCATGCCCGCAGACCTCGCCGTCATCGGACTCGGCCACCTCGGCCTCCCACTGGCCCAGGCGGCCGTCGCCGCCGGAATCGAGACGGTCGGCTACGACAGCGGTCCGGCCACGGACTCCACCCTCACCGCCGCCGAGGTCCGCCGCATGTCGGCCGCCGGCTTCCGGATCACCACCAACCCCGCCGAGCTCGGCCGGGTCCGCACGGCCGTCATCTGCGCCCCCACCCAGCTCGGCGCCGACCGTGCGCTCGACCTCGGGGCCGTCGGCGAGGCGGGCCGCACGCTCGCCGCCCGGCTGCGCCCTCACACCACCGTCATCCTCGAATCCGCGGCCCATCCGGGTGTCACCGAGGACTACCTGCGCCCGGTCCTCGAAGCCGGCTCCGGGCTGCGCGCCGGGCGCGACTTCCACCTGGCGTACTCCCCCAGCCGCCACGACCCGGGGAACCGCACGTACGGCATCGCCAACACCCCCAAGGTGATCGGCGGCCTCACCCCCGCCTGCACCGAGTCGGCACACGCCTTCTACGCCCGCCTCACCGAGAAGGTGGTCCGCGCCCGCGGCCTGCGCGAGGCCGAGACCGTGCAGCTCCTGGAGACCAACTACCGGCACGTCAACATCGCCCTCATGAACGAGATGGCGGTCCTGTGCCACGACCTCGGCGTCGACCTGTGGGACGTCATCCGCTGCGCCGAGACCAAGCCCTACGGGTTCCAGGCCTTCCGCCCCGGCCCCGGCGTCGGCGGGCACAGCGTCCCCCTGGACCCCAACTACCTCCCTCACACCACCCGAACCCCGGGGCACCCCCTGCGCATGGTGGGCCTCGCGCAGGAGATCAACAGCCGGATGCCCCAGTACGTCATCCAGCGCTGCGCCACCCTGCTGAACGAGCACGGGAAATCGGCTCGCGGGGCCCGGGTCCTGCTGCTCGGGGTCACGTACAAGCCCGACCTGGCGGACCAGGAGGGCTCCCCGGCCGGCGAGATCGCCAGCCGCCTCCTCGACCTGGGGGCCCTGATCAGCTACCACGACCCCTACATCGCGGGCTGGCGCGTACGGGACCAGCCCGTGCCCCGCGCCGAGTCGCTGTACGAGGCCGCGGCCAACGCCGACCTGACGGTCCTGCTCCAGCACCACCGCACCTACGACCTCCAGGGCCTGGCGGTGAAGGCCCAGCTGCTCCTGGACACCCGCGGCGCCAGCCCGGCGGGCGCGGCCCACCGCCTCTGAGCCGGAAATCCCCCCTGCGGATGTCGCAGCCGACTGCTAGCCTGCGGCGACTTATCTCGCACTTATGTCCCCTGGACACACGTGCATCCACATCCCAGGGGGGATCTCCGCATGACCCAGTCGTTCCAGCCGCCCGCGCCCGACTCCGCCACCCCGGCCCCGGCTCCGGCCCCCGTGCGCCCGGGCAACATCGGTCTCGGCCTCGCCGCGGCCCTCGTCGCGGCCGTGGTCGCGGCCGCCGTCTACGGCGGGATCATCGGCGCCAGCAAGTACCAGATCGGCTACGCCGCCGTCGGCGTCGGCATCCTGGTCGGCTTCGCCGCCGGCAAGCTGGGCGGCCGCAATCCCGTCCTGCCGGTGGTCAGCGCCGTGCTCGCCCTGGCGGCCGTCTTCGCGGGCCAGATCTTCGGCATCGCCCTCATCGGCGCCGACGAGCTCGGCACCGGCGTCCTCGACGTGCTGGGCCTCGGCGTGAACCTCCTCGTCGACGCCTGGAAGGAAGACTCCGACCCGCTGACGTACGTCTTCCTCGCCATCGGCGGCTACGCCGCCTTCGGCACGGCGAAGAAGACCGCCGTCTGACCGAAGGGCGCCTGAGCAGGCACGTCCGGAAGAATTCCCTGTCGGAGGCCGGATCTGCGGCCCTATGATCCGCGCGTGTCTGCTCACCCCCCGCCCGGTCGGCCCGTCTTCGACCCCGCCGACCGCATTCCCGCCCTCGGCGCCCTGCGCGATGCCGTCCGGCGCCGCGACTGGGACGCCGTGTCCGCCGCCTTCGACGCGCACCCCGACGAGGACGACCGCGCCGTCGCCTGCCGGGTCGTCGCCGACCTCCCCCACGAGGGGTTCCTCCGGCAGGCCGTCGACCACGACCCGCGCGGCCCGCTGGCCCGGTGCCTGCTCGCCGACCGGCTGATCCAGGCCGGCTGGGCCAGGCGGACGGCGTACGCCGCCCAGTACGTCTCCCAGGAGCAGTTCGAGGACTTCCACGCCCACCTGCGGCGCGCGGAGCTGCTGCTCATCGACGTCTGCGCCGAGCACCCGCAGTACGCACTCGGCTGGTACCTGCGCGTGATCACCTCCCGCGGCCTCCAACTCGGCCTGGGCGAGACGCGGCGCCGCCACGAGCGGCTCGCGGAGCACCACCCGCACCACTACGCCGGCCAGCAGCAGCTGCTCCAGCAGATCTGCCCCAAGTGGGGCGGTACCTGGGAGGCCGCCCACGGCTTCGCCGCGGAGTGCACGAAGGCGTCGCCGCCGGGGAGCCCCAACGGCGCCCTGATCGCCGTCGCACAGATGGAGCAGTACCTGGACGTGCGGGAAAAGGAGGGCGACCGGGTCGCAGAAACGTATCTGCGCACGGCTGCCGCCCACCAGGCCCTCGTGGAGGCCGCCGCCCACTCGGTCCTGCACCCCTCGGCCCGCGCCGGGGCGTACCAGTCCGTCAACGCCCACAGCGCCTTCGCCGCCGCGCACTGCGCCGCCGGCCGGCACGCCGAGGCGGCCCCGCACTTCCGCGCCCTCGGCGACCGCGCCAGTGCGTTCCCGTGGGGCTACATCGGCGGCGGCGACCACGAGGCCGAGTTCGCCCGCCACCGCAAGACCGCCCTGGCGAAGGGCTGAGGAACAACACCATGGACCTGCACACCGCCGCGCCGGGACCCGACGCCGACGGCATCACCACCACCACCGTGGACGGCATCCGCACCGTCCTCGCCCCCCGCTCGGGACTCCTGTCCGCCGGGCTCCTCTTCCGGGTCGGCCGCGCCGACGAGACCCTTCCCACCAGCGGTATCACCCACCTGGTCGAGCACCTCGCGCTGCACCGGCACGGCCTCGGCGACCTGCACTACAACGGCACCACCGGCGCCCTCCACACCCACTTCCACGTCACCGGCACCACCGCCGACGTGGTCGAGTACCTCAACGGCGTGTGCGCGGCGCTGCGCGACCTGCCCATGGAGCGCCTGGAGACCGAGAAGGAGATCCTGCGCACCGAGGCCGCCGGCAAGAGCCGCGGGCCGGGCCACGCCGCCACTCTGTGGCGCTACGGCTCCCGCTCGTACGGCCTCACCTCCTACGCCGAGGTGGGCCTGCACCACCTGACCGCGGACCAGGTCCGCGCCTGGGCGCAGACCCGGTTCACCGCCGGGAACGCCGTCCTGTGGATCACCGGCGACACCGTCCCCGAGGGCCTCGACCTCAGGCTCCCGGCCGGTGCGTGGCACCCGGTCCCGGCGGCCACCTCCGCGCTCCCCGCCACCCCCGCCCACTTCCGGGGCGAGGAGGGCGGCGTCGTCCTGACGGCGGTCCTGCCGCGCTCCACCGAAGCAGGTCTGTTCGCCGACGTCCTGGGCAAGGAGCTGTTCCGCGAGCTGCGCCAGAAGGGCGGCTACTCCTACACCGCGACCGCCGACTACTCCCCACGCGACGCGGACCACGCGACCCTCACCGCGTACGCCGACGCGCTCCCGCAGAAACAGGACGCCCTGGTCGGGGCCTTCGTCGACGTCTTCGCGAAGCTTCGGGCCGGCCGGATCGAGCAGAGCGACCTGGACGCCGTACGAGCCGGCGCGCTGGCGCAGTTCGAGACCCCGGAGCTCGCCGCCCGCATGCTCCCCGGGCATGCCGTGGACGTACTGCTGCGCCACCGCACCCCCACCGTCGCCGAGGCGAAGGCCGAGATCGAGGCGGTCACCGTCGCCGACCTCCGGCGGGTCGCACAGGACGTGTGGGCCGACGCCCTGATGCAGGTGCCCGGCCGGGGCGTGGACTGGGCGGGGCTGGAGCCGGCTCCCACCGACTCCCCGGACCTGGTCGACGGCCGGCGCCACCCGGCGGTGGAGGACCCGGGCGTCTTCCTGCGCCTCGCCGAGGACGGCGTCAGCCGGGTCTCGCCGGGCCAGCGGGTCACCGTCCGCTACGACGCGTGCTCCCTCATGCAGGTCTATCCCGACGGCGCCCGCCACCTGGTCGGCCACGACGGGTTCACCGTCACCGTCGAGCCGACCCTCTACCACCGGATCACCCCTGCCGAACTCGCGGTGATCGACGCGGCCGTCCCGCCCTCGGCGGTGGTCGCGATGCCGCCCCGCGACCCGTCGCGGATCCCGCGGCCGGCCGGGCCCGCCCCGGCGGCCGCGCCCGCTCGGCGATCCATCTGGTTCACCGTCCTGCTGTGGGTGCTCGGGCTCCCCGGGCTGATCATCGGCGGGTCGGCGCTCTTGCTCGCCATGGCCCTGGGCGACTCGCACGACCGCATACCCCAGGAGAACGCCCAGCACCTGCTCAACTGGTTGTTCCTCGCCGGCGCCTTCCTGATCCCGTGGGCCGTCTGCCTGGATCGCCGGGTCAAGGGCAAGAACTGACCGCCGAACGGCTGAACGACTGAACGGCGCAACGCCGAAGGGCCGGCGCCCCCGCGGGGTGCCGGCCCTTCGCACGCGTGTCCGTCAGCGGCTGTGCTGGGAGTCCGCGACCGTGACCTCGACCCGCTGGAACTCCTTGAGCTCGCTGTAGCCCGTGGTGGCCATCGAGCGGCGCAGGGCGCCGAAGAGGTTCATCGAGCCGTCCGGGGTGTGCGACGGGCCGGTGAGGATCTCCTCGGTGGTGCCGACCGTGCCCAGGTCCACCTTCTTGCCGCGCGGCACGTCCTCGTGGACGGCCTCCATGCCCCAGTGGTTGCCCTTGCCGGGAGCGTCCGTGGCGCGGGCCAGCGGGGAGCCCATCATGACGGCGTCCGCACCGCAGGCGATGGCCTTGGGCAGGTCGCCCGACCAGCCCACGCCGCCGTCCGCGATGACGTGCACGTACCGGCCGCCGGACTCGTCCATGTAGTCGCGGCGGGCCGCGGCGACGTCCGCGACGGCGGTGGCCATCGGGACCTGGATGCCGAGCACGTTGCGCGTCGTGTGCGCGGCGCCGCCGCCGAAGCCGACCAGGACGCCCGCGGCGCCGGTGCGCATCAGGTGCAGGGCCGCGGTGTAGGTGGCGCACCCGCCGACGATGACCGGGACGTCGAGCTCGTAGATGAACTGCTTGAGGTTCAGCGGCTCGGCGGCGCCCGAGACGTGCTCCGCGGAGACGGTGGTACCGCGGATCACGAAGATGTCCACACCCGCGTCCACGACGGCCTTGGAGAACTCGGCGGTGCGCTGCGGGGACAGCGCGGCGGCGGTGACGACGCCCGAGTCGCGCACCTCCTTGATCCGCTGCCGGATCAGGTCGGCCTGGATCGGCGCGGCGTAGATCTCCTGGAGGCGGCGCGTCGCGGCGTCCTCGTCCAGCTCCGTGATCTCGTCGAGCAGCGGCTGCGGGTCCTCGTACCGGGTCCACAGGCCTTCGAGGTTCAGCACGCCGAGGCCGCCGAGCTCGCCGATGCGGATGGCGGTCTGCGGGGAGACGACCGAGTCCATGGGGGCGGCCAGGAACGGGAGCTCGAAGCGGTAGGCGTCGATCTGCCAGGCGATGGAGACCTCCTTCGGGTCCCGCGTACGCCGGCTCGGGACGATGGCGATGTCGTCGAACGCGTACGCCCTGCGGCCGCGCTTGCCGCGCCCGATCTCGATCTCAGTCACGTGTGGTGGCCTTTCCTCTGGGTCTGCCCGTCCAGTATCCCCGAACCCCGGGGGCCTGCGTTCCGCTGACCGCTGTACGGACGCATGCCGCAGGGGCGGGTCCCTGCGGACCCGCCCCTGCGGGATGTCACCGTGCCGGCCGGTCAGCCCTTGCGGCTGTAGTTCGGCGCCTCGACCGTCATCTGGATGTCGTGCGGGTGGCTCTCCTTGAGGCCCGCCGAGGTGATGCGGACGAAACGGCCGCGCTCCTGGAGCTCGGGCACCGTACGGCCGCCGACGTAGAACATCGACTGGCGCAGCCCGCCGACGAGCTGGTGCACGACCGCGGAGAGCGGGCCGCGGTAGGGGACCTGGCCCTCGATGCCCTCGGGGATGAGCTTGTCGTCGCCGCCCACGCCCTCCTGGAAGTAGCGGTCCTTGGAGAAGGACTTGCGGTCGCCGCGGGACTGCATCGCGCCGAGCGAGCCCATGCCGCGGTACGACTTGAACTGCTTGCCGTTGATGAAGAGCAGCTCGCCCGGGGACTCCTCGCAGCCGGCGAGCAGCGAGCCGAGCATCACCGTGTCGGCGCCCGCGACGAGCGCCTTGGCGATGTCGCCCGAGTACTGCAGGCCGCCGTCGCCGATGACCGGGACGCCCGCGGCCTTGGCGGCGAGCGAGGCCTCGTAGATGGCGGTGACCTGCGGGACGCCGATGCCGGCGACGACGCGGGTGGTGCAGATGGAGCCCGGGCCGACGCCGACCTTGATGCCGTCGCAGCCGGCGTCGACGAGCGCCTGGGCGCCGTCACGGGTGGCGACGTTGCCGCCGATCACGTCGACGGAGGAGTTGGACTTGATCTTGGCGACCATGTCGCCGACCAGGCGGGAGTGGCCGTGCGCGGTATCGACGACGATGAAGTCGGCACCGGCCTCGATCAGGGCCTGGGCGCGCTCGTACGCGTCGCCCGCGACGCCGACCGCGGCGCCGACCAGGAGGCGGCCGTCCTTGTCCTTGGCGGCGTTCGGGTACTTCTCCGCCTTGACGAAGTCCTTGACGGTGATGAGGCCCTTGAGGACGCCCGCGTCGTCGACCAGCGGCAGCTTCTCGATCTTGTGTCGGCGCAGCAGCTCCATGGCGTCCACGCCGGAGATGCCGACCTTGCCGGTGACCAGCGGCATCGGGGTCATGACCTCGCGCACCTGGCGGCTGCGGTCCGACTCGAAGGCCATGTCGCGGTTGGTGACGATGCCGAGCAGCTTGCCGGCGGGGTCGGTGACCGGAACGCCCGAGATCCGGAACTTCGCGCAGAGCTCGTCGGCCTCGCGGAGCGTGGCGTCCGGGTGCACGGTGATCGGGTCGGTGACCATGCCGGACTCGGAGCGCTTGACCAGGTCGACCTGGTTGGCCTGGTCGGCGATGGAGAGGTTGCGGTGCAGGACGCCGACGCCGCCCTGGCGGGCCATCGCGATGGCCATGCGGGCCTCGGTGACCTTGTCCATGGCGGCGGACAGCAGCGGAACGTTCACCCGGACGTTGCGCGAGATGAGGGAGGAGGTGTCGATCGCGTCCGGTGCCATGTCGGACGCGCCCGGCAGCAGCAGGACATCGTCATAAGTGAGCCCGAGGGTGGCGAATTTGTCGGGCACTCCGTCGGCGTTCACAGTCATGACACCTTCCCAAATGGTCTTGCTCAGCGCGGATGTCCATGCTAACGGGATCGCGAGGCGTCTCATTCCACGAGCAAGGTCAAGCAGAAGTTTCGTCTTTTCCTACGAATCTGCTATTGCTCGGCGAGGGCGCGCAGCCGACTGAGCGCCCGGTGCTGTGCCACGCGGACCGCTCCCGGGGACATGCCGAGCATCTGGCCCGTCTCCTCGGCCGTCAGGCCGACCGCGACGCGCAGGACGAGGAGCTCGCGCTGGTTCTCCGGAAGGTTGGCGAGCAGCTTCTTGGCCCAGGCGGCGTCACTGCTGAGCAGCGCCCGCTCCTCCGGGCCCAGCGAGTCGTCCGGCCGCTCCGGCATCTCGTCCGAGGGCACGGCCGTACTGCCCGGGTGGCGCATGGCGGCCCGCTGGAGGTCCGCCACCTTGTGCGCGGCAATCGCGAAGACGAAGGCCTCGAAGGGGCGCCCGGTGTCGCGGTAGCGCGGCAGTGCCATCAGGACGGCGACGCAGACCTCCTGCGCCAGGTCCTCCACGAAGTGGCGGGCATCACCCGGCAGCCGCGAGAGCCGGGTGCGGCAGTAGCGGATGGCGAGGGGGTGCACGAAGGCCAGCAGATCGTGCGTGGCCTGCTCGTCGCCCTCGACCGCCCTGCGTACGAGCGCGCTGACGGCCCCGGCGCTGCCGCCCTTGGCGGCGCCGGTGGGGCCTGTGGCCGCGGGTGACCCCAGGGCCTCGTCGTCGCGCATCAATCCATGGTGCCTTGGCGCGGGAGCATCCGCGGCACCACGGTCCGTGTTGTGCATCGAAGCGTTATGAGCGGGTGCGCCTGAACTCATCACTGCGCCCTCCCCTCCCGCTCGCCCGAATACTCCCTGAGGCCCCATCCCAGAAAATGCGCCACACCTCAAGGATGCGGCATCGCGCTCGAAGCGACACGTCCCCCGGATCGAGCCCCGCCAATCCCCCGGCGGGCCGGCGTCCTGCCGGGGCCGGCGCCCCGAGCCCCGGGACGCGCCGCCCCGCCCGCCGGTGGCGGACGGGACCGCTCTCCGTCAGCTGGTCAGCGGCCGGCGGGCGAGCGCACGCTCAGCGGACCAGGCCCCAGCGGAAGCCGAGGGCCACCGCGTGTGCCCGGTCCGAGGCGCCGAGCTTCTTGAACAGCCGGCGGGCGTGCGTCTTGACCGTGTCCTCGGAGAGGAAGAGCTCGCGCCCGATCTCCGCGTTGGACCGGCCGTGGCTCATGCCCTCCAGCACCTGGATCTCGCGCGCGGTGAGCGTGGGCGCGGCGCCCATCTCGGCCGAGCGCAGCCGGCGCGGGGCCAGGCGCCAGGTGGGGTCGGCGAGCGCCTGGGTGACCGTGGCCCGCAGCTCGGCGCGCGAGGCGTCCTTGTGCAGATAGCCCCGGGCGCCGGCGGCGACCGCCAGGGCCACCCCGTCCAGGTCCTCGGCGACCGTCAGCATGATGATGCGGGCGCCCGGATCGGCCGAGAGCAGTCGGCGCACCGTCTCCACACCGCCCAGCCCCGGCATCCGTACATCCATCAGAATCAGGTCGGAGCGGTCGGCACCCCAGCGGCGGAGGACTTCCTCGCCGTTGGCAGCCGTCGTCACACGCTCGACGCCGGGCACGGTGGCAACCGCGCGACGGAGCGCCTCTCGGGCAAGCGGGGAGTCGTCGCAGACGAGGACGGATGTCATGACCGCCCTCCGCAGCTGCTGATGCGCGTCACCTTGAGCCTCCAGGCTGGTACGTATCGTCACCTGTGCGGTCGATGCTCTCGGACACCTGTCCGGGAACTTCTTGGTTCAACCGCCTTCGCTCTCTCAACGATGGTCACTCGAAAGAGTTACGGGTCGGACGGACACCTTCGGCACTCTACGTGAGGAAGCGATCACCGCGCCGCAACCACTCGGCGCGCGTCCTCCATCTGGAGCTATGCCCTATTTGGCGGCTTTCCTTCCGTTTGGCATGTGTCTGAGGCTAGATTCCCAATGAGTCATATTTACATCTACTACGACAGTAGGTGTGGAGACTTGGACCGTAACCGTCTCAGTACCGGCGACCAAGAGGACTACCCATGGCAGATTTCTCCCGCCTCCCCGGACCGAACGCCGATCTCTGGGACTGGCAGCTGCTCGCTGCCTGCCGCGGGGTCGACAGCTCCCTCTTCTTCCACCCGGAAGGCGAGCGGGGCGCGGCCAGGAGTGCGCGCGAAGCCTCGGCCAAAGAGGTCTGCATGCGATGCCCGGTGCGTTCGGAATGCGCCGCGCACGCACTCGCCGTCCGCGAGCCCTACGGGGTGTGGGGCGGCCTCACCGAGGACGAGCGCGAGGAACTGATGGGCCGCGCCCGCCATCGACTGATCCCCGCATCGACCACGATCGGACCGTCCACCCCCCATTGACCGGTAACTGACCGGAGAGTACGAAGGAACGTTTCCCTTCGCGGGAGCGCGCCGCACGCCACGCGTTCGGCCGAACCGCAGTACCGCCGTACGGGCGGTTCGGTCAGCGCGCGGCGGCGCGCTCCAGCTGGGTCAGGGTCGCGGCCACGGCCGGCACCCGGGCGAGGTCCGGCAGCGTCAGCGCCACGACCTCGCGCTCGACGGCCGGCTCCACGGCCAAGGTGGCGACCCCCTTGGCCCGTACGGACTCCACCGCGAGCTCCGGCAGCACCGCGACGCCCAGCCCCGCCCCCACCAGGCCGACCACCGCCGGATAGTCGTCGGTGGCAAAGTCGATCCGCGGGGTGAAGCCCGCACCCTCGCAGACCTCCACCAGGTGCCGGCGGCAGCGCGGGCAGCCCGCGATCCACGGCTCGTCGGCGAGCTCCGCCATGCCGAGCCGCTCCGCACCGGCCAGCCGGTGCCCCTCGGGCACCAGCCCGACGAGCCGGTCCGTCAGCAGCGGCCGCACCACCAGGTCCTCCCACTCGGCGGCCGATGCCGAGGCACCCGCGTACCGGAAGGCCAGCGCCACGTCGCAGTCGCCGTCGCGCAGCATCTCCACCGAGCGCGGCGGCTCCGCCTCGACCAGCGAGACACGGGTGCCCGGGTGCTCGGCCCGCATCGCCGCGAGGGCGGTCGGCACCAGCGTCGAACTGCCGCTCGGGAACGACACGAGGCGGACCCGCCCGGCGCGCAGCCCCGCGATGGCCGCGACCTCCTCCTCGGCGGCGGTCAGCCCGGCGAGGATCCCGGCGGCATGCCGGACCAGCGCGTCCCCGGCCTGGGTCAGGCGCATCTCCCGCCCGGTACGGACGAGCAGCGGCGTGCCGGCGGACTGCTCCAGCGCCTTCATCTGCTGCGAGACGGCGGGCTGGGTGCAGCCGAGCTCGCGGGCGGCGGCGGAGAAGGAACCCGTACCGGCCACGGCGCGCAGGACCCGGAGATGGCGTGCCTCGATCATTCTTCGAGCATAAGCCCTGCTTTGACCGCGCGGCGAATATCCCGGTGCCACCTTTGGGAGAGCTCGGCTACCGTAGCGGCCATGCTTCCGATCCCCGGACCCGCCGGCGCCGCACCCGCCACCAGGACCGCCACCTCCGCGGCCGCCACCTCCGCGCCCGCGCCCCGCAGGCGAATCCTCTCCGTGAACACCGGCCGCGCCGCCGCCGTCGAGTACACCGACGCCGAGGGCGGCCTGACCGGGATCGGCAAGCGCCCGGTCGCCGGCAGCGTCCGCGTCTTCGCGCCGGGCCCCCGCGGGACCGGCGCCAGCGGCGTCGAGGGCGACGACGTCTGCGACCTGCGCCACCACGGCGGCGAACACCAGGCCGTCTACGCCTACGCACGCGAGGACCTGGACTGGTGGGAGCGCGAGCTGGGCCGCGAACTGCCCGCCGGGATCTTCGGCGAGAACCTCACCACCTCCGGCATCGACCTGACCGGCGCGCTGCTCGGCGAGCGCTGGCGGATCGGCGCGGACCTCGTCCTGGAGGTGGCCTCGGCCCGCATCCCCTGCCGCACCTTCCAGGGGGCCCTGGGGGAGAAGGCCTGGGTCAAGCGGTTCACGCGGGCCGCACGTCCGGGCGCCTACCTGCGGGTGATCCGGGAGGGCCGGGTCGGCGCCGGCGACACGGTCGAGCTCGTACACCGCCCGGACCACGACGTGACGGTCGGGCTCTGGTTCCGCGCCTTCACCACGGAGCGCGCACTGCTCCCCCGGACGCTCGCGGCGGGCGGGGCGATGGAGCCGAAGGCCCACGAGACGGTACGCACGTACCTGCAGAAGCAGTCACGGCACGCACAGGCTGCTGAACCCGTCACCGGGGGCGGCTAGGTTGCGCCTATGACGACTGCGTTGATTACGGGATCCACGGCGGGCATCGGCGCCGCCTTCGCCCGGCGGCTCGCCGCCCAGGGCCACAACCTCGTACTGGTGGCCCGCGACACCAAGCGGCTCGCCGAACAGGCCACCGAGCTGCACGACCGGCACGGGATCGAGGCCGAGGTGCTGACCGCCGACCTCGCCACCGACGAGGGCATCGCGGCGGTGGAGCAGCGCCTCGACGACCGCACGCACCCGGTGGACCTGCTGGTCAACAACGCCGGCTTCGGCAACAAGGGCCGCTACCTCGAAGTCTCCATGGCCGACGAGCTGGCCATGCTCAAGGTGCACGTCGAGGCCGTCCTGCGGCTCACCTCGGCTGCCACCGCGTCGATGCGCTCGCGGGGCCGGGGCGGAGTGGTCAACGTGGCGTCGGTGGCGGCCTTCGTACCGCGCGGCACGTACGGGGCGAGCAAGGCCTGGGTCGTCCAGTTCACCCAGGGCGCGGCGAAGGACCTGGCGGGCTCCGGGGTGCGGCTGATGGCGCTGTGCCCCGGCTTTGTACGGACCGAGTTCCACCAGCGCGCCGGCATGGGCACGGACAACATCCCGGGCTGGATGTGGCTCGACGCCGACAAGTTGGTGGCCTCGGCGCTGGCCGACCTGGCGCGCGGCAAGACGGTCTCGATCCCCGATCCGCGGTACAAGGCGCTGATGGGCGTGGTGAAGCTGGCGCCGCGCGGGCTGCTGGGCGGGGTGAGCTCGCGCACGGGCCGCAAGTACGGCCCCCAGTAGACCCTTATGGGCGAATTCTCCCTAAAATGGACATACCTCATCCAGCCCGGGAGACGCCATGACATTCGTACAAATTGTCGATTATGAGACGAGCAGGCCCGAGGACCTGAACGAGGTCCTCGACCGGTACCTGGCGAAGACGAACGGCAAGCGCACGGTGACCCACAGCGTCATCGCGAAGGACCGCGAGTCCGACACCCACTACGTCGACGTCGTCGAATTCCCGTCGTACGAAGAGGCCATGAAGAACTCTCATCTCCCGGAGACGGACCAGATGTTCCAGGAGATGGTGGCCCTCTGCGACGGGATGCCCAGGTTCACCAACCTGGACGTCGTACGCGACGAGCACCTCAACACCATGCTCGCGAACCGAATGTTCAACGACCTCGCGATGAAGGGCGACATGTCCGCGGCGGACGAGATCTTCGCCGCGGACTTCCGTGACCACGACATCGGCAACCCCGAGGACAAGATCGGCCCGGAGGGGATGCGCGAAGACGTCCGGATGTGGCGCGATGGCTTCGATTTCAACTTCACGATCGACGCACAGATGGCCCAGGACGACTACGTCACCACGTTGTGGACCTGGACCGGCACCCACAAGGGCGAGTTCATGGGAGTCGCCCCGACCGGCAAGAGCTGCACAATGACCGGCACGACGGTCTTCCGCTGCGAGGACGGAATGATCAAGGAAGGCTGGTGGCACTACGACGCCATGGGCCTGATGCGGCAGCTCGGGATGATGGACACCTGACCGGGCACCGGCAGGACCGCGCCGGACACGGGGAAGGGCCCCGGTCACCGCTCGGAAGCGGTGACCGGGGCCCTTCCCGGTTCAGCTCGGCTCAGCCCGGCTCAGCCCGGCTCGGCCTGCGTCAGTGGCTGTGGCCGTGACCGTGGCCGTGGCCGGCCTCGGCCTCTTCCTCAGCCGGCTTCTCGACGACCAGGGTCTCGGTCGTCAGCAGCAGGGAGGCGATGGAAGCGGCGTTCTCCAGCGCGGAGCGGGTGACCTTGACCGGGTCGATGACGCCGGCCTTGACCAGGTCGCCGTACTCACCGGTGGCGGCGTTGAAGCCCTGGCCCTTGTCGAGCTCGGCGACCTTCGAGGTGATGACGTAGCCCTCAAGGCCGGCGTTCTCGGCGATCCAGCGCAGCGGCTCGACGGCGGCGCGGCGGACGACCGCGACACCCGTGCCCTCGTCGCCGGACAGGCCCAGGTTCCCCTCCAGCACCTTCACGGCGTGGACGAGCGCGGAGCCACCGCCGGAGACGATGCCCTCCTCGACCGCGGCGCGGGTCGCCGAGATGGCGTCCTCAAGGCGGTGCTTCTTCTCCTTGAGCTCCACCTCGGTGGCGGCGCCGACCTTGATGACGCAGACGCCGCCGGCGAGCTTCGCCAGGCGCTCCTGCAGCTTCTCGCGGTCCCAGTCCGAGTCGGTGGACTCGATCTCGGCCTTGATCTGGTTGACACGGCCCAGGACGTCCTCGGCGTTGCCGCCGCCGTCCACGATGGTGGTGTCGTCCTTGGAGATGGTCACGCGGCGCGCGGAGCCCAGCACGTCGAGACCGGCCTGGTCGAGCTTGAGGCCGACCTCCTCGGCGATGACGGTGGCACCGGTGAGGGTGGCCATGTCCTGGAGCATCGCCTTGCGGCGGTCACCGAAGCCGGGCGCCTTGACGGCGACCGCGTTGAAGGTGCCGCGGATCTTGTTGACGACGAGGGTGGAGAGGGCCTCGCCCTCGACGTCCTCGGCGATGATCAGCAGCGGCTTGGAGCCACCCGCCTGGATGACCTTCTCCAGGAGCGGCAGCAGGTCCTGGATGGACGAGATCTTGCCCTGGTTGATCAGGATGTACGGGTCGTCGAGGACGGCCTCCATACGCTCCTGGTCGGTCACCATGTACGGCGAGAGGTAGCCCTTGTCGAAGGCCATGCCCTCGGTGAACTCCAGCTCCAGGCCGAAGGTGTTGGACTCCTCGACGGTGATGACACCGTCCTTGCCGACCTTGTCCATCGCCTCGGCGATGAGCTCGCCGACCTGCTGGTCCTGCGCGGAGAGCGCAGCCACGGCGGCGATGTCGGACTTGTCGTCGATCGGGCGGGCGGTCGCGAGGAGCTCCTCGGACACGGCCTTGACCGCGGCGTCGATGCCCTTCTTCAGGGCGGCCGGGGAAGCGCCGGCGGCGACGTTGCGCAGGCCCTCGCGGACCAGCGCCTGGGCCAGCACGGTGGCGGTGGTGGTGCCGTCACCCGCGATGTCGTTGGTCTTGGTCGCCACCTCCTTCACGAGCTGGGCGCCCAGGTTCTCGTACGGGTCGTCCAGCTCGACCTCGCGGGCGATGGTGACACCGTCGTTGGTGATGGTGGGGGCGCCGAACTTCTTGTCGATGACGACGTTGCGGCCCTTGGGGCCGATCGTCACCTTGACCGTGTCGGCAAGCTTGTTGACGCCGCGCTCGAGGGCGCGACGGGCGTCCTCGTCGAACTTCAGGATCTTCGCCATGGGAGCGGTTCAGCCCTCTCGAAAACTCGGGTTTAACGAACTGCGCCCCTCGCCGCCCGGCGATCAGCGGGGTGGCCAGGGGCGCAGCTCAAAGCATTCTGCTGAAGTGCAGAAGTGGTGACTTCAGTGATTACTTCTCGACGATCGCGAGGACGTCGCGAGCCGAGAGGACGAGGTACTCCTCGCCGCTGTACTTCACTTCGGTGCCGCCGTACTTGCTGTACAGCACGATGTCGCCGACGTTGACGTCCAGCGGGAGACGCTGGCCGTCCTCGAAGCGGCCCGGGCCCACGGCAAGGACGACGCCCTCCTGGGGCTTCTCCTTCGCGGTGTCCGGGATGACCAGGCCGGAGGCCGTGGTCTGCTCGGCGTCGAGCGGCTGGACCACGATGCGGTCCTCAAGCGGCTTGATGGCAACCTTGGAGCTGGCGGTCGTCACGATCCGACCTCCCCCTTCGGAGATCTCACGGGGTTAACTGTCTGAGGTGGCGACCAGGTGGATCCGTCGTCGCGGGTGCCGGACCTGCCCGTCGCTGTGTTGGCACTCACCGGGGGCGAGTGCCAGGTGCGAGACTATTCCGGCGATTAGCACTCGGTCAAGCGGAGTGCCAATACGGTCCACCGCGTGGCGTCAGTCCGGGCGTCGGGGCGGGGTGGGCGGGGGCCGCGGGCGGGTACCGGGCGGGGGTGCCGGGCGGGGGTACGAACGCCCGCGAGGCAACCACGGCGGGGGCTCCGACGTCATAGTCGATATGAAGATAAAGCGCCGCATTGCCGAGCAGATCGGACCGAGGGCCTCCGCTACCGCGGCGTCCATCGACGACGGCGGCGCCCCGTGCGCGGACTGAGGCCGCTGACGACCGCCGGCGCGCGCCGCCGCACCGAGGCGCTGCTGCTGGTCTTCGTCGTCGCCATCGCCGTCGCCGGGCACGCGAGCGCGGGCCTGGCGATGAACGGGGTGCTCCCCGCCAACCTCACCGGCTTCACCATCAGCATGAGCCTCCTCGCGCTGGTCGGGCACCTCGGCGTACGCCGTTTCGCGGCCTACGCGGACCCGCTGGTCCTCCCGCTCGCGATGCTGCTCACGGGGCTGGGGCTGGTGCTGCTGCACCGGCTGGACCAGTCGTACATCGAGAAGTACGGCGCGGACGCCAACGCGCCGGGACAGCTGGTGTGGACGGTCATCGGCGTCGCCGCCTGCATCGCGGTGGTCGCCCTGCTGCGCGACCACCGGCTGCTGCAGCGCTTCATCTACCTCACCATGGCCGCCGCGCTGGTGCTGCTGATCGCACCGGCCTTCTCGCCCGCGGACACGTACGGCGCGAAGCGCTGGATCGTCATCGGGGGCTTCTCGCTCCAGCCCGGCGAGTTCGTGAAGATCATGATCGCGGTCTTCTTCGCCGGGTACCTCGTGGTCCACCGCGACTCGCTGGCCCTGACGGGCCGCAGGTTCCTCGGCATGCGGCTGCCCCCGATGCGCCAGCTCGGACCCATCGTCACGGTGTGGATCGTCTCGCTGCTGGTACTGGTCTTCGAGCGCGACCTCGGCACGTCGCTGATCTTCTTCGGTGTGTTCGTGGTGATGCTCTACGTGGCCACCGAGCGCACCAGCTGGATCGTGTGCGGCCTGCTGATGGCCGCGGGCGGAGCGTTCGTGGTGGGCTCGACGGAGCCGCACGTGAAGGCGCGCGTGGCCGCCTGGCTGAACCCGCTGTCGTACTACTGGAAGGACCGGCCGCCGGGGGTGACCTCGGACCAGTCCGCGCAGGCACTGTTCAGCTTCGGCACCGGAGGGATGTCGGGGACGGGGCTCGGCCTGGGCCACCCGGAGCTGATCAAGTTCGCGGGCCGCAGCGACTTCATCCTGACCACGGTCGGCGAGGAACTCGGCCTGGCGGGGGTCATGGCGGTGCTGCTCCTGTACGCGCTCCTGGTGCAGCGGGGGCTGCGCATGGCCCTCGGCGCCCGCGACCCCTTCGGCAAGCTGCTGGCGGTGGGCCTGTCGGCGGCGCTGGCTCTCCAGGTCTTCGTGGTGGCCGGCGGCGTGACCGGCCTGATCCCCCTGACGGGCAAGGCGCTGCCCTTCCTGGCGAAGGGCGGCTCCTCCCTCCTGGCCAACTGGGTGATGGTCGCCCTGCTGCTGCGCATCAGCGACAGCGCGGAGAGGCAACGGGAGGCGGACAGCCGCGGCCCGGCAGAAACGACGATCACGCCGACGGCGGCGGCGGTGGCGGGGCGGTGAGGGGGCTCCGGGGGGCGGGGGGCCCGGGGGGCGGGGGTGGGAGGCGCGGGGCGGTGGCTTCGGGGGGCGGGATTCCCGCACCCGGCATCGGAGAAGTTCCGGGGGCGTCCCGTCAGTCCACTGTCCTTCCGTGTCGGTCCGGGCCGTCAAGGGCGCTCTCTTCGTTCGCGTCGCTTCGCGATGGCCTTCGGCCACCCTTGACCGCCCGGCCCGCCCCGGAAAGACAACAGACT